>DAOUGZ010000024.1:0-70523 GCA_034428955.1 Anaerolineae bacterium | reverse complement strand
CCGTCTCGGGCTGCGGCGCGCTGCCGACAGCGGCCCGGGCCTTTTTGACAAAGGTGCGCGTGCGGCTGCGGATGGCGCGATTGCGGATGCGCCGCCGCTCCGATTGGCGCAGGGCCTTGATCGCAGACTTGGTATTCGCCAAAGCAATTCCTCCTCAGGTGCTTCTAGAACAAGCCTATTCCCCAGGTGCCTTCAGGCACCCCAAGTGCCTTCGGGCACTCGTGGCTCTGGGGATAGGCGCTTGCAGGCAAGCGTATAGAATACAGCAGATCGGCCCTTTTGTCGAATCGGCCGGCCCGGTTCCGCTTCCCGGCAGTTCTGTGATATGCCCGGCCAATGGAGATGGTTAGCTGCGCGCCAGTTCGACCTCGATGTGCTCACAGGGTGCATTCGACAATTCGGCGACGGCCTGAAGCAGCCCGTCGCGGCCGAGGGCAAAGCCGACGCGGACGATGCTCTGCGCCGGAAGGCCCTTGGGCAGGCTGAGGCGCAAGTGGGCGCAGACGGGGTTGTCGCGTGCCCGGGGTCTATCGCCCTCGTAGATGGGCACCTGCAGCGATTGCCCGCCGAGGCTGTCGGTGCAGAACTCGCGGTATACAGAGCAGGGGCTGGGTATGCTCTGCCCGCGGGGCAGGATCACGTCCAGCCGGCCGTCCTCGCCTTCGATGCCCAAAGCGCGCCGGCTGATATTCCCCACGAACGGCCCGGCCAGTTCGCCGCAGGCCGGGCAGGCATAGCTGCCCGCCGGCAATACCTCAGTGCAGTGGGGGCAGCGCAGGCCGGTGGGTTGGGGCTCGCCGAGTGGAGCGTGGCAGGCGGCGCAGGTGGCCCGGCTGTGGGGCATGGGCACGCCGCAGCGCGGGCAACAGGTGTGATGCGCCGGGTGGGCCCGCGTGCTCTGTAGAAGGGCGCCGCGCAGTGACCCCCCGCACCCGCGGCAGGCGCGCCGCCGGGCATCGTTGAGCAGGAAGCAGCGGGGGCAGGTCACCCGTTCCTCGCCGGCCAGAGCGGTTCCACAGCCCGCGCAGGCGAGCCGTTCGATAGGGTTACGGCGGCCGCAGGCGGGGCAGGGCACCTCCGGCAGCAGCCCCGTCATCAGCGCGGCGCCCATGGCCGCGCCCAGCAGCGGGTTCACGTCGCGCAGCAGGTGGGCATTGGGAAAATGCTGCGCGAGCAGGTTCTGGACGAAGGGGATACGGCTGGAGCCGCCCGCCAGCAGGATGCCGTCGATCCGCTCCCTCGCCAGCCCGGCGGCCAGCAACGCCCGGTTGCAGACCTCAAGGGCTTCGTCCAGGCGGGGCCGGATCAACGCCTCGTACTCGCCCTGGGTCACCGTCTCGCTCAGGTTCACGGCGAAACCCGTTGTCTTTCGAGTCAGTGGGATGGTCACGCGATCGACGGTCGAGAGAGCCACCTTGGCCTCCTCGGCCACAAGATGCAGGCGCCGGCGCAGGCGCCGGCGGGCGGCCTGGCTCTCGTCGAGAGGCAGCCGGCGCTCGGCCTGCAGGCGCCGGAGCAGCGCCGCGACGATCGTGTCGGTCAGGTCCTCTCCCCCCAGCCAGTCCTCACCGGCCAGCCCCAGCACGGTCATCGCCCCATGGAAGAGCCGCGCCACGGTCACATCGAGCCCACCGGCGCCCAGATCAAAGACCAGGACCAGGCGATGCGGGCTCTGGGGGTGCTCGATAGCATAGGCCAGGAGGAAGGCAAGGGGCGCAGGGATGATAGCCAGGGTGTAGAGCCCGGCCAGGGCGGCAGCCTCATGCAGCACAGCCAGTTGGGCCTGGCCGGCCGAGACCGGGGCCGTCAGCACGGCCCGGCGCACGGGCTCGCCGAGGGCCGCCTCGGCCCCCTGGCGGAGCTGGGCCAGGAAGAGGGCCACAAGGTCGACCGGCGTATGCCGCCGGCTGCGCGGCGTGCGCGGCAAGCGGCCGGCTTCCGGGCGGAAGAGCGAGCCCACGTGCACGGCAGCCTCGCCGCCCAGGGTGCGCGCCTCCTGCCCCAGCAGCAGGCGGCCGGCCGGGCCGAAACCCAGCAGCGAGGGAACCAGCGGGCTACGCTCGCGGCCAAAGACGGCCACCGCCTCGCCGCGCTGCAGCGTGCTGACGGCGGCCTTGCTGGTTCCTAGGTCGATGCCGATGGCGCGCAGCATCTCTCCTCTCCCTATCCGCCGAGGACGTCGATCACATCGCGCAACACCGCTGCCGCGGTCGGCAACGGGTCCGGTTCATCGATCACCGAGTAGATGACGCCCATGGTATCGGTCGTGTAGCGCACGCCCATCTCCCACGGACGCAGTTGGGCCAGGGGGTGGCTGCGCTCGAGTGCTGTGGGGCGAACGGAGAGGCGGTAGACATCTCCCACCCGCTCGGCCAGGGCCAGCAGCTTGAGCACCCGCCCCTGGCGCCCCACCTCGGCCAGGCGTTCCGTCGAGATGCCGCGGATGCCCTCGACGGCGATATCGGCCAGGGCAGTGGGCTGCGCCAGGACGCTGTTGGCGACGATGAGCAGTTTGGCTGCGGCGTCCAGGCCGTCTACATCCAGGCTGGGGTCGGCCTCGGCGACGCCGCGGCGCTGGGCCTCGGCCAGGGCTGCACTGAAGTGGAGGCCCTCTTCGGCCATGGTGGTGAGGATATAGTTGGTGGTGCTATTAAAGATGCCTTCGACCCGCTGCACCGTGGCGCCGGCCAGGTCGCGCCGGCCCAGGTTGATGGTGGGCAGGCCGCCGGCCACGGCGCCGCTGAAGGCCAGCCGCGCCCCCATCTGCTGTGCCAGGGAGGCCAACTCTTGATAGGCGAGCACAAGCGGGCCCTTGCTGGCCGTGACGACGGGCACCCCGCGCGAGAGGGCGGCGCGGATGCAGCCCAGGCCGGGCTGGGCGTCTCGCAGGTTGGTCGGCGTCGCCTCGACCAGGAGGTCGATCTGCGACTGGGCCAACGCCGCGTCGACGGGCATGTGTGGCCGCCCGGTGCCGGGGTAGGTGGCCACGCCCTGGCCGGCCTCCTTCAGGGCGACAATCCGGCCCGGGTCGAGCCCTGCGGAATCCAGAGCGGCGCCGGAGGAGTCGGCCGCGCCCACCGCCAGCAGGCGTAGGCCATAGCGCCCCGCGAGCAGCGCCCCTTGGCTTTGGGTCAACCCCACAAAGCGCCGGCCGATGGCCCCCAGGCCGGCGATAAAGTAGCGAACGGTCTTGATATGGGTAGAGTCCATGGCTACCTTCACTCTTGCGCTGTGGCATCCCGGCACCATGCTTTGCATAGGGCCGGAGCGGATTCTCTGGGCCGGCTGCTGCCAGGCACAGATTTAAGGCTAGGAACGGCTGGGCGGCAGAACGGAGAAGCTGATGGGTGGGGCGTCGGGATCATGCTGGCTCTTGGGCAGCACAAAGTGAAAGGCGCTGCCCTGGCCCTCCGTGCTTTCCACCCATATGCGCCCTCCATGATACTCTACAATATGTTTGCAGATTGTCAAACCCAGCCCGGCGCCGCGGTAGGAGCGGGTGACCGTGCCGTCCACCTGGTAAAAGCGCTGAAAGATGCGCTCCAGTTGCCCGGCGGGGATGCCGATGCCGGTATCAGCCACGGTGACCTGGACCTCATCGCCCAGGTCGACGGCGCTGATGGTCACACTGCCTTGGGGCGTGAACTTTATGGCGTTGGAGAGCAGGTTGGTGACGACCTGCTCGATGCGCGCCTCGTCGGCCGAGATGAGCCCCATATCGCCGGGAACCTCGTTCACCAGGCTCAGGCCCGCCTCCTCGGCCAGCGGTTCCAGGCGCGCCACCACTCCGCGTACCAACTGCCCCAACAGCAGGCGCTCGATGCGCAGGCGGACGCGCCCCGCTTCCAGACGCGAGAACTCGAGCAGGTCATTGATCATACTCTGCAGAGCGTCGGCCTGCTGCTTCACGGTGCCCAAAAAGTCGCGTTGGGTGGCGGTAACCGGACCCGTCTTGCCCATGAGGATGATGTCTACAAAGCCCTTGATCGAATGCAGGGGCGTCTTGAGTTCGTGGGAAACGACGGACAAAAAGTCCGACTTGACCCTATCTAGTTCGCGCTGCTCGGTGATATCCCGCAGGACGATGACGATGCCGCCCACCTCCCCCTCCTCGTCGCGCACCGGTGAGGCCAGGGCCTGGTAAAAGCGCGGCGGTTGCCCTCCCGGCTCGGTAGGCAAGGCGAACTCGCGGATGAGCGATTCCTCGCCCCCTTTCAGAGCATCGGCAGAAAGGGCGATCAGGTCGGGGTTGGCGATGATCTCCGGCAGGGGCTGGCCGGCCGTGACCCCCGGGGAGACGCCGAAAACGCGGGCGGCGATGGGGTTCAGCAGAGTCAGGCGCAGGCGCGAGTCCGTGGCGATGACGGCGTCGCCGATGCCGCGCAGCATGGCCTCCAGCTCGCTACGCCGCTGTTGAACGCTCTGATATAGTCGGGCGTTCTTGACGGCCACCACGGCCTGGGCGGCAAAGGCGGCCAGCGCTTCCAGGTCCTCATCGGAAAAGGCATCCTCATTGGGGGCAGTGGCCGTGAGGGCGCCGAGCACGCGGCCACCGGCGGTTAGCGGTACGCTGATCAGTGAAGCGACGCCGGGGTCGGGCGTTCCCTTGATGCGCGGGTCATCCGCCGCGCGAGCGATGCGCGCCGGCATGGCGGTGCGGACGACCCAATCGACGATCCCTTCGCCGGCGGCCAGGTGGGTAGCCCGCATGCGGTCTGCCGGCAGGTCCGATACGGCGCGCACCGAGGCAAAGCCGGAGTCGTCATCGACGAGAGCCAGGGAGCAGCGTGCCTCGCGCACAACTTGGGCGGCGTTGGTGACGATCAGGGTCAGCAAGTCTTCCAGGGCCAGCGACGAGTTGATGGCCTTGATGCCTTCCTGGAGCATCCGCAGTTGCTGCACGCGCCGGCTGAGGTCAGCGGCGGTCTGCTGCAGGGTCAACGTCTGGCGGGCCATGTCGCCGCGGCTCGAGTTCAAGCGGGCCTCGACCTCCTGCAAGCGGCGCTGGTAGCCGGCGAGGGTCCAACCGAGCGCGAGCCCGCCCAGTGAAGCGGCGAACAGGGCCAGATATCGCCAGACAAAGAACGGCTGGGTGAGGAAGAACCAGCCGCCGGCCTGCAGATAGAGCGTGCCCGCGTAGGCCGGCCCACACAGAACGGCCACGGCGGCGCTCTCGGGCAGGGTAGGGTACAGGGTGGCTACTCGCAGCATCAGCAGGGGGTAGAGCAGGGCGGCGTCGCTGAGGGGGCCGCCGCTGTGGAAGACGAGCAGGCTGATGAACAGCAGGTCCACGAGCGAGGCGCCCAGCAGCAGCGAGCGACTCAGGTCGTCGGAACGGAGCCGCCGCCCGACGGGGGTGAGCCGTAGCACGACGGCCGCGGCGATGAGAAGGATGATGGCCAGATAGAGCCGCAACACCCATGAGGCGCCGGCGGAGAGGCTGCCCCCATGCACGGCCCGCAGGAGCATGAGCCCGGCAAGCCACAGGAGGGCGCGTAGGGGCGTGCCCAGGCGGCCTTCATCGGCCAGGAGGGCATCCAGGCGAGGTGACCGGTTCGTGCCATCCCTAGATGCGATCACAGTGACCTCTACCCTCCCCCGGCGGACGGGGGCTGCAGGCGGCAACGCCAGAGCCCGCGGGTGGTACCCACGTAGAGTTGCTCGGGCGAGAGCGGGTCGGCGGCCAGCGCGGTGACCTCGACCCCGACAGGTACCGGCGGCAGGGCCTGCCAGTTGGCGCCACCATCCGGAGAGTGAAGGATCGCCCGGCCCTCCAGGCTGACGAAGAGACTGTCCGGCGACCCGGAGCGGACGGCTAGCGCGTCTGGGTGGCCGTCCATGCCCAGAGGTCCCAGTGCGCGCCAGGAAGCGCCGTGGTCTGTGCTGCAGTAGAGCCCATCCTGGGTGCCGGCGTAGACCCAGCCGCTGTCGGAGGCGGCGATGGCATACACGGAGCGATGGGGGAGAGAGGGATACCAACTCATCCCGTTATCCATCGTGGCCCACAGACCCTGATCCTCGGTGCCCACATAGAGAGCGCCCGTCACACCGTCCTCGGCGATGGCCAAGGCGCGCCCGGCCGGAGGGCGCCGGCCCGCCTGGAGCCAGGTATCGCCCTCGTTGGGGCTGCGGTAGATGCGCCAGCCGTGGGCGGCGTAGGCGGTTCCGGCTGGGCCGATGGCGATAGCCTCTAGGTTGAGGGGGAGCAAGCCACGCCGCGCGATCCAGGTGCGCCCGCCGTCCGCCGTTTTGTATATTGGTGCCCAACCGGCGACGGCCTCATTGTCGACCATGGCCAGGGCGACCTGCGGGTCTTGCGGCGAGACGGCTATGGCCTCGATATGCAGCCTGCCCTGTTCATCGCGTGGCAGGCGATTGGCCGCAGCCCAGTTTCTGCCACCGTCTTCAGAGCGAAAGATGCCCCAATCCTCAACGGCCACATAGAGGACCGTTTGCCCTTCCGCAGCGCCTGAGGCTACCAGGTGCACGCTCGCCGGCGCGGCCAACGCGCTGACCGGTTCCCAATAGCCGCCTTGGGGGGCACGGCGGGCCAGGGGAAAGGCTAGGAGCGGCAGGCCAAAGCCCACCAGCAGCCAGCCGGCCTGCGCCCAGCGGGTGTTCTGCCTGGCGCGGAGGGCGTGATACAGGCGCCTTCCCCATCGCAATACGGTGCTCTTCACAATTCTTTCCGATAGGCTCTAGGGCTGTGCGGGCGTGGGCGTGACCATGAGAGCCGGGGTCGGCGAGAGCGTCGGCATCGCCGTTGGCGTCGGCCGGGTGGTGGGCGTAGCGGTCGGGGTGAGGGCCATGGCGATATTGCCCGCTATTCGTGCGGCTTCGGGCTGCTGGGCGCAGCCGCTGTTGGCCACGACCTCATAGTCGTCCAGCGCCAGGCGCAGGTCGCCCGCCTGATAGCGAGCGGCGGCGCGCTGCATGAGTGCCTGGCAGAGGAGGTCACTCGCTCGCCCCCCAGCATAGCCTGGGTTGGCCCGCAGCAGGCCCTGCAGCGTGCAGACGGCCAGATTCCATTGTTCGCTCTCGATGCCGGCCAGTGCCCACAGATAGATGCGCGCCTGGGCCAGGACAATACGGGCCGCGGCGCTCTCCGGCTGGGCAGCGCGGGCTTGCTCGATCAGGCGGATGCCCTCGCGCACCCCGCTGGGGCTAGTGGCGGAGGTGATGCGAGCGTTGCCGGCCTGCAGGCAGGCGTAGCTCAGGTGGGCCTGCACCTCGGCCGTGCGGTAGCCGGGCTGCTCGGCGCTCAGCGTCTGCAAGGTTTGGATAGCTTCTATCCAGCGCCCCTTTTCGGCCAATCTGATAGCCCCGTCCATCAGGCCAGCCGCGTGGCGGCGCTGTTGGGCCAGGGTGATTTGGGGCGCCGGACCGCTCTCGGAGCGAGCAACGTCGCGTGCCGCCTCGAAATCGGCTAGGGCCATCTCCCATTGCTGCGCGGCCTCGCGGTATTGGGCACGCTCCTCCAGGGCTTCAGCTTGCGCTGCGCGCTGCTGGCCTCGCTCGTCATAGCTTGCCGAGAGCGCCTTGCGGACCTGCCAATCGCTCGGGGCGAAGAGAAGCAGCCGCTCGTAGGTGTTGATGGCTTCATTCCACTGCCCGGCCGCCTGGTGGGCCTGCGCGCGCGCGCGCAGATCCGCCATACGCTGGACGAGATGCGGGTTCGCCGCACCGTATATCAGGCAGGCCAATAGCAAGATGCCGGCAACGGCCAGTGGGCGCCAGATGGGCCTGGCCAGTGCGGGCCCCACAAGCGTTTGTAGATGAGATGAGGGCGAGGGTGACGACGCGACAGGCTCACAAGCCTCGTCGGGGGAAGGCGTAGAAGTGAGCGATTCCAGACGGATAAAAATATCCAGTTCGTCGAGCAGTGTATCGATCTCTCGACAACTCGGGTCCGCCTGCTTCAGCCCCTGGAAACTTGCCCAGGCCTGGCGCCACTGACGACGGCGGTAATGGGCCATGCCCTGTTTGTACAGAGCGTCGGCGCTCAGTGCATCCGCCTGAGGAGCGGACGACATGCACCGAGCGTCGTGAGACTCCGCCATACGGTTAGACCTCGTTTTTCCATGGGTTCAACCTGCTGCTGCCATTATACAGGAAATCCGAATCCCTGGCTACTGACGGAAAAACGATAGTGATCTGATGCAAGCAGTATGGTCTGGTGTTGCGTCACATGCCTGACGGGCCAAGCGCGTCAGGGTCCGTGGAACACGACTATTGTTGCGCTGCACCAGTCTTGATGAGTAACATGGCGTCGCATGGGGCGGTTCGCATCCATCAGAATCTCTATTACTAGATAACGTGGCGCGGCCGCGCGGCCTGGGCCGAGCGCATCTCGATTGCCCGCTCCTCATAGCCGGGCCGGCCGAGCAGGGCATAGGTTGCCACCTTGCCCGCCTCTACGCCGGGCTGGTCGAAGGCATTGACGGCAAAGAAGAGGGCAGCGATGGCCGTTTGCATCTCCAGCATGTACAGGAACTGGCCGACGGTGAAAGCGTTGACCTCCGGGAGAAAGTGGGTGCAATTCGGGCGGCCGGCCTCGGTGAGCGCGGCCATGGTCGCCTCGCGCTCCACATTGATCAGTTCGGCCAGGGTGTGCCCGCCCAGGAAGGCGATCTCGCCATCTTCCTCGCCGGTCGCGGGGATTGGGCCTTCCTCGGCAAAGCGCTCAACAGCGACAAAGTTAATGACCTTGTCCGGCGGGCCCTCGACATAGAGCTGAATCTGCGAGTGCTGGTCGGTCGTGCCCAGGGCCAGGACGGGCGTCGGCCCCAGGTGCACGCGGCGGCCCAGGGTGTTCATCTTCTTGCCCAGACTTTCGGCCCAGAGCTGCCGGAACCAGTCGGCGATGTCTCGCAGGCGCTGACTGTAGGGCATCATGACCGAGATGCGCTGGCCCCGGTCGTAGGCCAGGCGTTGCAGGGCAGCACTCATGCCGGCCGGGTTCTTGTACAGGTCCTTCACGCTGCAGAGCTTGTCGCAATAGGCGGCGCCGGCCAGCAGTTCCTGGATGTCGATGCCCACCAGGGCCGCAGGGACGAGCCCCACCGGCGAAAGGACGGAATAGCGCCCGCCGACCCCCCGGGGTATCGGGAAGGTGCGATAGCCCTCACGCTCGGCGATGTCGTGCAAGGGACCCTTTTCCGGATCCGTAATGGCCACGATGTGGCAGGCGGCGCCGTCGCCCAGGCGCTCTCTGAGCCAAGTGCGGGCAATGAGGAATTGGGCCATCGTCTCCGTCGTACTGCCCGACTTGCTGATGACGAGGCAGAGCGTGCGTTCGGGGTCCAACCGCTGCAGGGCGGCCATGACCCAGTCGGGGTCGACGTTATCGAGCACGGTCAAACGGGGGTGTCGGCGCTCTTCGGGCGACATTATATCGGAATAGAACGGCAGGAGCGCCGTCTTGAGGGCTGTCACGCCCAGGGCCGATCCGCCGATGCCGAGGACGAGGATGTCGTCGTAGACGCCTTCGACCTCGCGCGCGTAGGAGAGGATGTCGAGGACCATGTCCTCCTGGTAGGGCAGGTCCGTCCAGGCGAGGTCTTTGGGGCCACGGCGCATGCGCAGCACGTCGAGGGCGGCTGCGAGGCGAAAGCTCATCTGGTTCACATCGTTCTCAGAGGCGCCACGCTTCTCGCCCACTACATCAGCCAGCATGTTCGTATAGTCGTAGCGGATACGCATCGAGTCGCGCCAGTCGGCATCTTCATAACGGGCCATAGCATACTCCTGAGTAGTAGTGGCTTGCATAGATTCTGCTGGCCGCCGCCAACCGAACAACCAGGGATGCGGGGCTGACCAGTACCCAGCCCTGACCTGGAGGCCCGCCGCGGGCCGGCGCCATCCATGCGTTCAGCCAGCCGGGGGTGTCGTGGTGACCGTTGCCCATTGGCGGTGAAGATAGCACAGTCACCAGAGTGCGTCAAGGAGGATCGAATGCTCACCACGCGCAAAGAGCTGAGGCGCCTGTTGCTGCGCCGGCAAGGACTCTTGGGAGAGCGGCGCCTGAGAGGGATGGATGGCGCCGTCACCTGGGTCAGCCGCCAGGGGTTCCTGCCCCTGGAGCTGCGCACCCACGCCCTGGCGCCCAGCCACGATATCGCCCTCTTTGGCCGCGTCCAGGCCTACCGCATCGGCGGCCTGGAAACCGCTCTCTACGAGCGCGGGCGCCTGTTCGAGCATTGCCTGCATCTGCCTGGGGTGCTGCCGGCTGAGGACTATGTGCTGATCTATGACCCCGAGCGCATCCAGGCTGCATCACGCCCGGGGTCTCTGGGGGACCTGGTGCTGGGTTACCTCGAGGACGAGGGCGCGGCTACTCTGCGCGACCTACAGTTCTTTCTGCGCGGCCAGGGCAAGACCGACCGGCGGGCCATCGGGCGCGCCATCCACGATCTCCACAGCAGCGGAGCTATCCTGGTCGATGATCGCGAGATCGGCCAGGAGGTCTATGACCTGGCGGAGCGCGTTCTGCCGGATTGTCAGCGCCATTCCCTGCCGCTCCACGAGCGCCTGCACACACTGGCCTGGCGCGCTCTGTGCATCCTGGCGCCGATGACCCGAACCAGTTGGAGCCAGGTCCTGAATGGGATCGGCTCGCGCGCGCGCCTGGGCCTGGCGGCGATGAAACGCGAAAAGAACCGGGTGATGGACGAGCTCTTGGCGGAGGGCAAGGTGATCCAGGTGCGGGTCGAGGACCCTTTCGAGACCTACCTGTTGCCGGCTGATTGGCTGCCGCTTGGCGCGCAGCCTGGGCCGTCTGCGCCGCACGTTTTCTTTCTCTCGCCCCTCGACCCGGTCGTTTGGGACAGCCAGCGCGCTCGGGACTTTTTTGCCTACGATTGGCGCCAGCCTGCATCGCGCGCGGCCGCGCTGCGCCGGCAGTTCTCGGCCCACGCGCTGGCCATCCTCTATGGCGATACGCTGGTGGGGCGCATTGAGCCGCAGATGAGCTGGTCGCGCCGGCGCTTGATCGTACAGGGCATCCACCTGGCCGACGAGTCGCTGTACGAGGATGCGGCCTTCCAGTCGGCATTCTCCACAGCCCTGAGTGAACTCGCGGCCTTTCACGATGCCGCCGACGTACAGGGCAATGGGGTCCTGCCTCGGCGCTTGCTGCCTTCCTAACTTGATAATGCTCTTATCAAGTTTCCTCCGATATACCTGCTAATGTTTGCGCCATACCCCTTGACAGTTGGCGCTCTTCGTGCTATCATACTAGCACTCGCGACTGGCGAGTGCTAAGCCTGCTTCTGCATCTGGCAGCCTGCCCTATGCAGGGGCTGGGCTGAGCGCCCAATCTGTCCGATACTAGAGGGGACTCCGATATGGAGCAACTGACCCGCCGGCAAGAGGAAATCCTCGGTATCGTCGTGCGTGAGTATATTGCGCTGGCCGTGCCGGTTGGCTCCAAGGCCATTGTGCAACGCTACGGCCTGGACGTCAGCCCGGCCACGGTGCGCTCCGAGTTTGCCTTCCTGGAGCGCGAGGGATACCTCATGCAGACCCATGCCTCGGCCGGCCGCATGCCGACCGACAAGGGGTATCGCTACTTTGTGCACCGGCTGATGCGGGATACCGAGTTGCCCCCCAGTGAGCAGCGCATGATCAGCCACCAGTTCCACCAGGTTCAGTTGGACCTGGGGCAGTGGATGAAGTTGGCGGCGGCTGTGCTGGCGCAGGCGGCGAGCAGCGCCTCTCTAGTCACGGCGCCTCGCGCCCCTCAGACTCGTTTCCGGCATGTCGAACTGATCTCGCTCAGCGAGGTCACTGCTTTGCTCATCCTCATCTGCCATGACGGCAGCATCCGCCAACAGGTGATGCCGCTGCCGGCGGCGACGAGCGAAGAGGAGCTGACTCAGGCGACGAACCGCCTGAACGCGCTCCTGGGCACGGCCAACACCAGCGAGATTCGCACCGGCCCCCTGGCCCACGCCAACCTTTCGGGGCTGGAGCGGCACGTCCTGGAATGTATCGTCAGCCAGATGCAGCAGATGGACCGGCGGATGGAGAGTGATATCCACCGCGACGGGCTGCTGCAGGTGTTGCGCCAGCCCGAGTTTGCCGAGGTGGACAAGTTCCGCCAAGTGGTGGAGCTGCTGGAACGGCGCAGCCTGCTGGAGGCTATCATCGCCGACGTTCTGTGGGCGAACGGCGTGCAGGTCATCATCGGCGGAGAGGGGCGCTGGGGAGATATGGAAGACTATAGCCTTGTCTTGTCACCCTATGGGGTGCGGGGTGAGGCTAACGGCGTGGTGGGGGTTCTTGGCCCCACGCGCATGCCCTACGGCCGGGCCATCTCGGCAGTGCGTTTTGTGGCGCGCCTGCTGAGCAACCTGGTCGAGCAGATGCACGGGTATTGATGAGATTGCAGCTCGCTGTGATGGAGGTGGAACGCCAATCATGGTTGATGAGAACGAGAGGGGCACAGAGTCCGCACAGCCCACGACCCCGGATGGAGCGCCGGAGGCCGAGTCCGTGCAGCCGGCCCAGGAGGACCTGGCAGCGGAGTTGGAAAAGGCCAAGGGTCAGGCAGAAGAGTATCTGGATCAATGGCGCCGTACGGCGGCCGAGTTCTCCAACTATCGCAAGCGCACCGAGCGCGAGCGCGAGGAGTCTACCCGTTTCGCCAACAGCCTGCTACTGACTCAGTTGCTGCCCGTCCTCGACGATCTGGACCGGGCGATGGCCACCCTGCCGGCCGACCTCAGCCAGTTGAGCTGGGTTGAGGGCATCCTGCTCATCCGACGCAAGTTCGAGCAAACCCTCGAGCAAGCGGGGCTCAAGCGCTTTGAGGCGACCGGCCAGATGTTCGACCCCGAACGGCACCACGCGGTGCTGCGCGAGGAGACGACCGCCTACCCCGATGGGCAGGTCGTCGCCGACCTGCAGTGTGGCTACGAGTATCACGGGCGCATCCTGCGGCCGGCGATGGTCAAGGTCGCTGTGACGCCCACCGTAACGGACGAGGCAACCGGAGGAACTGAAGAAGAGCAAGCCGGGGCTGATACGTGATGCGTACTATGTACTGCGTAACCTCTCTCGTTGCGGCGTTTGCCGCTGCAGGCTACCTTACGCAGCACGCATCACGCAGTACGCAGCGTATATCACGTTTGACGCATGACGTTTGACGTTTCATTATCTAGGAGGCTCAACCCATGAGCAAGATTGTCGGAATCGACTTGGGAACAACCAACTCGGTAATCGCCGTGATGGAAGGCGGCGAGCCGGTGGTGATCCCGACCTCCGAGGGGAGCCGGTTGTGCCCTTCGGTGGTGGCCGTGAACCCCAAGACTGGGGAGCGCATGGTGGGTCAGGTGGCCCGCCGCCAGGCCATTACCAACCCGGAGAATACCATCTATTCGATCAAGCGCTTCATGGGCCGCAAGTTCTCGGACCCTGAGGTGCAAAAGGCTCTGAATCGCCTACCGTACAAGGTTACTGAGGCGCCCAATGGCGACGTGCAGGTGTGGATGGGCGACAAGGCCTACTCGCCGCCCGAGATTTCGGCCATGATCCTGCAAAAGCTCAAGGCGGATGCCGAGGCCTATCTGGGCGAGCCGGTGACCCAGGCCGTTATCACCGTGCCGGCGTACTTTAACGACTCGCAGCGTCAGGCGACCAAGGACGCCGGCCGCATCGCCGGGCTTGAGGTGCTGCGCATCATCAACGAGCCCACGGCGTCGTCGCTGGCCTATGGCCTGGATAAGAAGAAGGACGAGCAGATTGCCGTCTATGACCTGGGCGGCGGTACCTTTGACATCTCGATCCTCTCCCTGGGGGAGGGCGTCTTTGAGGTCAACTCGACCAACGGCGATACCTTCCTGGGCGGTGACGACTTTGACCAGCGGATCATGGACTGGATCGCCGACGAGTTCCGGCGCGAGCAGGGTATTGATCTGCGTAACGACCGTATGGCACTGCAGCGCCTCAAGGAGGCGGCAGAGAAGGCCAAGATTGAGCTGTCTTCGGTGATGCAGACCGAGATCAACCTGCCCTTCATCACTGCGGACGCCTCGGGCCCGAAGCACCTGCAGATGAACCTGACTCGCTCCAAGCTGGAGCAGTTGGTGGGTGATCTGGTTGAAAAGTCGATGGTGCCGGTGCGCCAGGCGCTCAGCGACGCCAAGCTCAAGCCGAGCGACATCGATGAGGCCGTGCTGGTCGGCGGGCAGACGCGTATGCCGCTGGTGCAGGAAGAGGTGCGCAAGTGCTTTGGCCACGAGCCGCACAAGGGCGTGAACCCTGACGAGGTCGTGGCAATCGGCGCCGCCATCCAGGCCGGCGTGCTGGGTGGCGAGGTCAAGGATGTGCTGTTGCTGGACGTCACCCCGCTGACCCTGGGCCTGGAGACCCTGGGTGGCGTGTCGACGCCGCTGATCGAGCGGAACACGACCATTCCGACGCGCAAGAGCCAGATCTTTTCCACGGCTGCCGACGGGCAGACGAGCGTCGAGATCCATGTGGTGCAGGGCGAGCGCCCGATGGCTGCGGATAACAAGACCCTGGGCCGCTTTATCCTCGACGGCATCCCGCCCGCACCGCGCGGCATCCCGCAGATCGAGGTCACCTTTGACATCGACGCGGACGGCATCCTGCACGTCAGCGCGCAAGACAAGGCCACCGGCCGCGAGCAAAAGATCACCATCACCGCCTCGAGCGGCCTGAGCAAGGAAGAGGTGGACAAGCTGGTGCGCGAGGCCGAGGCGCACGCGCAGGAAGACCGCACCCGCAAGGAAGAGGTCGAGGTGCGCAACCAGGCCGACTCGATGGCCTACAGCGCGGAAAAGACGCTGCGCGAGGCCGGTGACAAGGTGCCCGGCAACACCAAGAGCGAGATCGAGGGCCATGTCAATGCCGTGCGCGAGGCCCTCAAGGGCTCGGATGTCGAGGCGATCAAGCGCACGACGCGCGAGCTGTCGGAGGCCCTGCAGCGCATGGGCGCCAGCATGTACGAGCAGGCGCAAGGGCAGGGGCAGGCAGCGGGCGGCCCGTCCGAAGGGGCTGGTGGCACCGGCGAGCCCGGCGACAGCGGCACTGTTGAGGGCGAGTTCCGCGAGGTCTAGTGACATCTGCCTGAGGAAGGCGGGGGGAGTTTTCCTTCCCCCGCCTTCTTGGCTTTACAAGAGCCACACCATGCATCACCGGCCGACTCAGACGTGCGACGGCGCCTCGAATGAGGGAGTTGCGCGCTATTGAGCGACTCCGATGTGGACAGACGGAACTGGTGTTGATCGGCCTCGTCGCGCTGGCCTAGGATTTGCTAGGATTGGCCAGATGCAGTGCATTGCCGGTGCAGGCCGGGCTGTGGCGTCCGAGCACGGTCGGGCCGACGGGCCATGCCCAGCCGTGCTGCACAGAGATGCGGACAGTCAAGACGCGCCGCTTGCGGCGCCGGAGGATCTGCTCGGACCTGTGTGACCCCGGCACTCCTGAAGCGTGGTGGCGCACCTGGGCTCGCCTGAGGCCTGTGTAAGGAGCCGTCGTGAAGACTGTTCTCGTGGTCGATGACGAGGAAGCGGTGGTCGAGTTTGTCGGCTCTTTGCTGGAAGACATCGGCTATCGCGTGCTTCGTGCCTATGACGGCCGCGCGGCCCTGGATGTAACCCGCCGCGAGCACCCGGATCTGGTGCTGACCGATATCATGATGCCGATCATGAACGGCCTGGAACTCTGCCAGCAGCTCCACGCCTCCCCCGATACGGCATCAATTCCTGTCATCCTCATGACGGCCGGCAGGCTGTCTGCGGGTGACTGCCCCGGCACGCTACTCTTGCCCAAGCCCTTTGACCTGGATACCCTCGAAGAGGTCGTCGGCCGGCTCCTCTCAGCGGAAGAGGGAGATGCTCCACCCACCAGGTAGACCCCTGGGGCGGGAACCGCTGAAGCGGTCACTACATGGACTGAGGCAACTCCCTCCCACGTAGTGACGGCTTTGGCCGTTTGCAGTTTATGCGCCCCCTGAGGCGGTTATTTGAACAGCGGCTCTTCCCCGGCGGGCACGACAAATTGGATGATCCCGCGCCGGCCATTGATGAGCCAGTCTGCGTCTTCCTTCGCCAAGAGTTCGGCCTGCCCCTCCTCCAACCCGACCATGATCTCCGCCTTCAGGGTGCGCAGCACGGCAAAGGGCACGGGGAAGTAGCCGGCAATCTCCTCCAGCCGCTCTGTAGATGGCCAGTGGCGGTCTCCGAGGAGGCGCCGGTAGTTGGCGTCGCCCTTGATGAGCACGAGACCGGCCTGCCCCAGCTCGGCGCGCAGTTCACTCGGCATCTCGACAAAGTGGCGGGCACTGCCCCAGAAGGGGTGGTCCACCAGCTCCAGAGCTCCCGCCTGCAGGCGGCTGGCCAGGCGGTCTCCGGCGGCGCGGGTCAGCGACTCCGGCGCTCCCTGCAGCCTGACGATGAGTTCGCGTACATCCCTGGGCATGGCGTCGGAGACGAAGAAGGGATAGGGCTTGAGGTGCATGCGCACCCGGCGGGCCCATCCCTGCTCTAGGATGGCATCGGTCAGCAGCAGGTCAAAGGCGGCCTCGGGGCCGGCGTTGTCGCAGATAAAGTCGACGCGGGCGTGCGGCCCCTGGCCGGTCAGGTAGGCCAGCAACTCTGGGCTGTCGTCGATCAGCACATCGTGCGGGTGGCCTGCCTGCAGCGCCGCCCCGGCCAGGATCTGGCTGTTGGAGAGGTCCACGCGATTGCCCCAAAGCGAGGCATAGATCAGCGCATGGGCTGCCTCGACGGGGTCCGGCGGCAGCTCGGGGAGCAGCTCGGCCGCCTGTTCGAGCGCCCCGGCGGGTCCATCGATCTGGCGTCGCTTCTGAAGGGCAAAGGGGTCGTGCCCCTGCCAGAGGCCGGGCTGGAAGTAGCGCACCGCCTCCAGCAGGCGCCGATAAAAGAATGCCTCGGCAAAATACCAGGGCACCTGCCGCCAGGTGAGCCCGGCGTAGGGGCACCACTGCGCCTGCCACTCATCCAGGTCCGGCGCCGGCTCGACCAGCGGCTGGATTTCGCGGCTCTCGATCTCGACCGCCAATGCACGCAAGGCGTGGGCGATCTCGGGGGGATAGTCGTTGTCGCACAGCACGTCGCGGATGATCTGCGGTTTGCGGCGGACGATGGTCGCCTCGGCAAAGGAACCCGGCTCGGAGGTCATCAACGCCGGGGGCCAGGGGCGATAGGTACGGGGCTCGGCCATTACGGGGCATCCTCCATTCCTGTGATCTGCGGCGAATTATAGCGGCGAAAGGCCGGAGCCTCAAGCCGGTAATCAGCGCTATCGTTGCTGAGTGAACGGGCACATATCACCAAGTGTTCATGAGCGCCGCACCCATGAACACTTGGTATACGGTCTTTGTGTTTCCGGCGAGTTTGGGATGCGCGCACTAGCGCTCGCGGGGGGCGCGGCCGGCCCAGTAGGCCTCTACGCGCGCGCGGCTGGGGTAGCCCTCCACATCGCCCGCCGTGGCGGTGGCAAAGGCACCGATGGTGACGGCGAGGCGGGCGGACTCGGCCAGCGAGCGGCCTTCCATCTGACCTACCAGAAAGCCGGCGGCAAAGCCGTCGCCGGCGCCGATGGGATCGACGACCTGGCCCACGGGCACAGCCGGCACGCGCAGTTCCTCGCCGGCTGTGCGGATATAGGCCCCTTCCGTCCCCAGTTTGACCACGACCAGGCGCGCGCCGGCGGCCAGGATGGCCCCGGCGGCTTTGCGCTCGTCTTCGGTGCCGTAGAGGATGGCGCACTCGCTGCGCCCGGGCAGGACGATATCGACGCGCGAGGCCAGGTCGCAGA
The DNA here is from genome assembly GCA_034428955.1 of Anaerolineae bacterium. Classification (GTDB taxonomy): domain Bacteria; phylum Chloroflexota; class Anaerolineae; order SpSt-313; family SpSt-313; genus DAOUGZ01. The sequence continues at coordinate 52,715 of DAOUGZ010000024.1, read as the reverse complement.
GCACGCGCCGGGCCTCGTCGACTGGCCACAGCTTGAGGCGGAGGTTGGGGTCGAAGGAGATCAAAAGCCCGGCCTGACGGGCCAACTCGATGGCCCGATAGGTGGCGGCGCGGCAGTCGGCGCTCAGGGCCGGCGTAATGCCCGTGAGGTGCAACACGCGCGCCCCCTGAAAGTAGGCCGGGTCCAGGTCCTCTGGGGCCAGTTGCGAGGCCGCCGAGTTGTGCCGGTAGTAAAAGGTTTCGCTCCCGCCGCCGACGGAGCCGCGCGAGCGAAAGAAAACGCCGGTGGGCTGCGCGGCGCTGAGGCGCACCTGGCTCGTATCGACCCCCTCGCCGCGCAGGCCACAGAGGATGTAGCGGCCGAAATCATCGTCACCCAGGCGGCTGATCCAGCCGGCCGAGTGGCCCAGGCGCACGGTGGCGATGGCCACGTTGCTCTCTGCGCCCGCAAAGCGTTTCTCAAAGTGGTAGACGTACTGCAGGGGTCCCTCGGAGAGCGGGCTAAAGAGGACCATCGTCTCGCCAAAGGTGATCAGGTCGGGCATGGGTTACTCCTCAGGATGGCCAACGAATAACGGGCAGGCGGGCGAGGACCATTGCTGCAAGCAGCGCAACTATGGCCCATTCCCAGTAGCCTCGGATGATCAACGCCAACAGAACGATTGCCAGAATGATGGTAATCCAGAACCAGGGCCGAACGCCGGGTTCCCTCACGGTCTCCTCACTTCTACTCGATGCGTCCCCCTCGCGCAGGTCAGCAGCGCTTGCCGGCTGAGACGCCTGCCTGGGAAGCTCGGCTCGCCATTCCGCGTGAGTCGCGGAACCTGCGGGAGGGGAGCGCGGCCGCCCGCGGGTAATGGTAGCCCAGGTGCCGGAGGCTGTCAAAGATGCAGAGGTCATGCAAGAAAGGGTGTTATGTGCTATACTTTATAGGGAGTTGCGCCCAGTGTCGCGCCTGGGCCGGGCCGTGGACGCGCCATTGCTCTGCGCTCCGGCACTCCTTCCCACCCGTTTCCACTGGTTCATGCAAGGAGGATCTCGATGGCATTCGCGAGCGTGCTAAGTGGAGTGGCCATTCTCTTTTGGCTTGCCCTGGGCGGTTATTTGATCTGGGGAGTAGTGCGCAGTGTGCAGCAGCCTTTGGGCAAAAAGAAGACGATCTCGATTCCCGGAGCGTTGATCCTGCTGGCCATCGCCGTCACCTGCAGCACGTTGGGAGCAAGCATCGTGGTCATCGACGCCGGCGAGGTTGGCGTGGTGTTCAACTCGTTCAGCGGCACCCAGCCCGAGCCGCTCATGCCTGGGATGCACGTGATTGTGCCCTATATCAATACGGTGTACCGCTACAGCACTATGGAGCAGGTGTACACGATGAGCGGCATTGCTGATGAGGCCCAGGTTGCCCGTGATGACTCGCTCTGGTCGCCGACCGAAGAGGGGCTGCAGGTCGGCATCGACTCCTCGACGCGCTATGCCATCGACCCGCGCAAGGCTGCCTACGTCCACGACAAGTATCGGCAGACGTACGATACGGTGCTCATTCGCCCGGCTATCCGCTCGATTGTTCGCCTGTACGTCTCGCAGAACACGGTTACCGACGTCTATGGCCCCAAGCGCAAAGAGATTCAGACCGAGATCGAGACGGCGCTGCGCGAGCGCTTTGAGGAAGCGGGCTTTGTGTTGCTCTCTTTTGATATCCGCAACGTCAACTTTACGGACGAGTATGCCAAGTCGATTGAGCAGAAACAGATTGCCCAGCAGCAGGCGGAGCAGATGGAGTTCGTGCTTCAGAAGGAGCAGCAGGAGGCCGAGCGCAAAAAGGTCGAGGCGGAGGGTGTAAAGCAGTCGGCGATTACCAAGGCCGAGGGCGAGGCGGAAGCCCTGCGCCTGGTTAGCGATGCCCTGAGCCAGAACCCGAACCTGCTGACCTATCGTTACATCGAAAAGCTGGCACCCAACATCAGCACGATCCTGCTGCCCTCGGATAACCCGTTCATCCTGGACCTGAACGGGCTGCAGGCGCAGAGCCCGACGCCAGTGGAGTAACACGCGCTCAGCCTTGCAAAAGCTCCAAGACTCGCCGGCCCGGGGGCAACTTGCTCAGCCACGCCGTGTCGGGTTGGGAGTCGACCTGAGGCTTTCGCAAAGTTTCGGATTTGATAACGAAGGAGTATGGATGGCCGAACGCGGCGACGGAGAGACCAATGGTGGGGTGCATCCCCAGAACCAGTTGAATGAACTGAGCGGCGCGGAGTGGATGTACTTTACCAAGAGCGTACTCAGGACGTCTTACCCCTCCATCCTGGGCCACGACCTGCGGCGGCGCCAAGGCGGCAACAAGCCGCCGCAGCTCATGCAGAGTATCATCGAGTTCTTTACCAAGCGCGATGGCCTGGTGCTGGACCCCTTTGCCGGGGCGGGCGGGACGCTGCTCGGCGCCCACCTGGCGGGCCGCCGTTCGCTGGGGATGGAGATCAACCCCCGCTCGATTGCCATCTACCGCCAGGTCTGCGAGCGAGAGGGCATCCGGCCGCATCCGGTGCTCTGCGGCGACTGCGAGGCGCTCCTCGATGCTCTGGCCGATGACAGCGTGGACCTCATCGCCACCGATCCCCCTTACTCGATCCGTCTGCGGCAGACCATGTCCGGCGCGGCGGCGAACGCCGGTTACAACCGGCCCAATCGTCGTAGCGGCTATGTCGAGTATAGCGATGATCCGGCCGATCTGAGCAACCTCGACAGCTTTGCGGCTTTTTTCGCGGCCATGCAACGCATCGGGGTCAAGCTCCTGCGCGTGCTGCGGCCGCGGCGCTACCTGGTGTTGATCGTGCGCGATGCCTATCAGGGCGGCGAGTACATCCCCACCGCCTACCACCTCGCCGAGCGCTACAAGGAAGTGGGCTTTGTCCTCAAAGGCGTGCACATCTGGTACGCCACCGGCACGCGCATCCGCCCCTACGGTTACCCCTATGCCTATGTGCCCAATATCATCCATCAGAATGTGCTGATCATGCGCAAGGAGTAAGATGCAATCTTTGTGGCCCACCCACACTGTTGACAGCCTCTGCATTGCATGCTATACTGGAAATGCCTCAAGGTCGTCTAGCGGGCAGGGCATCCGCAAAGGCTGCGGATTGGGACCTGAAAGTCATGGGTGGAATGGTGATCTGGAACCTCACTCTGGCAACCGGCTTCCAAGCATATCTCCTACCTCAGGCTGTTGACTCCTACAGGCCGGTGCTGCGCAGGGCCATTTGTGCGCCGGGAACCCGCCCTTGTCTTGTTTTTTCCTCGTGTTTCTCTTCTGTTTCTCGCCCTCAAGGTCATTTGCCGCAAGTTTGTGATCTGTCGTTGGCCCTTGATGATGACGTCTTGCTCCAATGTGCCGGATCCGCTCGGGCTGCCCGCAACCTCGACGGGCGCCTGTTAACTCGGGGTGATTTGCTTCCTTTCGTTCTATCCCAAGGTTCTGTTTTGTAGCTCGAGTTCCCACAACCGTTGTTCTTGGTCTGACTGTTTTAGCCAAATGGGAGCGTGCACAAGGAGCCCGGCTATGGCTGCTGGGTTGATCCTCGTGCGCCGCGCGTCGACAACGCCCCAGAAAGGCGCATTGCGCCGTCTTGCGCTCTGGCTTCGGCGGCCGGATCATCCGCCGGTTCGTGGGGTGTTGGAATAGCCGCTCAGGTGGCCGCTCTTATCAACCGGTGCGCCGATCGCCAACGCGGCAGGCGCTCCAGTGGCGCACAGCCAGCTTGGGCAATCTATGCTCCAACGGGATGGGGACAGCCACCTAGGGCCGCCGTGTAGGATGGCTGCAGGTGGGTCGCCGCGATGACCAACTTTACCGGTCTTTGGCCCAGGCCTGCGGGCACCGAGTAGCTGTAGGCAGCTTGCGATGGAGGGAGGTGATAGAGGGGCGCGAAGCGAAATGCCGGCGCGTAATGATCATCCGTACCGGTGGGCATCTTTTCAAGGAGGACACAGATGTCAAAGAGAACGATGAAGGTTAGCCGTCGTGATTTCCTGTTCGGTTCGGCTATGGCCGCTGTGGGCGTGGCGTTGACCGCCTGTGGCGGCCAGCCGCAGCCGGAAGTTCCGCCTGCGGAGGCCACGCCGGTGCCTGCGGCTACCACCGCCCCGGCGGACAAGCCGACCCCCATCCCGACCCAGGCGGCGACTGCTACCCCCGTGCCGACGGTGGCACCCGAGACATCGCTCAAGGAAGCGCCCGCTCTGGCTGAAAGGGTCGCGGCGGGTGATCTGCCCCCGCTGGCGGATCGCTTGCCCAAGGTCCCCCTCGTCCTTTCGCCGGTGGACGGCATCGGCCAGTATGGCGGCCGCATCCGCACCTTCACTGGTGACTTGGGCAACGCCTGGGAAGAGAGCCAGTATGGGCACTCGCCCCTGCGCTGGATCGATGACGGCATGGGCATCGCCCCCGGCATGTGCGACTGGTGGGAGTCCAACGACGATAACACCGAGTGGACGGTGCACATCCGCGAGGGGCTCAAGTGGTCCGACGGCGAGCCCTGCACGGTGGATGACGTCCTGTATTGGTGGGAGGATCTCGTCCTCAACCAGGACCATTCCGACCAACCGCCCGACTTTGGCTCCGCCGGCGGCAAGCTGGTCGAGTTCATCAAGGTCGACGACTATACCCTCACCCTCAAGTACATCGAGCCCACGCCGCTCACGGCCAAGCGCCTGGCGATGTGGGTCAACGGCGCCATCGGCCCGCGCTGGATCGCGCCCAAGCACTATATGCAGCAGTTCCACCCCAAGTACAACCCCGCTGTCACGGACTTTGAGGAGCACGACCAAAAGATCCTCTTCCGGCAGAATCCGGACTGCCCCTCGCTGAATCCCTGGATCTGCACCGTGTACACGGCAGCCGAGAGCAGAACGTGGGAGCGCAACCCCTACTACTATGCCGTGGATACCGAGGGCAACCAGTTGCCGTACATCGACGGCATCGACGAGACCCAGGTCCAGGATGCCGAGGTCCAAAAGCTCACCATCATGCAGGGCGGCATCGACTTTGTGCACTTTCATGGCGCCACCCTGGCGGACATCTCGACCCTCAAGGAGAGCGAGGACACGGGCAATTATGAAGTTCGCCTGTGGGACTCGGGCTCCGGCACGGGCATGATGTACTTCTGGAACTATGACCATCCCGACGACAAGAAGCGCGAGCTCTATCGCAATCCCAAGTTCAAGCAGGCCATGTCCTACGCCATGGACCGGCCGACGATCCAGAGGATTGTCTACTACAACACCGGCATCCCGACCACCGGCACCATGAGCCCCAAGGCCATCGAGTACAACTTTAACGAAGAGGCCCAGGCTCTGTACGAGAAGGCCCGGTCGGCCTATATGGAGTACAATCCTGAGAAGGCCATGGCCATTCTCGACGAGATTGGCGTCGTCGATGCCGACGGCGACGGGATCCGCGAGTATCCGGACGGCAGCAAGCTCGATATCAGCATCGACGTCCCGGCCGATGCCGGCGCCGAGTGCATGAACGTCCTTCAGATCGTTGAGAAGAACTGGAAAGACATCGGTCTGAGCATCATTATCAACCAGGTCCCACCCGCCGAGTTCGGCCCCATGTGGAGGGGCGGCCAGGGGGACATCCACACCAACTGGGAGGTCGGCGACGGCCCCGACCATCTGCTCTACCCCTCCTGGATGGTCCCGAACGAGCCCGAACGCTGGGCGCCGCTGTGCGGCAACCGCCTGATGCTGGTCGGCACCCCGCAGGAGGACTCGGAGCTGGACAAGAGCCCATGGGACCGCCAGCCGCCGCGCTGGGCCTCCACCGAGGCCGGCTACACTGACGGCCCGGTGAAGGACCTGACCGAGATCTACCTCAAGGCCATGGTCGAGGTCGACGATCTCAAGCGCCACCACTATGTGTGGGATATGATCAACATCCACATCGACCAGGGCCCCTTCTTCATCGGCAGCGTGGCGAACTATCCGCGCATCATCTTTGTCAGCAAAAAGCTGATGAACGTGCCGACGAAGGAACAGCTCCGGCTGGGTGGGTTCGTCAACCCCTGGATCATCCCCTACCCGGCGGTGACCAACCCAGAGACCTACGCCTACAAGGCGTAAGGGCAAGTGGTGTTGCAGTACCGACGGCCTGCCCGAGAGAGCATGCTCTCTCGGGCAGGCTACCGGTTGTCTTCATAGCCAAGCAGCTTCCTTGACCCTGCGCCGGCAGGTTGCCGGCGCCCAGGCTGCAGCCGGTTTTGGAGGTTGCTTCGGCTGGGTTTCAAGACACGCTCTGGGGGGTGCCATGCTCAGATACATCATGCGGCGATCGGGCTATATGCTCGTCACGCTGGCCTTTGTCGCCATCATCGGCTTTATCATCATCGAACTGCCGCCAGGCTCCTATCTCGAGTTTGAGCTCAACCGGCTGCGTCAGGTGGGTGGGAACCTGGCGCCGGAGCAGATCAAGGCGCTCGAGATCCGCTACGGGGTGCACGATCCTGTATACATCAAGTTCTGGAAGTGGTTCTCCGGCTTTGTGCGGGGCGACTTTGGCGAATCCTTCATGTACCACTTGCCGGTCTCCAATCTGCTTTGGGGCAGATTGGGCTATACGGTGATGATCTCGCTGTTCACCATGTTGTTCAGTTGGGTAGTCTCCATCTTTGTGGGTGTCTACTCGGCGACTCATCGCTACACCATCCCCGACTATGCCATCACCGTCCTGCAGTTCATCGGCCTCTCGGTCCCCGCCTTCCTGTTGGCTCTGGTCCTGATGGTCTTTGCCCAGCGGGTGCTCGGCCAGGAGGTCGGTGGCCTGTTCTCCCAAGAGTATCAGAACGCACCCTGGAGCCTGGGCAAGCTCGTGGACCTCCTCAAGCATCTCTGGCTCCCGATCGTGGTCATCGGCGCCAGCAGCACGGCCTGGCTCAGCCGGGTGATGCGCGGCAACCTGCTGGATGTGCTGAACATGCAGTACGTGCAGACGGCGCGGGCCAAGGGGTTGACTGAGCGCACTGTGATCTGGAAGCACGCCGTGCGTAATGCCCTGCACCCCCTGGTCATGGTCCTGGGGATGAGCCTGCCGGGTATCATCTCGGGCGAGACTGTTGTGGCTATCGTGCTGAACATGCCGACAACCGGGCCCCTCTATTTCCGGGCTTTGCAGCAGCAGGACATGTATCTGGGGGCAACCTTCCTGATGTTCCTGGCGGTGCTCTTGCTGGTCGGCAATCTGTTGGCGGATATCATGCTGGCCTGGCTGGACCCGCGGATCCGGTTCGAGTAGGCGCCAGAAGAGACAAGGGGGAAGCAGATGGCTCAAGAGACCGCATTGCCGCAAGCGCATGGGGTAGCCGAGCCGATCAGCGACGTGGGGCAGATGTCCCAATGGAAACTGATGCGGTTGCGCTTTGGTCGCAATCGGCTGGCCATGACCGGCCTGATCGGCTTGCTTGTCATGTACGTGCTCGTTTTCCTTGGTCCTTTCCTGGCGCCCAACGACTATCAGTTGCAGAATCACGATTATGTCTATGGTGGACCCAGCCCCATCACCTTCATCGGGCCGGGCGGACGGTTCAGCCTGCGCCCATACACCTATCAGATGTCGACAGTCCTCGACGAGGAGAAATTTAAATTCGTCTTTCAGGTCGACTATACCAAAAAGATCCCCATCAAGTTCCTTGTGCGCGGCGACCCCTACACCTTGTTCGGGTTCATCAAGTCCGACGTCCACCTGTTCGGCCTGGAGGGCGACCAGCGGCTCTACCTGCTGGGGGCTGATTCCCTCGGGCGCGATATGCTGGCGCGCATCCTGATGGGCGGCCAGGTGTCGATGACCATCGGCCTGCTCGGCGTGGCTCTGGGCATCATCCTGGGGTCGATCATGGGCACCATGTCCGGCTACTATGGCGGCATGACCGACGACGTGATGCAACGCATCATCGAAATCATCATGGCCTTCCCCACCGTGCCCCTGTGGGCCGCGCTGGCGGCGGCTTTGCCGCCCATCACGCAGAGCTTTACGGGGTTGCACCGCTACTTTCTGATTACCGTCATCCTCTCGCTGGTGGGCTGGACGGGCCTGGCGCGGCAACTGCGGGCCAAGGTCATGGCCTACCGGCAGGCGGACTTTGTGCAGGCGGCGTTGGCGGCGGGGGCCTCGGATGCGCGCGTCATTTTCATCCACATGCTGCCCAACGCAGCCAGCCACATCATCGTGGTGGCGGCGCTGGCCATCCCGAACATGATCCTCGGTGAGACCTCGCTGAGCTTCCTCGGCCTGGGCATCCTGCCGCCCCTGGTCAGTTGGGGCGCCCTGCTCAGAGATGCTCAGCAGGTGCCGGTGGTGCTCCAGCATCCCTGGTTGATGATCCCCGGTGTCGCAGTCATTCTGACTGTCCTTTTCTACAGCTTCTTGGGCGACGGCTTGCGCGATGCCGTTGATCCCTACTCGATCTAGGATGGGAGGCGGATACGCGATGAGCGAGCAAAAGGGATCAGCCGTGGCGGAGTCCGGCGCCATCCTGCGGGTGAGGAACCTGCACACCTACTTTTACACCGATCTGGGCGTATCGCGGGCGCTGAACGGCGTGAGCTTTGACGTGCCCTCCGGCAAGGTGATGGGTGTGGTGGGGGAAAGCGGCTGCGGCAAGAGCGTCACCGCCCTGTCGATCATGCGCCTCGTGCCGCATCCGGGCCGCATCGTCAAGGGCGAGATCCACCTCCACCGCACGCGGGAGCGGAACGCGAGCCGCACGATCACCGAGGATGTGAACCTCACGGACCTGGACCCCCATGGCCCGGTCATTCGCAGCATCCGCGGCGCCGAGCTGGCCATGATCTTTCAGGAGCCGATGACCTCGCTGAACCCCTCGTACACCGTCGGCGACCAGATCATGGAGGCCATCCTGCTCCACCAGCATTGCAGCAAGCAGGAAGCCGAAGAGCGCGCGATAGACATCCTGGATCGTGTCGGCATGCCCAACCCCAGCAACGTCGTGCGGCGCTACCCGCACGAACTCTCGGGGGGCATGCGTCAGCGCGCCATGATCGCCATGGGGCTTTCGTGCGCGCCGTCGGTGCTCTTTGCGGACGAGCCGACGACGGCGCTGGACGTGACGACCGAGGCCCAGATTCTGGACCTGATGCGCGAGTTGCAGGCCGAGATGGGCATGACCATCGTCTTCATCACCCACAACCTGGGGGTGGTGGCCCAGATGTGCGACACGGTGGCCGTGATGTACCTGGGGCGGATCGTCGAATATGCGTCGGTGGAGGACCTCTTTTACGACCCGCAGCATCCCTACACCAAGGCCCTGCTCAACTCGATCCCCCACGTCGGCAGCCGCACCAAGGCCCGGCTGCAGCCGATCCGGGGCGTGGTGCCGGACCCGTACGCGAGCATCAAGGGCTGCCCCTTCCACCCGCGCTGCAACGCGTTCATGGCGGGGGTCTGCGATGTGCGGGTGCCGGCGGAGACGGATCTGGGTAAGAGGCACACTGTGCGCTGCTTCTTGCACTCGGAAGCGGGGGAGGAAGAGTGATGAATGTGGATGCCAAGCCCAGCCCCACGGGACTTGCGCGCGATGGGCTTATCTCGGGCCAGGGGCAAGGGGACCTGCTTCTGGATGTCAAGGGGCTGAAGAAGCACTTTCCCGTGCAGACGGGTCTGCTGCGGCGGGTCACCGGCACAGTGCGGGCGGTTGACGGCCTGGACCTGTTCGTGCGTCGCGGCGAGACCCTGGGCCTGGTGGGCGAGAGCGGCTGCGGCAAGACCACAGCCGGGCGCACCATCCTGCGGCTCATGCCGCCCACAGCCGGGGAGATTCGCTTCAACGACCCCAAGCTGGGCTGGGTGAACCTGGAGCAGATGACACGCCAGGAGCTGGCAGCGGTGCGGCCGAATATGCAGATCATCTTCCAGGACCCCTTCTCCTCGCTGAACCCGCGCATGACCGTCGAGCGCATTGTGGGCGAGCCGCTGATTATCAACAAGGTGGCCCAGGGCCAGGAGCTAAAAGACCGCGTCGCCGACCTCCTGCGCACCGTAGGCATGCGCCCCGAGTACATGAGCCGCTACCCGCACGCCTTTAGCGGCGGCCAGCGTCAGCGCCTGGGCATCGCCCGTGCGCTGGCCCTGAACCCCGAGCTAATCATCTGCGACGAGCCGGTCTCGGCGCTGGACGTCTCGATTCAAGCGCAGGTGCTCAATCTGCTGGAGGACCTGCAAGCCCAGTTTGGCCTGACCTACATCTTTATCGCCCATGATCTGAGCGTGGTGGAGCATATCAGCGACCGGGTGGCCGTGATGTACGTGGGCAAGCTGGTGGAGGTGGCGAGCACCGAGAACCTGTACAACTATCCCAAGCACCCGTACACCGAGGCCTTGATGGCGGCGGTGCCCAAGCCGGACCCGCGGCGGAGGGACCGCCCGATCAAGCTGCCCGGCGAGGTGGCCAACCCCGCCAACCCGCCTTCGGGGTGCTATTTCCATCCGCGCTGTCGCTACGCCAAAGACGTGTGCGCCAAGGAGGAACCCAAGCTGGAGGAGGTCAGCCCCGGGCATTTTGTGAGCTGCCACCTGGCCCGCGATCTGCAGTTGCGAGGTGTTCTTGGATAGTATCGAGCAAAGGCCGGTTCGCTGGTGGGAGACGGTGCTGTACGTCGTCTCCTGGTTAGGGTCTACGGCGCTGCTCCTGCTCGACGTTCTGTTCGCTCGCGCTGCCCTGCAAGAGTTTATGGAGTGGTGGGCCTTTCGCCAGGTGACGGTCGAGCGCTTGCAGGGGCTAGTGGTTGGGCGCAGCGACTATGGCTGGACTATCGGCGCCATCGATCGGGGCATGCTGCTCGTTCTAGCCTGTGCCGGAGTTGCACTCTCTGTGTTCTTTGAGTACTATTACCGGGCCGGGATGCGCCAGGGGCTCTTTTACCGGCGCGTGCTCAAGGTCACGGCCATCCAAGCCGGCGTCCTCCTGGTGAGTTTGGCGCTGCAGTTCATCTTTTGATTGCAAATCCCACCCCCAGCAGAGCGGGCTCCCATCGCCGTGGGCGTGGGAGCCCGCTCTGCTATAGGCGGCCACCCGACGGGTGCGCAACTCTATGCAGGTTTCCTTTGCGTCACTTGGCAGCCTTGGCGGTGAAACCGCTTTCCGTGTAGGCCGGCGAGTCTCGGAGCTTGCGCAAGGTCGAGCAACCTGGAGTCGATAATGATTGGTATGCTGTGGATTGCTTGGAAACGGTTGCGGGGCCAGCCCTGGCTGGCGGTGCTATCAGTAATCGGTATTGCTCTAGCGGTGGGTCTAGCGGTGAGCATCCCCATTTTTGCCCAGGCCGTCAGCCGGGCGATTATGGAGGACGAGCTGCAGGAGCTGTCGGAGCGGGTCGGGCGCCCCCCTCTGGCGCTGCGCGTGTACTATCTCCCCTCCTCGCGGACGCCCATCTCATCCCAGCAATGCCTGGACATGGCGGCCAGCATCGCCTCGGCCTACGAGACCAACCTGGGCATCCCTGTGGAACGGTCCGAGGTGACGGTCGAGTCCGTCGGGCTGATGCTCAAGACCGCCGAGGATAGCCCCTACGGCGCCGCAGGCACGCTTCTGGGGAACACCAAGGCGGGCTTTGTCACCCATATTCAGGAGCATATGGAGATCGTCAGCGGCGACCCGATCGACACCCCGTCCTCCGGCGAGGCGCTGAACGTCTGGCTGCACGAGTCCTGGGCGATGGAGATGGGCATCGTCGCCGGCGAAGAGTTCGTCGTCCAGCCGATCCTGGGCCGCCAGCCGATCAAGGCGCGCATTGCCGGCACTTGGCTGCCCAAGGACCCGGAGGACCCCTATTGGCCCTCGGATCCCAACGGCAATCTGCGCATGGTCCTGCTCGTCCAGCCGGAGGACTATCAGGCGCGGATCGAGCCTCATCTGGGGAACACGCCGGTGGGGTCTGTCTCTTGGGCGATCAACCTCGACGAGAGGGGCTTTGTACCCGAGTATGCGGACCGCTATGTGAAGGGCTTTCAGCGCGCCGATGTGCAGATCCGCCAATGGCTGCCCGATGTGCGCTGCGACGTCTCGCCGCTGGCTACCCTGGAAGCGTTTCTGGGCCGGCGCCGCCCGCTGACCCTCCTGCTCTTTAGCTTTAGCGTGCCGATCGTTGGCTTTTTGCTCTACTTTCTGACCCTGGTGGCCGGCATCGTTGTTGAGGGCCAGCGGCAGGTCACAGCGACCATGGTCAGCCGCGGCATGGGCTCCAGCCAGGTTGTGCAGGCCAGCTTTTGGGAGGGCATCATTCTGATCCTGTTTGGCGCCCCGCTGGGGGTGCTTACCGGCCTAGGGGTCGCGCGCCTGATGGGACATGCGAGCAGCTTTTTGCGCTTTGTGCCCCGCAGCCCGCTCGACGTTACGCTGGCCGGCGTCAACCCCTGGCTTATCCTGCTGACCCTGGCCGTGGCGCTCCTGGCGCGCCTGTGGCCGGTCATCCGCCAGGCGCGTTGGAGCATCATCGACTATGCCCGAGCGGCCAGCCGGCAGTATGAGGGCTCGCTGTGGATCTGGCTCTATTTTGACGTCCTCTTGATCGTCCCCACAGCCTATGCCTATTATCAGCTCAAGCAGCAGGGCACAATCGCCGTCCTGGGTTACGAGTCCTCTGGCGACGTCTTCCGAGATCCGCTGGTCTTTCTGGTGCCGGTGCTCTCTATGCTGGCTGCCTCGCTGATCTCAGCCCAGCTCTTCCCCGGCTTGATGCGCCTGCTGGACCGATTGCTCTCCGGCCACCTGCCTCTGGTGGGCTGCCTGACCCTGCGCCAGTTGGGCCGTCAGGGCCGACAGTACATGAACTCGCTGCTCCTGATTATGGCCTCGCTGAGCGTCGGGGTCTTCATGGCCTCGATGGCTGCCAGCCTGGACCAATGGCTCGTGGACCGCATGTACTACCGGCTCGGGAGCGACATTGTCTTTCCGGCGATGAGTGTCGAGGCCGCCGGCATCGACCCGAGCAGTGGGCTTGCCGCGGCCGGAGAGCCGGCGAATGCGGCCGCTTGGTCGATCCCCTGGGACCAGCTCCTGGCTATCCCGGGCATCACGGGCGGCACCGCCGTCGGCAGCTATCGCGCCGATGTGCCGGTGGACGACAGGACAACCCTCAGTGCCCGCTACCTGGCGGTGGACCGGGTTCAGATTACCTCTGTGGCCGCCTTCCGGCCCGACTTTGGCGACGAATCGCTGGGCGCGCTGATGAACCGCCTGGCGCTGCACCCCGACGGCGTCCTCGTATCGCGCCAGTTCCTGGCCGCCTCCGCGCGCCAGGTCGGGGACTCGATCAAGATCCGCGTGAGCCCTGATGGGACTAACCGCTTTGAGGTGCCTGTGACCATCGTCGGCGTGTACGACTATTTCCCGACCGTCTACGAAGAGGAAGTTGCGGCGCTCGTCGGCAGTATGGATTATCTCATCGACACGACCGGTGGAGTGAGCACCTACGACATCTGGCTCAAGGCCGACTGGTCGCAGACGGAGCCGGAGGAACTGGCGGGTGCGCTCGCGCGCGTCATGAAAAGCGACGTGACCTACAAGAATGTGTACACGCTGGTCACAGAAGAGATGGAAAAGAAGGAGCGGATTGGCATCTATGGGACGCTGACCGTCGGCTTTTTGGCCTCGCTGGCCCTATCCGGCGTTGGGCTCTTGATCCAGTATCACAAGTCGATGCGCGAGCGCCTCTTCCGCTTTGCCACCCTGCGGGCCATGGGCATCAGCCGCCGGCAGTTGGCCTTTCAGGTGCAGCTCGAGTACCTGATCGTGCTCGCTGTGGGGATTCTGGCGGGGGTCGCCATCGGCGTCGAAGCCTCGCGTCTGTTCATCCCCTACTTTCGCGTCTCCACACCCGACGGCTCGCTGCCGCTGCCGCCCCTGCAGCTCCTGTTGGACCGGCAGAGCATCATCGCCATGGCCGCCGTCTTTGCCCTGGTGCAGCTCATCGCCCAGAACGGGCTAATCCGAGAGGCCGTGCAGTCGCGGCTGTTCCAGGTGCTGAGGATGGGGAGCCAGGAATAGCTCCTCTCGTAGGCTACTCGCTCCTGCTCCCGCAGGTCAGGCGATTGGCTGCTCCCGTCAGGCTCGCCGAGGATGTGCCAGGTCCGCTATCGTAGTGAGTCCTGGAACCTGCGGGAGGGCCGCGTCAGCATGCTCGGCGGGCGTGAGGGGGGTCGACGAAGCAGATGGCTTGCTCCAGGGCTTGCAGTTGCCGGTCCAGCCGCTTGAGGGCGCGGGTGAGCTGGAAGAAGCGCAGTCGCCAGTGCAGGCGCTGGGGGAGCCACAGGAGGCTGCGGTGGGCGGGGTCGGCCAGCTTGGCGCGCAACTCGTCGCACTCGCGTAGCGAGTTCTGTTCCACAGTGACTCGCATCCAATAGCTCGCCTCCAGCGGAGAAATCATCCCTCGCTCATTGAACAGCCGGCAGATCTCGGCCATCATCTCGACGGCGTATTCACGCTGTTCGTCGGCGAGCCGGAAGCGCAGAGCCTCGCTGAGCGCCGAGTGGGCCTGCTGCATGGCGCGGATGGCCCACTCGGCTTGCGGCCCGTATGCCGGCTTGCGTTTGCGGTCCAGCGCGGCGGCCCAGGCCTCTTGCCCGGCCAGAAAGTGGTCTCGCCCGCGGGCAAAGGCCTGCTGAGATGCGATGTGCAACTCGCGCCCGCAGCCCTCGCAGGTTTGCCACGCACGATCCTCAGGAACCGGCCACTCGGCCTGGCAATAGGGGCATTCGATGAGATTCTCTGCCATCGCGGGTCAGTGGATCTCGACCGTCATCATGGTGTTGAAGAACATGGGCAGCCAATAGTCGAACTCTTCGGGTGTGGCGCCCTGGGCGATGAGGGTAAGCTGGCCCTTGCCCCAGTACACGACGCGCACCCAGCGCTTGCGGCGCGCCTCGCCCTCAAGGAAGGTAAAGCGCGCTTCCAGCGTCTTCAACGTAGGGGTAATGTTCTCTTGCTGAGACTCGACCTCGACGCCGGGCAGCGCCGCCAGCCCCGCCGCAAAGCCCTTGCGCAGTACGGGCGCGTCCTTTTCTCGGACGGTGTACTCGAGCACGTGCTTCTCGGCGCTGAAACTGGTGTCATAGCTATCGGAGGAGGGGGTAAAGATGACGCCGTGGTGGCCGTCCACCATATCGATCTGCCGCCAGCCGGTGGGCAGCCAAAGGGAGTAACCGCCTTCCTTATCCACATGCTTGAACATGCCGGTGTAACGTGGCTTTTGTCTCTCCTCGGGCATGGATTCCTCCAATCCGGTCAGTAGACGGTGGACAGTAGACAGTGGTCAGTAGTCAGTAGACAGGGGACAGCCACCGTCTACTGACTACTGACCACCGCTCATTATGGAATCAGAAGCACCTTCGAAGATCCCTTTGCGCTGTGCGCCGTTTCGATGGCTTTGAGATAGTCGGCCAGGGCAAAGCGGTGGCTGATGAGCGCCTCCACGTTGACCTTGCCGCTGGCGATATAGTCGATGGCCAGGGGGTAGCGGTAGGGGCTCAGGTGGGCGCCGTGGATGTTGAGTTCTTTCTGGTCGCCGATGATCGACCAGTCGACCGAGCTGGGCCCGGCCATGACGCTGAACTCGACATAGGTGCCCAGCTTGCGGATCATCTGCAGCCCTTGGTTCACGGCAGCCGGGTGGCCCGTGGCTTCGATGTAGACGTCGCAGCCGTAACCGTCGGTCAGCTCCAACACGCGCGCGATCACATCCTCCTGCGTCACATCCAGCGCTAGATCGGCGCCGAGCTGGAGGGCCTTGGCCACGCGGTCGGCCTTGGCATCCAGCGCGATGAGCAGCCCCGGTGACTGGAGGCGGGCCGTCTGCAGCATGCACAGGCCGATGGGGCCCATACCCGCGATCACGACCACGTCGCCCAGCTTGATCTCGCCGCGCTCGACGGCGTGAATGGCACAGGCCAGAGGCTCGACGAGCGCCGCCTGATCGTCAGGCACGGAGGCGGGGACCTTGTAGTTCAGGGCGCCGACGGGGAGCTTCATGTACTCGGCCCAGGCGCCGTCGTCAAAGCCACCGTGAAAGCCATAGATGTGGTGTACCTGGCACATCCAGTATTGGCCGCGCCGGCAATAGCGGCACTCGCCGCAGGGGATGATCTGCTCCGAGACGACCTTGTCGCCGAGGGCCAGGCCATACTTTTCCGCGGCCCCCTCGCCGAGTTCGACCACCTCGCCCACGAACTCGTGCCCTGGGATCACCGGGGCGATCGTGTAGGCCGGAAAGCCTTCGCCGCCCCAGATGCGCGGCGCGCCGTAGAATGCCTTGACGTCGCTGGCGCACACACCGGCTGCTTTGACGCGGACCAACACCTCCCCCGCACCTACCTGGGGCACGGGCACCGTTTCCAGACGGTAATCCTGCGGGGCATGGCATACAACGGCCTGCATGGTTTCGGGCTTGGGCATAGTTTCCTCCGATAGGCTGCTGGAATCCTGGCGGGTAAGCCGGGGCGGCTCCCACGCCGCCGAGCGCGGCGCTCAGCAGCCTTGCAGCTTGTGCAAGGTGCAGAACAACCAAGGTCATTGTAGTATGGGGAAGTGGAGGAGTCAAAACGGAAGGGCAAGACCTGCAGCGGTGTTCAGAGCGCCACGGTGAGGACTCACCGTGGCGCTCTGAACACCGGACCCTGGCTCTCAGGCCACCTCCGTGCCGGCCGTGTGCTCGTGGTGGCTCGCTATCTCTAGCTCACCCTGCGGCAGGGCAATAAACACCGTGGTGCCGTGACCCATCTGGCTCTCGGCACTGATGCGCCCGCCGTGCGCTCGGATCAGCCCGTGCGCGATGCTGAGGCCCAGCCCGACCTGTGCGCTCGCCCGCGTCCGTGGCCGGCTGTAGAAGGGGTCAAAGATGTAGGGCAGGATCGACGGCTCGATGCCCACGCCCGTGTCCACTACCTCTACACAGATGCCCCCACCCTCCTGCGGCCGGGTGCGCAGCGTCAACTGCCCGGTCTCTCTGCCGGACATGGCCTGATAGGCGTTGTGGATGACATTGACCAGGGCTTCCTGCAGTTGTTCCATGTTCCCAGTGGTCACCAATGGGGCCTGCCAATACTGCCGGACCACCTTTACATCCTGACTCGGGGCGACCATGATCACCTGCGACAGAGCTCCCTCCAAAAGCGCATGGACGTCGAGAAGCTGGGCCTTGCCCTGCTCGAGGCCGGCAAACGCCCCCAGGTCGCGGATCAAGCTGGCGCAGCGGGCAGCCTGTTGCTCGATCACCCGCAGGCCGCGCCGCACCTCGGGTGGGGCGGCCTTGCGGAGGATTGTCGCTTCGCCCAGAATGGCCGTCAGCGGGTTGTTGAGTTCGTGGGCCACACCGCCGACGAGCCGGCTGAGCGAGTTCAGCTTTTCCGTGCGCACGGTGATATCGCGCTCGCGCACCAGTTCGGCTGTGCGTTGCTCCAGTTTGGACTCTAGCTCGGCATACATCGCGCGGCTGTGGCGTTCGAACTCGGCTCTTTGCTTCCTCTCGACGTGGAGCGAGGCTTCCAGGGCCTCCACCCGGCGGGCCAGCCACCCGCCCAAAAGGGTCGAGGCCAGGGCGCTCAGGGCGATGAGCGCCGGCCCATAGGTCGGGGACGAGACGGCAGTGTGGGCCAGGACGGACATGGTCGCCAGCAAGGCGAAGGTGACGACGATGGCGAGGCATCTCATCATCGTTCCTCCATGAACCAAACCTGCCGGCCGATCAGATCATAGTATAAAGGGCAGTGGAAAAGGAGTCAACTAACTCTATGTCTTTTGAGGCGCACCCAGGGGCTAATCCTCCAGGGTCACCGTCCCTGCGTTCCCATCTACCGTGACCACCTGCCCACTGCGGAGGGAACGGGTCGCACCCCGGGCGGCCATCACCGCCGGGATGGCGTACTCGCGGGCGACGATGCTGCTATGGCTGAGCGGCCCGCCGATATCGGTGACCACCGCCGAGGCCAGCGCGAACAGCGGGGTCCAGGCCGGCGTGGTGGTGACGGCCACCAGCACATCGCCGGGCTTGAGCCGGCCGAAATCCTCCGGGCCGAACACCACGCAGGCCGGAGCCGTGACGCGGCCGCCGCTGGTACCCACGCCTTTCAACACGACCTTGCCGTTCTTCTTCTCGGCCTCCGCGCCGTGCACCAGCTTGGACCAGCCCGATTTCTCCGGCAGCATGACCGGCGGGCTGATCTTGAGCGCGGACTGCCACTGCTCCTTGCGCGGCGGGACGCGCCCAGTCAGGTCGGGCAGCGGGTTGCCGTTGGCGAGGGCGGTGGCCAGTTCTTCCACTTCCGCCTTTTCGAGCCAGTAGATGTCCCCGGCCTGAGCGATGGCTCCGCCGGCAACCATGCGGCGCCCGAGCTCGGCCAGCATGCGGCGAATCAGCGGGTGGCCCATGCCCATGTCAAAGATGCTGTCTTCACGCATCGGCGCCGTATCCTGCGCCCAGCGCAGCAGCTTGAGGAACCAGCCCTTGCGCGGCCAGCCGACCCGCTCGAGCACGGCCTGCGTGGCCTGCTCCCGCTTTGCGATGGCTTCACGCTGGCGACAGTAGGGGCTGCCGGCCTTGCCGGCGAGAAAGCCCTTGATGGCGTCCAGCATGGGGCCGGGCGTTTCCTGCGGCGTGGGCTGGGCGAAATCGAACTCGTACGCTGTGCGGCCGAACTCGTCCAGGTGGCGACGGAAGCGCCGTCGCCACTCGGCCCACAGGTCGGCAGAGAGCCCCTCCGGAGGCGCCTCCTGCCCCAGATCGGTCTCCAGCTTCTCGGTTGGGGTTTGCAGGGCATAGCCGGCCAGAGGCGGATTGCCTCTCATCCACTCGGCGATGTCGAACAGAGACTTTTCGGCCCGCAAGGCGGCCGTATCAGAGCCGAGCAGGAAGGTTGCGGCTGGGGGGTCCTGCTTGCGGCGGATCAGCCTGTCGTACAGCCGGGCGAAGAGCACCTCGCTGCTCGATGCGGCGGGCAGGGTCGTCTGGATCTCGGTAAAGTAGCGGCAGGCGGCACCAAAGACGGTGCGCACGCCTGCCAGTAACTCGGTAGCCGATAGGGACTCGATCGGTTTCCGTTCCCATTCCTCGACCACAGAGGCGAATACCCGGCGAGCGGCCTGCCAGCGCGCCACGCTGCCACGGAATATGAGGGGGACCTGCCGGATAGACATGCTGATGACCGCCAACAGGTGCCTACCGCGCATGTGGATTCCGCCGAACACATAGCCGTTGATGGGCACATAGAACCCGTCACCCGCTACCAGGCTCCGGGCGCCCTTGCCTATCAGTCGATCCCACATCCGTTGAGTGGCCCGGTTGGCAATTTCCAGCCCCAGGGTCGCAAACAGCGGGGTGACAGGGGATGGAATGTGTTCCGCCAGGCTGCCGCGCGCATAGACGGCAGTTGGGTCGGGGCGATTCCACTCCACGGGGGGGCTCGGGCAGCGCGGTAATAGGGCGGGCCTGCACGATATGGAACCGGCCGCCCGCCAGCGCCCATTCGACATCCATGGGCATCTCGTACAGCCGCTCGATGGCTACCCCCAGGCGCGCCAGCTCGGCCGTCTGCGCCTTGCTGAGCACGGCCTTTTTCCGCTGCGATGCAGGCACGGGGACCTCGCGGGTGCCCTGCTCCGTACGCACGGTCATCAGCGCCTTTTCTGCCGTCTCCTGGGCAAGCACCCGCCCCGTGGCTTTGCTGATGGTGATCGTATCCGGAGTCACCGCGCCCGAGACGATCGCCTCGCCCAGGCCCCAGGCGGCGTTGATGGCCAGTTCATCGCGCTTGCCGTTCAACGGGTTGGCCGTGAACATGATCCCGGCGGCATCGGCCAAAACCAATTCCTGAACCACCACCGCCAGGGCGACGCTGTCTTGCTCGATGTTGTTCTTGAGGCGATAGGCGATGGCTCGCGCCGTCCACAGCGACGCCCAGCACTTTTTCACGGCGTCTAGAACAGCATCGCTGCCGCGAATGTTGAGATAGGTCTCTTGCTGGCCGGCAAAAGAAGCACCGGGCAGGTCCTCGGCGGTGGCCGATGAGCGCACGGCAACCGGAGTGTTCTGCAACGCCTCATAGGCCGCTGCAACAGCCGCGACGATCTCGGGTGGGGTGGTGCCTGCAGCGAAAGCAGCGCGGATGCGCTCGGAAGCCGCCTCGAGCGTGGCCGGATCGGCCGGGTCCGCTCCCTCGAGTTCCTGCCGTATCCGAACCTGAATCCCGTTCTCGGCAACGAAGCGGCGGTAGGCCTGTGTCGTGACGTGAAAGCCGTCTGGCACGGGTAGCCCCGCATGCAGCATCCGGGCCAGCGACATGCCCTTGCCGCCGACGTTTTCCAGGGTGGCGTCTGGGTCAGAGAGAGAAAGGATATAGCGTATCATGCCGGTTTCCTTCACGTCTTGATCCCCTCCAAGAATAGCTGGACCGCTTCATCATATAGCGATTGGCGGTTGCCTGTCAAGGGGCCAAAGGTTGAGCGCCCGGCAAGCCCTTGTTGCGGCCCGACAGCTATGATATAATGTTGAAAAGTGAAGGAGGCTGACCCTGACGGCCATGCTGCAGGAAGAGTTAATCCGCGTGGCGCGCGGCGAGGCTGAGGCGGAGCTGGTCCTCAGGAATGCGCGGGTAGTGGATGTCTTCTCGGGGGATGTGTTCGCTGCCGATGTGGCTATTGCCCACTCCTACATCGCCGGGCTGGGCGAATATCGCGCCCGCGACGAGATCGACCTCGCGGGGCGCTACGTTTGCCCCGGCTTTATCGACGGGCACGTGCACATCGAAAGCAGCATGCTGGCCGTGCCTGAGTTCGCCCGTGCCGTCGTACCTCTGGGCACCACCACCGTCATCGCCGACCCGCACGAGATTGCCAACGTCCTTGGCCTGGCCGGCGTGCGCTACATGCTGGAGGCGAGCAAGCACAACCCGCTCAGCGTCTATGTGATGGCGCCTTCGGCCGTCCCGCCGACAAACCTGGAGACGACCGGCGCCCAGCTCTCCGCCGAGGATATACTCCCCCTCCTGGCGGACAAGTGGGTCCTGGGCTTGGCGGAGATGATGAACTACCCCGGCGTGCTCTCGACCGAGCCGGAGGTGATGGCCAAGATCGAGGCCGCCGCCGGCCGGCCGATCGATGGGCACGCGCCCGGGCTTTCCGGCAAGGACCTGAACGCCTATGTGGCCGGCGGCATCGGGTCGGACCACGAGTGCACGACGGTCGCCGAAGCGCAGGAAAAGCTACGCCTCGGCCTGCACATCATGATTCGCGAGGGCTCGGCCGCCCGCAATCTGCACGACCTCCTCCCCCTGGTGAACGCGCACAATGCGCGCCGCTGCCTGTTTGTGACCGACGACCGCCATCCCCTCGACCTGTTGCGCGAGGGGCACATAGATCATCTCCTGCGCGAGGCTGTGGGCGCCGGGCTGGACCCCATCACGGCTATTCGCATGGCCACGATCAACCCCGCCGAGTACTTTCGCCTGCACGACCAGGGAGCCGTGGCGCCTGGGCGCAGGGCCGATCTGGTCGTCTTGAGCGACCTGCAGGACATCCGTGCCGAGATGGTCCTGCGCCATGGCCGCCTCGTAGCCCGCGATGGGGCGCTATTACCGAGCTTGCGCCTCGCCGCGCCGCCGCCCGTTCGCAGCACGATGAATGCGCGCCCGCCGGATGAGGACTCTTTCCGTGTGCCGGCGACGGGCTCGCAGGCCTGGGTGATCGGCCTGCGCCCTGGGCAGATCGTCACGGACAAGCTGCTGCTGCCTGTGCGGCAGGAGAACGGCGAGGCGGTGGCCGATGTACAGCGCGACATCCTCAAGCTGGCCGTGGTGGAGCGGCACCTGGCTTCCGGCCGCGTCGGCCTGGGCTTTGTCCGTGGGCTGGGCCTGCGCCAGGGGGCCATCGCCGCCTCGGTGGCGCACGACTCGCACAACATCATCGTCGCCGGGGCCAACGATGCGGACATGCTGGCTGCCGTCCGGCACGTCATCAGCCTGGGCGGCGGCCTGGTGGTGGCGGCGGATGGCGAGGTCCGTGGGGCCGTGCCCCTGCCGATTGCCGGGCTGATGTCGCCTCAGCCGCTGGAAGCGGTGGCGGCGCAGCTCGAGGAACTCTTGGCGGTGACCTGCGCCCTGGGCTGCCCATTGCCAGACCCCTTCATGAGCCTCTCCTTCCTGGCGCTGCCCGTCATCCTCGCGCTCAAGCTCACAGACCGTGGGCCGGTCGATGTCTGCCGCTTTGAGTATACCTCGCTCTTCGCCGGCTCTTAGAAGGGGGGGAGCGCCCCGCACGACCCTCGGGGTGAATGGCCATCAAACCGGCCGTTCGATCATGTCGCAGGGCAGGGCGCGCCAGCGGCCGTCGCGCTGCACCAGGCGCAGGGTGAGCACCTCCCACGACTTGCAGGCCAAGGGCACTCGCTCGCCCTGCCAGACCAACTCGCCCACCCCGCCATAGCCGTGCCGGTCGGCGATGCGCACGATGTAGCCGTCGCCGTCCTCCGCCGGCTTGAGTGCCGTCAGTTCCAACTCGTCGCCCTCCAGGCGCGCCGCGCTGTGCGCCGCCGGCAGCTCGCCCGGGTGGGCGTACATCGTCACCGGCAAGACGGGCAGGTTCAGCTCCCGCGCCCGGCGCACAACCCCCGCCTCGCGCCAGCTCCCCAGGTGCGGCCGCAGGATGAGGCTGAACTCTTGCAGGCCCTGGTCCACCCAGTCGTAGCGCTGCTTGCTGCCGGGCACGTGGGGGATGTGGTAGGCGTAGGGCGGGCAGCGCAGGATGGTCAGGCGCAGGGTCGAGCCGCACACATCGCCGGCGTACTTGCCGTCGTTCAGGACAGCCAACCCCGCCATAGCCCGCTCTCCCTCGGGCGGGGCAGAAAAACCACTCACATCCAGCCACATCTGCAGGGGTGTCTCTGCGCCGTCATCGGGTGCGCGGAAGGCGCCAAAGGGCACGTCGCGATAGCCCTCCGGCTCGCTCACGGCCACATCAAAGGCCAGCTTGACCATGCGCCAGCGGCCCTGCCAGTGCAACCAGTTGCGCACCAGCAGCTCCCGCTCGCCGGCGCGCAGCACGAGCTGCTGCAGCCACGTACTCCCCTCCCACGAGCGCTCGACAAAGAGCGAAGCCTGCAAGGGGCCCTCGTCGCCCACGGTCACCGTGGGCCGGCCGAACTCGCCCACGACGGGGCCGAACTCGCGCACCCCGTGCGACCAGGTGTCGCTCGTATCCTCCAGCACCTGGGCCACGTTCCAGCGCCCCGCGCCCACCAACTCGATGCCGGTCGCCTTGTCCACACACGAGGCGATGGCGCCCGTTGCCGGGTCCAGCCGGAAGGCGACGAGGTCGTTCTCCAACCCCTGCGCGGAGGCCCGCACGGCGCCGCCCTCCACCTCGGCCGCGGCCACCGGCAACCCCGGCGCAAAGCGGTAGAGACGGTAGCCGAGGGGCGGCAGCTCGGCGCGGAAGACCAAGCGATCGATGCCCCGGTCGTCGCGGCTCGTGGCCGAATGGGGCTCGACCGTCTGGTGCGGCACGGGCACGCCCGCTTCATCCACCAGCCCCCAGCCAAAGGGCTTCCAGCGCTGCCAGTCGGTCCAGGGCTCGTACTCGACGTACTCCTGCCGCGCATAGGGGAAGGGATTGAAGAGCAGGACGGTGCTGCCCGGGCCGCGGGTATCGACCCGCGCGCCGATCAGCCGGCCGGCCGTGTTGGCCAGCTCGCGCGCGCCGAGGGTGGCGCGGTCAAAGGCCATGATGGCCTCGTCTTCGGCCTCTTTGATG
Source organism: Anaerolineae bacterium (assembly GCA_034428955.1). GTDB lineage: Bacteria > Chloroflexota > Anaerolineae > SpSt-313 > SpSt-313 > DAOUGZ01. The sequence goes on along the minus strand of DAOUGZ010000024.1, from coordinate 28,918 downwards.
CTGGAGCCGGGCAGGATGTCGTGGAACTGGTTAAAGGCCACGTCGTGCCAGAGGCGGCGCAGGGCGTCGCGGTCGGGGGGGCGGCCCGTCCAGCATTCGGCCAGCACGGCCATGCGCTCGGCCAGGAGCAGGGCGCACTCGGCGCGGCGGTGGGCGCGCTTGAGGGCGCTGTTCACCGAGTAGCAGCCGGCAGCGTGGAACTGGAGCTCATCGGCCACGACGGGCAACTCGCCGGCCTGGGGGGCGATGGCGTCAAAGTAGGCCTGGGGATGGTCGAAGCGGATTTCCACATCGTCGCGGGCCTGAGCCAGCGCCAGGACCTCCTCGATCTGCGCCTTGGTCGGCCCGCCGCCGTGGTTGCCGACGCCAAAGAAGCACATGGTATCGGCGAGTTGGGGCGGCTTGGCCTCCAGGGCGCGACCGATGTGTTGCTCGATCGATACTCGCGCCGAATGATACGCCCCGGCAATACGGTAGGCGAGCAGGCGCGAGCCGTCCGGCGCCTCCCACCAAAAGGCCTGGGCGGGCAGGTCCTTCTCGTGGGCCTGGGGGCGCATAAAGACATAGTAGTCGAAACCGCACTTTTTGAGGATCTGCGGCAGCGTGCCGGCGTGCCCGAACGAGTCCACGCAGTAGGCGATGCGCACGTCGACGCCGAGCTTTTGCTGCAAGTAGCGCTTGGCCAGGAGCGCCTGGCGGACGAAGGACTCGCCCTGCGGCAAGTTCATGTCCGGCTGGACGATCATGCCGTTGACCACGTGCCAGCGCCCGGCACGGATCAGCTCGCAGATCTCGGCGAACAGCTCGGGGCACTCCTCCTCGATCCACTCATAGATCTGAGCCTCGCCACGGGTATAGTGAAAGCCGGGGTACTCGCGCAGCCGGTCGACGGCGGAGCGGCTGGTCGCCAGGGCCTCCGCCCGGCCCTCGCTCCGGCACCAGAGCCAGACGGGGTCCAGGTGGGCCTGGCCGATCATATGTACGGTTGGGCGCATACTTGTCTCCTCAGAGTAGAGAATAGTCCCCACATTCCAAAGCGGCCTCGACCATGGCCTGCAAGTTGTCGCGAGTGCGCGCCGAGAGCACGCGCTCAAAGGGCGTGGCGGTGAGGGTGAGCACAAAGCCACCGCCCGGGGCAGCGGCACGGACGGCTGCCCGGGTCTGTTCGACGATCGTGGCCCGCTCACGCTCCATGATGTCGCCGATCTGGATATTGCCCATCAGGCACACCGCATCGCCGATCCGGCTCTTGGCGCCGGCAAGGGTCACATCGCCCATGGGCGGGGCCTCGATGGGGTGGAGCGCATCGAGGCCCATATCGGCAAAACGCTCCAGCACGGCATTGAGGGGGCCGTGGCAGTGCATCACCACGAGGCAGCCGTAACGATGGGCCAGGTCGACGAGTGGCGCATCGTAGCGCAGCACCAGTTCATCGAACAGGCGCGGCGAGACGAGGGGCGGCAGAACGGCCTCCGCGCCCTGCAACCCCACCACCGGCTGCACCCCCGCCTCCAAGAGCGCCTGCAGGTAGGCGTGCAATCGCTCCGCCATGGCCGCAAGCAACCGCTGCAAGAGATGGGGGGCCTGCACCGTCCAGATAGCCAACGTTTCGGAGCCGAGCAGGGCGTGTACGAGCCCTATCGGATCATCGAGGTAGGGCAGAACGTAGCCGTGCTCGCCGAGTTCGGCGACGGCAGAGTGATAGGGCGCCAGGTCGGGCTTGGCCGGCTCGTAGGGGAGGGAGAGAAAGCGCGCGACGTCCTCCTCCTCAGCAATCCAGTGCTTGAGGGTAGCATGCGAGGCATAGCCGTCCTGACCGACCTGCCGCACGGCCGTCAGCGGGCCGCGCGGCGTCTGCAGCGTCTGCTGGGCCGTACGCCAACCGCCCTGCTCCTTGACCTCGGAGGTGAGCGCAAGCTCGACCTCGTTGAGAAAGAAGCCTCGCCCCGCGCTCCAGAGGTGCTCCACGTCGCAGTGCTCGCGCACCAAATCGAGCAGCGGGCGGTAGCTGGGGTCGGCCTCGCCGCGCCAGTTCATGTGCTTGGCGTAGGGGTTGACCCCCCGCACCACAATGGGCACGCGGTCCGGCCGGCCACCACGCAGGGCCGTCAACAAGCGCTCGCGCGAGTTCATCACCGGCATCGCGGTCAGCCCTTCATGCCGGTGAGGGCCACGCCCTGGATGAACTGGCGCTGGAAGAGGGCAAAGAGGACCAGGACGGGGACCGTCATGGCCGAGGCGGCCGCCATCATCTGCCCCCAGTTCGTTGTATCCTGATAAGCCCGGAAGTAGTAGAGCCCCAGAGCCAGGGTACGCATCGAGTCCTTGTTGATATAGATCAAGGGACCGAAAAAGTCATTCCACTGCCCCTGGAAGGAAAAGATGGCCACCACAGCCAAGGCCGGCCCCGACATGGGCAGAAAGATCCGCCACAGGATGCCGAGTTCCGTAGTGCCGTCTACCCGCGCCGCATCGGCCAGATCCTCCGGGAAGGTGCGGAAATACTGGCGCAACAAAAAGATGTAGAAGGGATTGCCAAAGAACGCCGGCACAACCATGGGCAGATAAGTGTTCAGCCAGCCTAGCTTGTGATACATCAAGTAGGTTGGGATCAGCCGTATGATGCCGGGCAGCATGATCGTGGCAATGAGCACAATGAAAAGTGGGTCACGGCCCTTGAAGCGGATGCGAGCAAAGGCGTAGGCCACCAGGGGGCAGGAGATAAACGTGCCTATGAGCGTGAGCACGACGATGACAATGGTGTTCAGCGCATAGCGCCCCAGGGGCAAAAAGCTGAAAGCATCAGGATAGTTCTGCCAGACGAGTGGGCTCGGAATCCACACGGGCGGCCAGGCATTCTGCTGCGGGATGGACTTTAGTGATGTAGAGAGCATCCAAACAAGCGGCAACGAGAACAGAGCCGCCACCAGGCTCAGGATGACGTACAAGAGGGCCGTTTTCGTGCGCCGGCGGACCGATTTGAGCGCAAACCAGGAGACCCCGCTCTGAGCCGAGCCCTTGCGAACCGTGTACATATCGGCCATGGCTACCTCCCCTCACCGGCTTCGTAGTAGACCCAAGACTGCCCCGAACGGAAGACCAATAGGGTCAGCAGCAGGACCAGTACAAAGAGGATCCAGGCCAACGCAGAAGCATAACCCAACCTGAACTCCTGGAAGCCCATCTGGTAGAGGTAGAGCATGTAGAAAAGGGTCGAGTTCATCGGTCCGCCGTTTGTGGCCACATAGGCCGTGGTAAAGACCTGGAAGCTGTTGATCAGCCCCATGACCACATTAAAGAAAATCGTCGGCGTCATCATCGGCACGGTGACGGCCCAGAACTGGTGCCACTCATTGGCTCCATCAATCTCGGCCGCTTCGTACAGATGCTGCGGGATCGACTGCAGCCCGGCCAAGTAGACGATCATACCGCCGCCAACGCCCCACATGCCCATGATGATGATGGCCGGCTTGGCCCATTCCGGGCGGCCCAGCCAGTTGGGCCCCTGCATGCCCACCAGGCGCAGCAAATAGTTGACGAGGCCGATCTGCGGCTGGAAGAGCCAAGTAAAGAGCAACACCCCTGCCACCTGGGGGACGATTGAGGGCACGTAAAAGAGGGCACGATAGAGGGTCACACCCCGGACCTTGGCGTTCAGGCCCAGCGCCAGCAAAAAGCCGACAGCGACGTGCAGGGGTACAGAGAGAAAGACATAGTAGGCGGTATTGCCCAGAGAGATCCAAAAGTAGCGATCATCAAAGATTTTGCGATAGTTGGCCAGGCCCTCCCACGCCGGCGTGTCGAACACGCCATAGCGCGTAAAGCTCAGAACGAAAACAGCGACAACGGGGAACAGCGTGAACGTGAGCAGGCCGATCAGCCAGGGGCTGAGGAAAGCATACCCCGTGATGTTGCGCCGTTTGGATTGCGACAGGCCCTGCCACCAGCGGCTTGCGAGCATAGTAGCCTCCAACCTGAAGGAGTCCGCGGGGACTCGTGGGGGAAGGCCCCCCACGAGTCCCCCTTTACTTCCGATAGTCTCCTATGCCTCCTGGAAGGCCTTGACGACCTCCTCTTGGGCCCAGTTGGCGGCCTCTTCAGGGGTGCGCTGCTGCAGCATCACCGAGTCAAAGGCCTCGGTCATCAGCTTGACGTAGGGCGTGAGTTTGTCGCTGACCGGGTAGCTAACCTGCTTGCCGTTGAGGATCTCCAAGACGATGTCCCAGTAGGGGTTGCCCGCGCGGGCGGCTTCATCGTAGGGAGCCTCGTTGTACTCCTTGACCATCGCCGGCCGGCTCTGCATATCGACCATGAACTTGAGGTGGCCGTCGCCCGCCGAGAGGTACTTGGCCAGTTCCCATGCCTGGTCGGGGTGCTTGGCCTTGGCCGGGATGCAGTTGCACCAGGCCGCCTCGATGAGGTCAACAAACTCGCCCTGCGGCCCGTAGGGAACCTTGCCGATCCTGTAGGGCAGGTCAGGCTTTTGCTGGTTGATGACGTTGACCGTGAACACCCCCGAGCGGATGCAGGAGGTGACACCGGCGATCATCGGGTTGCCCAATTGCTGGTTGCCCCAGCCTGTGAGCGCTGCACCGACGGCATCATAGCCGCCCTGGACGTCGTACCATTCGACAACGGCCTGCAACGCCTCCACCGACTTGGCATCGTTGATGGCAATCGTCTCGGGCGTGCCGTCGCCGAGGAGGTTCAGGCCATTGTGGTAGGCCGCCTGGACCCAATCGCCCATGCCCATCGGCTGGTAGCCCAGGCGCTTGATCGTGCCGTCGTCGTTGGTTTCGGTCAGCTTGGACGCCAACTCGGTCAACTCGGCCCAGGTCTCGGGGCCCTTCTCGGCATCAAGGCCGGCCGCTTCGAGGTCATCGGTGTTCCAGTAGAGCATCTGCAAAAAGTTGCCGACAAAGGGCAGGCCAAAGGTCTTGCCCTGCCACTGGCTCATGGCCCACACGCCGGGGTACCACACGTCCTGGCTCAGGCCGTCCTTGTCCATGCGCTCGTCCACGGCAAGCAGAGCGTTCCGCCGGGCCGAGGGAGCAAACTCGTCGGTGTAGACCATGGTCAGGTCGGGGGCATCGCCGGCCAGGGCGGTGATGATCTTGTCGGCGTAGCCCGGGTTGGGCAACAGAAGCGGCTCAACCTTGATGGCCGGATTCTCGACCATGAACTGGTCGAGCACCTGCTGCAACTGGTCAACACGGTCGCCACCCCAGATGTGCCAGTAGGAGATGGTCGTAGCCTCTGCGGGCGCCGGAGCCGCGGCAGCAGTTGGCTCGGTCGCCTGCCCCGACGCGCTGGTCGGCTGGGACTGCGGCGCAGGTGTCGCCTGAGGCGCACATGCGGCGGCGACGATGCTCGCCCCCACGGCTGCCGCAGCCCGCAAAAAGTCACGACGGCTGATGGAACGATCAAGACTCATGTCGTACCTCCCTGTGAACAATCCTACTCTCTCGGCGAGGCTGCCAGCCAGACCTCGCCATCCTGAAACACTCATTGATCTTGCCGCTGGCCGGCCCATACGATATGGTCACTTCCGAGCCGACGACTTGAAGTCGCTCCTGGGGGCGCTGTGGCGCTGGCCGCCACGGCCCCGTCGGCGCAGGCTCCCAGAGCCCCGATTTTCAATCGGATGGGCTCTCTAGCGTCTACCCACACGCACCTGATAGACACGTGCCTGGGCCTGGCCCCCATACACGGCCACAACCCGTAGCCGGATGCGGTCGGTCGTGATCGGCGCAAAGCGGTGTTGGCGGAAGCGATGGTAGTTGTCCTCTACTTGGGCCAGCTCTTGCCAGCCGTCGCCCTGCCAGTAGGCCAGTTCGTAGGCCCGCACCAGATGGGGCGCCACACGGGTGGCGTTCTCCCACGGGTTCTCGTGACGCAGGCGGCAGAGGTTATCAAAGGTCACACAGACCTCGCTAACGGTAACCGGCTCGGGCCAGGTGAGCAGCAGGTCCTGCGGCAGGCCCTGGGCCGGGTCGGACATCCACATGTGGGTAGGCCCACTGGAGAACCGGCGGTGGTAACCGTCGACGGCATTGGTCGCCTCGCCCAACGGCGGAGCGGGCGCCATACGCAGGGTGGCCATGACGCCCAGGCGCCGCCAGCACGGGCTAAAGTGGGCGTGCTCCACCATCTCGGCGATGGCCAGCGGCCTGCCGGCCAGCGCCCATTGCAGGGCCTGATTCTCGCCCAGGGCGATGATCACCCGGTCGTCGTCGCTAACGCAGTCTTTCTCGCCCAGCTCCATCGGCTCTGCGAATGCAATGGGCAGCCAACCGCAGTGCCCGGCCGGCACCGTAACCGAAACGCGCCCCAGCTCCGCAAAGGCCGTATCGCGCAGGTCGTCGCGGGCGTGAGCCTCGTACTCGTCCATGCTCTTCCACTTGCGTTCGCGCCGGGCGCGATACACCGTCAGCACGAGCGGCTGCGGCTCGGCCGTATCATTGCGCAGGCACACCTCTACAGACTCGAGCACGGCCGGCCAGTCCCAGAGCACCACGCCGGCCTGGGTAATCAAGGGGACGAACTCGCCCGGCTCCTGGTCGTTGTAGCGCAGCTCGCTAGTGGCTGTCACGGCCGCCGAGCGCGCCATGTCGCCCTCGGCGGGCAGCGGGCGCGCCAGGATGGTGCCGTCGGCCAGGAGCAATTCGCGCTGTAGCTCGTCCAGATGCGCCTCGTACACCTGGCGCGGCGTGCACCCGTATCGGCAGCAGAGCGCCGCCGCCAGCCCCACCGCCTGGCCGATGGCGCCGCCGGTGCGCATAAGGCGCGTGGAAGAGTGGGCCAGATGGGTCGCCGAGATCAGACGCCCTGCCAGGAGCAGATTGGGCACGTTGCGCGAGTAGCAAGCACGGTAGGGAATGCCGTACATCGGCGGCACGCTGTGGGCAAAGATGTTGCCGCCCGAGCCCAGTGGGCGGTGGTCGTCCAGATCGTGGCCGCCATAGGCGATATCATCGGGGAACAGACGCCCTTCTTCGAGGTCGGTCTGGGTCAGTACCACATCGCCCAGCAGGCGGCGGCTCTCGCGCTTGCCCGCCTTGGGGCTGACCCAGAGCAGGTCCCAATTGTGCGCCTCCTCGCGGTGAGGGCCGTTCTTGATATGGTCCCACTCTGCCCAGAGTTGCTTGAGCAGCAGTTCGTAAACCTCGCCGTCCTGGCGCACGGTATCCATGTTGCCGCCGGCTTCGGTGACGTAGAGGAAGCGAATCCCCTCGGGGCCCTTGAACCAGCCGTCATGATGGTGCACAAGCGAGCCGATCTGTCCCTGCCAGACGCGAGGCTGGAACGGCGGCAGGTCCGCCGGCGGGATAAAAACGACCTCGTGATCGGTCTTTTGCGCGATGGCCACCAGGCTCGTGCCCTGCACCCAACTGGAGCGCGTGGGCAGGGCCGAGCGCTCGCCGTACTCACTCTGCGCCTCAGAGCCCTGGTCATAGTCCGCGCCGGCCAGCAAGCCAATCTCGCCGTCGCCGGAAGCCTCGATGACCACCCTCTCCACGTCGATGCGCACCGTCTGGAAAGCCGCCAGGTCCTCGACGATGACGGCCGTAATCCGTCCATCCGCGCCCAGCACGGGTCGGCGCGCGTAATGGCGCTTGAGCACGCGCACGCCCGCTTCCTCGAGCCTTTGCTGCACGATGGCCTCATTGCGCCGCGAGATGTTGTAGGGCATGGCATGGGGCTGAAGCTGCGTAAAGGCCATGGCCCAGGCCGCATCTTCCTGCAGCTCGTGAATCAGGCCAGTCTCGGTGCCGTAGGGGTTGTAGCGGTCAGCGCCGGTGATGCCCACGCCACAGTCGGGTCCCGAGTTGCCGCCCAGGACGGCATCCTTTTCCAGCAGTATGGTCCGGCAGCCTGCCCGGCCGGCCTGGATGGCGGCGCAGTAGCCCGACACACCAGAGCCAATCACCAACACCTCGCAAGTATAGACCTGGTCGAGAGCATCTTTTGTGCGTTCCACGAGTGGTTCCTCTAACTCCTTTAATCCTTGCGAGAGCTCCAAGACGAGTCCTGACGGAGCACATCTTGGCTGAGCAAGCTGCCCTCGAGCTGGCACGCCTTGGAGCTTGCGCAAGGTTGAGCATTAACTGCCTCCGTTGCCAGCAGCCATCAATGCGCTATAATTCATTATAGTGTCTAGCGACGCCGGTTTCTATGGATTCGCGACTCGACTGCGACAAAGGAACGACAGAAATCTTGAACCCTATCCCTGACGGCTTTCTCGACGAAACGCGCGATGCGATGAGCCACTTTTACGACTATGCCTACCTGGTCAACCATCCGCTCTTGCAGCGCCTGCGGCCTCTGCTGGGCGCAGACAGCCGTATGGCGGTGCAAAAGCTGCGCCGCCTGATCCTGGCGCTGATTGAGGAATTGCGCCCCAGCCTGGATACGCCGCCGGCGGATGCTGCCTGGCGGCCCTATGCCGTGTTGCATCACCGCTATGTCCTCGGCCAGGAACTGGCCGAGATGGAGCGGGAACTGGGCCTCGGCCGGCGGCAGATCCAACGCGAGCAGCGGCGTGCGCTGCGCGCGCTGGCCATCGCCCTTTTGGACAGGCAGCAAGCGGCCGTGGGCACCCAGCCCGCCGGCACAGCGAGCAACGATGCGCTGTGGCAAGAGATCTCGCGAGTCGCCGTCGAGCAACAGGTTTTTGAGGCCGGCGAGCAGTTCGAGCGCGCCATGACATCTGCCCGTGCGCTGGCCGCCCAGCAGGGCACTGCCCTGATCGAACAGCGCACGAGCGTGCCGCTCCTGATCAGCGGTGACCCCGCCCTCTTCCGCCAACTGCTCTTGGCGGCGCTCTCCCACGCCATCCGCCTGCAAAGCCCCAGGCCGCTGACGGTTCGCCTGGAAAGGCAGCAGGCCCAGGTCGTATGCACGCTTTCCGCCGAGATCGAGGGTGCAATAGCGCACGACCTGCCGGAGGCGATCACGGTCCTGGCCCGTGCCCAGGGAGCGCACGTAACGTGCGACCAGGCCGGCAACACCTGGCAACTGGCGCTCTCCCTGCTCGCCGCCGAGCGCGAGCGAACCGTGGCCATCGTCGAGGACAATCAAGACGTGGTCGCGCTCTTCCGGCGCTACCTCGCCGGCCACGGCTACAGGCTCGCCGCCATCGACGATGCACTGCACGCGGCTGAGCGCATCGGGGAGATTCGGCCTGATGTGGTGGTGCTGGATGTGATGATGAGGGAGATCGATGGCTGGGAGGTGTTACAGCAACTCAAGGCAGAGCCCCGGTTGTCCGGGATTCCGGTCGTCGTCTGCTCTGTACTCGACGAGCCGCAACTCGCAACTTCGCTGGGCGCCGATGCCTACCTGCGCAAGCCGGTCAGACAGGCACAGCTCTTGGAGTGCCTGACCAGCCTGGCCGGCTAGTTGTGTTCTACGAGGCGGACTGACAAGCCCGCCGCTTGCGACCAGGTTTGCATGTCAGAGCCCCTGTAGCGCCCGGCCGGCCGCATAGCGAGGCGGCAGGCCCCGCATCATCAACCCCAGAACGCGCACCAGCTCACCCGCCGCAAAGCCCGCGCCCTTGATAATGTGCAGTTCGCCACGCTGCGCCGCGCCCAGATCCTCGGCCGGCCCCCGCGCGGTGATCACGGCCACCGGAATACCGGCCATCTCGGGGTTGGCGTGCAACTCGCGCAGCACAGCAACGCCGTTGGTGCCGGGCATGAGCAAGTCCAGGAGGATGACGTCGGGCTTCTGGGGCAGCATGGCGATAGCATCATCGCCCGATGCGGCGGTGAGCACCTCTGCCTGCGTCCACTCGTGCTCGACAATGCGGGTCAGCAGGCGCAGCATGTCGGGCTCGTCATCGACGATCAGGATCCGCTGGGGCGCCGAGTGGAGCCGGCGAATGGCCTCCACCACCTCTTTGTGAGTCACCGGCTTGAGCAGAAACTCGGACACGCCCAGCGCCATTCCGGCGTGGCGCTCGGTCGGAAAGCTGCAGGCGAGGATGGGCAGGTCAAACGGCGCCACCGCCTCGATCAGCTCGCGCGCCTGATCCTGCGCCACATCCAGCCCGTTCGACGACTCGGCAGCGACCAAAACCGCATCGGGGTGCCGGTCATGAACCAGCGCCACCGCGGCGGATAGAGTCTGCGCCCAGTAGACCTTTATATTCTCCAGGTGGCGCTCCAGCAGGCGAACTACAAGGGGGTCTGCGCACAGAGCAACGATGCTTCGCGCCTCCTGCACCTGGCGGCCATACTCAGGCACGGCGCGGCCGGGTTGCAGCGAGCGGAACGCGGCGCTGTCGGCCAGGGGCAGCGAGAAATGAAAAGTGCTCCCCTTGCCCAGTTCACTCTCCGCCCACATGCGCCCCCCATGCAGGCGGACAAAATGCCTGGAGATAGCGAGGCCGAGACCTGCACCCTGGTGGGGGCGACGAATGGACGTGTCCGCCTGCTCGAATTCCTGAAAGATGGTCTCCAGCTTGGCCGGCGGGATGCCCTGCCCCGAATCGCGCACGTATAGGTGAATCTCTTGGTCGACAAGGTGCGCGCCGACCTCGATATACCCCTGACGCGTAAAGCGCACGGCATTGCTCAGCAAGTTCAGCAGCACCTGGCGAATCCGGGCCCGGTCCACGTTGATGGGCGGCAGGTCCTCCGGCAGTGAGACGCGCAGTTCCAGTTTCGCGTCGCGAAGCAGGGAACCCGTGCTGGAGAGCGTGTTGCGGATCAACTGGGCGAGATCGGTCATCTCCGGCAGCACCGGCAACCGTGCCGCCTCAATCTGGGCCAGGTCCAGGACGTCATCGACCATGCTGAGCAGATGCTCCGCATTGCGCCAGATCGACAAGAGGTCCTGCCGCAGCGCAGCCGGCCAGGGGAAATCCCCATACGTCTCCGGCAGGGTGCAGAGCATCTCGGCAAAGCCGACAATGACGTTGAGCGGCGTGCGCAGTTCGTGGCTGATGTTGGCCACAAAGCGCGACTTGACCTGGCGCGCCTCTTCGGCTTCCAGACGGGCCGCCTCGAGTTCGCTGAGGGTTCGCTCCAGGATGCCCTGGGTGACCTTGAGCGAATCCAGAGTGCGCCTGAGTTCCGCCCGCCGCGTCCTCACCTCGTTGGCCGTCTGCCAGGCACGCTCCTGGCTGTGAAGCGCCCAGCCCAGGGCTGTATAGAGATTCTGTGAGGAGAGGCGGGAGATCAGGGTCATCGCCCAGAGGAGGCTCAGAGCCGCGCCAAAATCGATGAGACTAACCGCCGTTGGATCCCGCCAGAAGCAGAGGATGGAGGCCAGAGTGAGCAGGGCAACCACCACGGAGCAGGCATTGAGCCCGGCGAGCAGCCCGGCCACAGCCGCAGTCAGCGACTGGCCGTACAGCCACATGGGGGCCGGTGAGGCCAGGTAACTCAGAACAAAGGTGCCGCCCAGCCCGGTCAGCAGGAATGTACTGCGCCAGCCCAGCGGCAGGCCCCGAAGCAAGAGCCCCGCCGCACAGCCGATGAACAGCCAGGCGGGAGCCAGAATCGTTGCCACCTGCTGGGGCTCGTCAAAAAAGATGCCGCGAGCCGCAACGGCAATCCACAGCCATGCTACAAACAGGCCGGCCAGACACAGCCGGGTCAGGCCAGGGCGACGCAGCTCTACCAAATCCTCATGGACACCCGAACCCGCCAAAGCGCCGGTATTCATCCCTGACCCAGCCCCCTCCAAGACAACAAACACCAAGGAACACCAAGGCAACGCAGCAACGAGCCGCATTCCGCCGACCTACAACTCTCTTCTGTGCGGAAAGCAGTATACTACGAGGAAGGTGGATGTCCAAAGGCGGCCGAGCCCGGACTCAGGGGCTCGGCTCTTGGGGCACCATCGGCTGCAGGGGCTGCAGGCGCCCGCCCTCACGCAGGGCAAAGCGCCGCCCGCGCCAGGAGACGTGGCCGCCGACTCCGCCGGCCAACCAGATGGCCGCCGTGAGGAAATCGCGCAGGGGCAGCCAGTACCAGTAGCGGAAGAACAGCCGGTCGCGGACGTAGCGGGCTACATGCCAGGAAACGAGCCAGCGCAGGGTCAGCGAAGCGCCCACGATTCCCAGCCCGACGGGTGAAAAGCCCATCGTGGCCGCCGTCGCCACAGAGAGTGGTGTGCAGAGCATAAAGAGGATGCCCGGGTACTCCATAGGGCGGCTGACGCGCAAGCACTTGGCCCAACGCACCTCGCGCCCCCACTGCTCGCGAAAGGTCGTGGCGCCGAGGATGCTCTGGGCCGTATAGTCGGAGAGGTGCACCCGCTGGCCGGTATCGGCGACACGCGCGCCGAGCTGATAGTCGTCGGCCAGGTAGTTGAGGATGGTCTCAAAGCCGCCGATGTCGCGCAGCGTTTCGCGACGCAGGACATTTGTCGCCCCAAGGGCAAAGCGCATATTCAGGTAACGCCGGCCCACCAGCGCCGAGGGCAGAAAGGTCACCCCCATGAACTGAGCCTCCAAGCGCGCCGCCAGCGTCTCCGCCTGTTCTCCCCGGTACAGGGTCGTCACCAGCCCCACGTTGGGGTCACGCAGGGGGGCGCAGACCCGCCGCAAATAGTCGGGCGTGACGCGCATGTCGCTATCGCAGATGACAAAGGTATCGTACTGCGCCTGCTGGGCCAGGTGGCAGAGGATGCTGACCTTGTCGTTGGCGCCGCGCTGCGGGGCCACAAAGGCGCGTATCTGCCGCTTGGGAAACTCGTACTGCAAGCGGGTAACCAGGTCCAGAACCGGGTCCAGCGGGTCCGAAACTCCAAAGAGGACTTCATAGTCCGCCGGATAGTCCTGCGTCAAAAAGCTGCTAAAGCTCTTGTAGGCGTCAGCATCGAGGCCACGCACCGGCTTCAGTATGGAAACCGGAGGGAGGTCCTCATCGGCCTGAGGCTGCGGCTCGGAAAAGAACTCGGTCGCGCACCAACCCGCCACAAGCCAATAGATCCAGCTCGCCGCAGTAAGGCTCAAGAGGAAGAGAGACCAGGGCACGCCATCCTCCTATGGCCGTTGACTGCCAGGGCCGCGTAATTGGTCAATTTGGCCCTCCGTTCTGTAACGGCCTGTCGAACATGGTTGCTCAGGAGCGCTTTCAGGTCGCCCGGGTTTGGTCCGTACGGTTCGCCAGAGTCCTCTATACTGGGATGGAAGTAGATTTCGGCTGACCCAACCCAGGCTGGGATGCGCCGCAGGAGGCCGGCCACGAACTGCTCATGCATGTGCCCCGTCTGCAACAACCCGTAGACACGGTCGGTATACACGACAGAACTCTGCTTCAGGCGCTGCTCGGCGAGCCGGCACAGGAGCGCATAGACCCCCGCCCAGCCCGCCTTGACCATTGCCCGGCTGCGGTCCAGGCCCAAGATCAGGCGCAGATCGTCGCGTGGGAACCGGATGCCGCGAAACCCATACTCCTCAGCCAGCGGCACGGCCATGCTGAGGATGGTAGGGTGGAGATGCATGAGAAAGTGCCCATCAAGGTGGGAGGGATCGAGCCCCGTCTCGGCAAAGCGCTCGAACTGGGCGGCGATTTCACTGCGCAACTCGGAACGCACGGCCCGGTTGAGAAAGTAGGCGACACCCGCCAGGGCCGGATTCTGCGGCAGGCGCCCCTGCCCATCCAGCAAGCGCGGCGCCTGGCGCGGCGCTAACGCACCAGCGGCCCCGGCCAGGGTCAGATGCAGGCCGACGGCCAGACTGGGATGCTCCCGGGCGCGCCGCACAGCATCGTCAAAGGCGCTACCGGTCACCATCAGGCTGGCGCTGGTCAGTATGCCTTCCTCGTGGGCGCGCATGACGGCCACATTGATGCCCGCCGTCCGGCCCAGGTCATCAGCATTGAAGACAAGCTGCAGGTTGTCCGCTCCATCACAGCCGCGCCCGCCTGCCTTCAGAGGCGGGTCACCGGCGCCATCCGTCGTGGCCGGCCACCGGCGCGACGCGCATGGGGCGTGGCGTTGGCTTGGTTGCGCGCTTTTTCTCTTCATACCTATATGCGGTACGGAGTGATCGGCCCTCATAGTGGCCCGCAGAGATTCTCATGGCCCGCGTTACCCGGCGGGAACCGGAACGCAGGCAACCAGCATCTATGCGATCGGCCACTTCGGTCGCCACCCCCTCTGGCGAGGCCACGGTGGGCCGCCCAGGCTCCCGACCACGGTAGCAAGGTGTATGCCAGCGAAGTAACAGACAAGCCTGGCACACACCTTGCTCCTGTTCTACTGAGGTGGGATGATGCTCGGCAGGCGAGAGACAGAGGAGTACCAGTCGCGCGATGCTATTGCGTCCATATGGGGGTACCGCACGCCCTACTATGGCGAGGGCGACTGGCCAACACGCTTGGATGAGCGAGTACTGGCTGAGGCCGAGTTCTGGGTACAATCGGCCTGTGTTCTCTGCTCCAACGGTTGCGGGCTGGACATTGGCGTGCGAGATGGGCGCATGGTCGGCGTGCGCGGGCGCAGCGCAGACGGCACCAATCGCGGCCGGCTCGGCCCCAAAGGGCTCTACGGCTGGCTGGCCAACGCCAGTAGCGACCGGCTCACCCACCCTCTAGTCCGCCGGAACGGGCGGCTGAGCGAGGTCAGTTGGGAGGAGGCGCTGGGCCTGGTGGCCGAGCATTCGGCGCAGATTCGCGCCGATCATACCAGCCTAGCCATCGCCTTTTACACCGGTGGCCAGCTCTTTCTGGAAGAGTACTATACCCTGGCCGTTATCGGCAAGGCCGGCCTGGGTACCCCGCACATGGACGCCAGCACCCGGCTATCGACCGCCAGCGCTTCGGCCGCCTTGATGGAGTCGTTCGGCACAGACGGCCAGCCCGGCTCATTCAGCGACCTGGACACAGCAGAGGCCATCCTGCACGTCGGGCACAACGTCGCCGAGCAACACACTGTGCTCTGGATGCGCATCCTGGACCGTCGCGCCGGCCCCCGGCCACCCCGGCTGGTCGTCATCGACCCGCGCAAAACCCCTACGGCGCAGGCCGCCGACGTCCACCTGGCCCCGCGCCCGGGGACCGACGCCGCCCTGCTTTGCGGACTCATCAACATCATTATCCAATCCGGCTGGGTCGACCGCGCCTATATCGATGCCCACACCCTGGGGTATGCGCGCCTAAAGAAATCGGTCAGAGAGTGGTCACCCGCGCGCGTGGAGGCGGTAACGGGCGTGCCGGTCGACGACATACGTGGAGCGGCCCAGATCCTCGGAACGACGCCCAGCCTCGTCTCCACGGTACTGTTGGGCGTGTACCAGTCCGCGCAGGCCACGGCGACGGCAGTCCAGATCAACAACCTGCACCTCATGCGCGGCCTGATCGGGCGGCCGGGATGCGGCATCCTGCACATGAGCGGGCAGCCCGCCAGCCACAACGTCCACGAGACCGGCTGCGCGGGCACCTTTCCGGCCTTTCGCAACTGGGCCAATCCTGAGCACATGGCCGAACTGGCGCGCCTCTGGAACGTCGAGCCCTCGCGCATCCCCTGCTGGGGGCCGCCAACGCACATCATGCGCATACTGCGCTACATCGAAGAGGGCTCGATACGCATGCTCTGGGTCACCGGCAGCAACCCGGCGGTATCGCTGCCGGACCTGCTGCGCGTGCGCAATGCGCTGCGCTCCGCCGGGCTATTCCTCGTCGTCCAGGATGCGTTCATGACGGAGACGGCGCAGTTGGCCGATGTCGTGCTGCCGGCGGCCATCTGGGGCGAAAAGACGGGCACGTTCACCGCTGCCGACCGGACGGTGCACATCTCCTACACGGCGGCCAGCCCGCCCGGCGAAGCGAGGCCGGACCTGGACATCTTTCTCGACTATGCCCGGCTCATGGACCTGCGCGACCGTGACGGCGCGCCGTTGATCAAATGGAGTGACCCCGAGGGAGCCTTTGAGGCCTGGAAGGCCTGCACCAGGGGGCGCCCCTGCGACTATAGCGGGCTCAGCTATGCCCGGCTCAGCGGCGGCCCGGGCATCCGGTGGCCCTGCAACGAGCAGTATCCCGAGGGCCGGCCACGGCTGTACGAGGGGGGGCGGTTCAACACCAGCGCCGACTATTGTCAGACCTATGGGCACGATCTGCTGACCGGCGCCGAGATCGGCCGCTCTGCCTACAGCGCAGAAGACCCGCAGGGCAGAGCGCTGCTCAAGCCCATCGATGGCGCGCCCCTGCCGGAGGCACCCGACGAGGAGTATCCCCTCTGGCTGACGACAGGACGGGTCGTCTACCAGTGGCTGACGCGCACCAAGACGGGGCGCGTCCCTGTGCTGAACGACGCCGCGCCGGACTCTTTTGTGCAGATTTCAGAGGAGGACGCCCGCCGCCAGGGCATCGTCGCGGGCCAGATGGTCGAGGTCCGTTCGCGCCGGGGGCTGGCCCTGGCACGGGCGGAAATCGGCAGGATCGCACCCGGAGTGGTCTTTATGCCCTTTCACTACGGCTACTGGGATGGACCCTCGCGCATCCGCGCCGCCAACGAACTCACCTTGGGCCAGTGGGATCCGGTCAGCAAACAGCCGCTGCTCAAGTACACCGCCGTGCGCATTTGCGGCATCCCCCAGCCCTCGCTGGGTGAGCGATTGCGCTCGCTGCTGAGGCGCTTCCGCCTGCGCATCGGAAAGGCGCCAACCGCCGGGGAGGACAGGTATGCGCGTATGGGAATATGTGGATCTCCTCCTGATTGCCGAGAGGCAACTGGCAGACGCGCTGATCGCCCTGGGTGAGCGCCACAGCGATGAACTCGATATCGGCTTTACCGGTACCCGGCTCGCTGCCTGGTCCGAAGAGCACATTCGCGTTCTGAGCAAGCTCACGGGGCGCCCGCTAAACGCCGAGGCGGCGCTCGCCAGTTGCCTGCCCGTGCTGGCCCCTGCCGCAGAGACGCACCCCCTGCTGGAAGACCTACAGAATGCGTGGCTCCTGGCCCAGAGCGTGCACCTGCGCTGGGTCGTGCTCGGCCAGGCGGCGCGGGTCCTGTGCGACTCGACACTGGAATCGGTCTGTGCCAACCTGGGGGCGGAGACAGACCGGCAACTGGCCTGGCTACACACCCAGGCCATGGCCTGGGCGCCGCAGGAGCTGATCGCCGAGCCCTAACCCCACCTCTCCCAGCCCAGCAGCCGCATCTCCATCTCGATCAACTGCTGCGTTGCGGGCCTGGCCATCGCCAGCATCGCCTCCAGTTGCTCCTGCGTATAGGGGTCGGAAGCGGGCGCATGCAGCTCTACGAGCCGCCCCTCGGCGTTCAGCGCCACGTCGCAATCCACATTGGCCTCGATATCCTCCTCATGGCAGGGGTCGAGGACCACCTCGCCGCGCCACAGAGCAACGCTGACTCCGGCCACGGGCGGGCGCCACACCGAGTCTTGTATGCGGCCCTCGCGCATCAGGCGCCGCACGGCCTGCACCAGGGCCACATACCCCCCGGTGATGGCCGCTGAGCGAGTGCCTCCGTCGGCCTGGATCACATCGCAATCCACGATAAACGTGCGCTCGCCAAGCGCGTGTAGATTGACGGAGGCGCGCAGCGCACGCCCGATCAGTTGCGAGATCTCGGTTTCACGCGCCGACCCGTCGCGGGAAGTCCGGGTGCGGGTCGAACGGGGCAGCATGGCGTACTCGGCCGAAATCCAGCCCTGCCCCGGGGCACCGACAACCCAGGGGGGGATGCCATCCTGGACCGTCACCGCGCACAGCACACGCGTTCCACCCACGCTGACCAGCGCCGATCCCTCAGCAAAAGCTTGATAGTCAAGAACCATCTCCACGGGGCGCATCTCATCGTGGGCACGTCCGTCGCTTCTCGCCCGGCTCATCCCATTCCTTCCTCGGCCGCATTCCGCATCCGGCTGGGGGCGGCATGCAGGCGCTTCCTGTTCATGCGTCGCGAGCGACTCAGCGAATCGCATGCCACGCAGGCCCATAGTTTGCTACACATCGCGGGGGTATATTGGGGGTTAAACAGTAAGCAAGCGGGCAAGCGGCCGGCCGCCTGGATCGCAGCAGCCTGCATCATGCCGCCAACCCTACCGGCCATCAGGTACCCCAAGCCACTGTGAGGAGCCACGAGATTCCGTGTCGATCCAAGACCCATCCGATCCATCGATGCACCACCACCGCCTGCTCACCCATCTACGCCGCCGTTGGCTGCTGGTCCTAATCCTCACGGGCTTTGCAGCCCTCGTTGCTGTGCGCCAACAAGAGGTAGTGCGAGTCCTCAGCACGCTGGGGCGCGGCCGTTGGCCATGGATACTGGCGGCCGCGCTGCTACAGGGCGCCTTCTACCTGGTGTACGCTGCCGAATATCGGCTCGGCTTGGCCAGCGTCGGCGTTGAAAGCCGTGTGCGCGACCTTGTGCCGGTGCTCT
The DNA here is from genome assembly GCA_034428955.1 of Anaerolineae bacterium. Taxonomy (GTDB): domain Bacteria; phylum Chloroflexota; class Anaerolineae; order SpSt-313; family SpSt-313; genus DAOUGZ01. The sequence goes on along the minus strand of DAOUGZ010000024.1, from coordinate 10,555 downwards.
TTGCTTCCCTGTTCCTGAAAGCCATCGTACCGTCTGGGGGCGTCAGCGCGCTGGCAGTCGTTGTCGACGATGCGGCCCGCCGCGGCCAGTCGGCCGTGCGCGCCGCTCAGGGTGCCTTGCTCGTCCTGGTCGCCGACCTGACGGCCATCCTGCCGCTGGTAGCCTATGGCCTGCATCACCTCGCCTACCGGCAAGCCCTGGAGCCCTATCAGATCGTCGCCTCCACCATCCTGCTCCTCTTCACCGGCTCTCTGGCCGGGATGATCTTGCTGGGGCGCTGGTTGCCCGGCCGGCTTCACGCCCTCTTCCGCGCCCTGCAGCACATCGTCAATGGGCTGGCGGGGCAACTCGGCCGCCCGGTGCCGCTGGCGGAGACCTGGGCGGAGCAGCAGGCGGATGATTACGTCAGGGCAGCCAAGGGTCTGAGCGAGGCGCCACGCCTTCTGGGAAGCACCCTGGGCGTAGCCATGGCGGCATGCCTCGTCAACCTGGCCAGCCTCTATGCCCTCTCCCTGGCCTATGGCTGGCCGCTGCGCCCGGGAACTCTGATCGCCGGCTATATGCTGAATATCGTCTTTTCGATCGTGACGATCATCCCCCATGGCATCGGCGTGGCCGAAGGCGCTATGGCGCTGGTGCTCGCCTCGCTCGGCGTCACCACGACGAGTGCGGTGGCCATAACCGTCGCCTTCCGCGGGCTGAACGTATGGCTGCCGCTGGCCATCGGCTTTTTCTTTCTGCGCCGCGTGAGGTCTTTGGGCGGTGGAGAGACTCCGTGAACAGAGCGGCGGGCCGGCTTGCCCGTCATGTCCGGTCTGATTGGGTCTCGGCCCACTGGGCAAAGTACATCAAGCTCGACAGGCGGAACCTCATTGCGGCCTACCCTGGGTCGCCGGCCTCGTCGCCTGCCGGCTGAGCCGCCAAGCCGGGAGCAAGGCAGCCGCCACGACCGCTGCCAATGCCAAAGCCGCGCCCCCGGCCACCGACGCCAGCAATGAGGGCAGAGGGGGGAAGAGGAGCGGTATCTTGAGCGCGGCGGCGATGCGCTCGCGGAGAAGGCGCGTCGCCAACACGGCCAGAGCCGTGCCCAGCATCGCGCCCTGCAGGGCCAATAGCGCCGCCTCGGCCAGCAAACAGCGTAGTACATCATGGCCGGTCGCACCCAGTGCGCGCAGGCCGGCGACCTTGGGCCACCGTTCCTGGGCCGTCAACGTCAGGATCAGGCCCAAAAGAGGCGGCAAGAGTGCGAGCGTGGGGTAAGAGGTAGCCCTCATGCGCCGCCGCAGGTCCGCGATTCGCCCTCGGAACGTCGGCAAGAGGTCTGCACGCTCGATGGGTGTGACCCCGGGGACGCTGCGGCGGATCTCCAACGCGACTTGGTGCGGGTCAGCCTCCGGACGCACCTTTACCAGCGCCGCCGAGATGCTGTTCGGCGGGATCACCAGCGGCTGCTCGGCCAGCCGGTACGAGTTGGCGGCGATATCGTAGGCCGTCTGAAAGCTGAAGAAGAGGGTGTGGTCCAGGTTGGTACCCGTCGGCGGCAGGTTGGCGCGTAGGGCAATCAGGGAACCATACAACCTGATGCCCTCCTTGCCCGCGGGTACCGAGACGTTGCTGCCGCCGACGGCCTCTTTCGGCCGCAGCCGGCCCACAAGGTCCTCTGCGAGCCAGGGCCGCAGCGATAGATCGGTCGCCGGGTCGCAGGCGACGAGGAAGACCTCCCGGGCGACACGGCCGGAGGGCTCAGGGAGCGCAGAAAGGTAGAGCTGGGGCGAGACGGCAGCCACCTCAGGAATGGCCGCGATGCGCTCTAGGTGCGCCTGCGGCAGCCACACCCGCAGCGGCGCACCCAAGACCAGGGAACTCTCCAGGTGACCTTCGGCCCCCCGGCCGACGACGACGATGTCTGCTCCCAGCCGAGTGAGAGTCAGGTCCAGCGAGGCGCCGGCGCCGTGCAGGATCAGCGCCGTCAATAGCGAAAGCGCCGCCACCACGGCAGCCGAGAGAAAGGCTGCCCATCCCCCAAGTCCCTTGCCCACAGGGCTATACCGCACCAGGCGGAGGAGGCACATGCCGCCGCTCCTCTCTAATGCGCATCTCCAGTCTCGATAGAAGCGCCGGCACGCTGCCGGGCCGCTGCGTGTAGCGGGCGCCTGCGCACCGGCTCATCGCCGTACTCGGACCGGCGCTCGGAAAGCAGCAGGCTGGCCAAGCTGATACCGGCCAACAGGCTGCCGGCCAGGATTATCGCCGGTTCCATGATCAGCTTGCAGGATGCGCCCGAATCTGCGCACACGCCGATAAGCCGCGCCGGCAGCAGAATGACCAAGACGCCCAGTATGGCCCCCAGCACCAGCAGTGCTCGGCGGGCCTCCTTGCGCCGGCTGAAGGCCAGCATCCCGGCCAGCGCCAGCAACGGCACAGCCAGCGTCAGCTCGGCCTGGGCCGTCCAGTAGCACCTGGGCGGCATCCGGCCGCCGTCGGCCAGCGTCATCATCCTGCCCTCAACTCGGCAGTTGAAGACAAATGGAACCACAGCCACAGTGACGGCCAACAGCGCGATCAAAAGTGCGCTCAGTTTCATGGCCCATCTCCTGACAATGTGCCTTCTCTGAGCAAAATCCGTACCATGAGGAAACGCCAAGACCCTATGAGTAACATGGCGCCGCACGGGGCGAGTCGCACCCATCAGAATCTCTGCGGTGCACTACTAGCCGTTGCGGCGCAGGTAGCGTACGCGCCCGCGGGCGTTCCGTGGCCGCTGTGCATACTCGGAACGCCTGGCGGCCAGGGCAAATACCAGCACGCTTGTGAGGATTGTGCCCGCACCGGACGCAATCAGCGCAGGGCGCATGAGGCGATTGCAGAGCGCCGCGGATGAAGGACACGTGCCGATCAGAATCACCGGCAGCAGGATAGCCAGCGCCCCCAGAATGGACCCCAACCCGGCCAGCGCCAGCCGCGTCTCCTGGCGCCAACTACAGGCGAGGAGGCCCGCCACGGCCATGAGCAGCGCCGCCACCGCCACCTCGGCCTGCGCCGTTCCGTGGCATGGGGCCGGCGCACGCCGACCGTTGGCCAGAGTCACCCCCTCGCCCGCCTGCGAGCAGTTGGCGACCGAGGGCACCACAGCCATGACGATGGCCAGAACAGCAAGCACGCCCGCAGCAACCTTCAAGCCCCAACCTCCTCTCACCGGCTTTTTGCCTCTATGAGCAACATCCATGCCGGAATCGAAGCGGACGAAAACAGGCGCGGCCCTCTCTGTAGAGAGAGCCGCGCCTGTTTATCCCTTTGCGCCCGGACGGCCAACAACCTGTCAGACTGCAATAGCTTGAGCCGGCGACCGGGCTATACGCTTCGCGCCCCCGTGCCGGCCTGGAGTCCGGTCTGCGGCGGCAGAGGCTGACAGACCGCTACGGCAAATAGTTCATTGGGTTCAGGATGCCGCCGTTGTAGGTCACGATGAAATGCAGGTGCGGGCCGGTTGAGTGACCGGTCGTGCCCATCAAGCCGATCTGCTGGCCGCGCTCAACCCTCTGGCCGACTTGCACCTGGATCGTGTGCAAGTGCCCGTAGGTCGTGGCAAAGCCGTCGCCGTGGTCGATCTGGACGGCGTTGCCCAGCCCGCCGGACCAAGCGGCAAAGGTGACCGTGCCGCCGTCGGGCGCGATGAGGGGCGTGCCCTGGTTGTTGGCAATGTCGATGGCCCCGTGATACTTGTGATAGCCTTGGGTGATGACCCCTGACGCCGGCCAGAGGAAGCGGCCAGGCATGGCCGGTGCCTCCACCGGCACAGCGGGCGCGCCGGCCGGAATCATAAGCCGCGCCCCACCCGGGGCGATGGATGCCTTGGCCGGGCCTGCCGCGGCGCCTGTTGGGGCCGGCTTGACCCCGCCGGGGATGATCAGCTTCTGGTCGATTTTGATCGTCGACGGGTCCGTAATGTCGTTGCCCGGGTAGTTGAGGATGGTTTGGGCATCCACCTTGTAGCGCTGGGCGATAGAGGCCAGCGTCTCGCCCTTGCTCACAGTGTGCCAAACGCCGTCGGTAGGCAGGATATAGATCTCTTGCCCGATCTGCAACTGATCGGGGTTACGCTCCAGCTCCGCATTAGCCCAGACGACAGTGTCCTGCTCCAGGCCGAAGCGCTGGGAGATGATCCACAAGTTATCTCCCGGCTGGACCTGATACACCACCACTTCAGGGGGAGGAGTGGTTGGGCTGGGGCTGGGGGCGAGGGTGGGTGTCGGCTCGAGCGTCGCCGTCGGCAAGACCTCATCGTTGGTCATCAGAGACTGCACGCTCCCCAGGGCCAACACCGGCAGATCCTCGGCTGGGCGCACCCAGCCCGCCTGCCGGGGGCCGCGGGCGCTGACAGCGACGGGGAACGGGCGCTCACTCGGAACAGAGGCCTGTGCGGCCTCGGAGCGTACAGGAGGCAGTTGCTGCGCCAGTATGACGAGCCCGCACCCCGCAACGCTGAGGCCTAACGAGATGGAATAGCGGAGAAGCTTTCGACGTGGTGCTTGGTAGGCACCCATAGGCGCCATTCCTCCTCCTATTGACAGAGTGCGGCCGGGTCGAGTGGTGCGGGTTGTCGCTAACCGGCGCCTCGGAAGCGCGGCCAAGATGCCAGACTGCTTGTGCTTTTGCCGAACTATGCGGCGCCCAGGGGGCGCAGAACTACTTGTGCTCTTGCTGAACTATGTGGCGCCCAGGGGGCGCAGAACTGCTTGTGCTCTTGCTGAACTATGTGGCGCCCAGGGGGCTGTGGTGTGAGGCCAGGATGAAAGGCAGTCACTCGGCCACCCGGAGTACCCTGTTAGCGGAAGGCGAGCAGATTCCCTTCTCGTATTCTATCCCCATTTCGCTTTCTTGGCAAAACGTAGCACCGGCGCAGCTTTGCAAACACTTCTTGACAATTCCGGACTAGTCACCCATAATCCAAGAAGACACTCGGGATGTGCCGCTCATCAAATACAGCCTCATGGAGGTTCCACATGGCGAACGGCTACACCGGTCAGATTCTGCACGTCAACCTCACGAATGGCACTACACGCATCGAGACCCCGCCCGACTCCTGGTATCGCCGTTACCTGGGCGGGAATGGCTTTATCGGTTACTACCTGCTGCGCGAGATACCCGCCAACGCCGACCCACTGGGTCCGGAGAACGTTCTCGTCTTTGCCGGCGGCCCCATCACCGGCGTACCCGTGGCCGGCGGGGGGCGCAGCCACATCGGCGCCAAATCGCCCCTCACCGGCGGCTATGGCGAAGGGGATGTGGGCGGCTACTTTGGCGCCGAGTTGCGCCAGGCCGGCTTTGATGCCGTCATCGTCCACGGCAAGGCTGCCGAGCCTGTCTACCTCTGGGTACACGACGGGCAGGTCGAGATCCGCCCTGCCGGGCACCTCTGGGGTATGACGACCAAGGAATGCCAGGACACGGTACGCCAAGAGCTGGGGGAGCGCCGGGCGCGCCTGGCCGTCATCGGCCCCGGCGGCGAAAAGCTGGCCCGCGTGGCCTGCATCGTCGTCGACCTACACGATGCCGCTGGCCGCTCCGGCCTGGGCGCGGTAATGGGCTCCAAGAACCTGAAGGCCATTGCCACGCGCGGCAAAGGGCAGGTGCCCGTCGCCGACGCGGACAAACTCAAAGAGCTGGCCCGCTGGATGCGCGACCACTGGCGCGAGCATTCGGCAAGCCTGCACGAGCTGGGCACCGCCAACGGCCTCCTTGGCCTGAACGAATACGGCGCACTGCCCACGCGCAACTTTCAGGATGGGCGTTTTGAAGGGGCCGAAAAGATCTCGGGCGAAGCCATGCGCGACACGGTCCTCGTCGGGACCGAGGGATGTTACGCCTGCCCCATTCGCTGCAAGCGCGTGGTCGAGATCGACGACGGCCGGTACCAGGTCGACGGCGCGTACGGCGGGCCGGAGTATGAGACCATCGGTGCGGTAGGCTCCAACTGTGGCGTCGATGACCTCGTCGCCATCTCCAAGGCTTCGGAGATCTGCAACGCCTACGGCCTGGATACGATTGCCGCCGGCATGATGGTCTCCTTTGCCATGGAGTGCTTCGAGGCGGGCCTGCTGACCCTGGAACACACGGACGGCCTCGAGCTGCGCTTTGGCCATGCCGAGGCCATGGTTGAGATGATACGCCGCATCGGCCTGCGCGAGGGCCTGGGCGACCTGCTGGCCGAGGGGCCGCGCATCGCGGCGGCCAAAATCGGCGGCGGCGCGGAAGAGTTCGCCATCCACGTCAAGGGCCAGCCCTTCCCCATGCACGAGTGCCGCAACCGCCACGGGCAGGCCCTGGGCTATGCCGTCTCGCCTACCGGCGCCGATCACATGCACAACTTTTGGGATGAGAGCCAGCGCAGCGACCCTGTGAGCAGCAATCTGCTGGGGTTTGGCGTCTACACCTCCGTGCCGACGACCGTGCTCAATGCGGACAAGGTGCGCGCCTACACCTTTGCCACCAACTGGCGCTGGCTCGATAACCACCTGGGGCTGTGCATGTTCATCCCCTGGTCGATAGAGCAAAAGGTGCAGCTTGTGCGGGCCATCACCGGCTGGGATACGAACGTCTTTGAGCTGCAACTAGCCGCCGAGCGTGGCCTGGCCATGGCCCGTGCCTTCAACCTGCGCGAGGGCCTCGGCCGCGCCGACGATACCTTGCCCTTGCGCATGAGCGAGCCCTTCAAGACGCAGTCGATCAACGAAAAGCCCGTCGAGCCGGAGGCGCTGCAGGAGAGCCTCAGCACTTTCTATGGCATAATGGGCTGGGATATGGAGACCGGCGTTCCCACCGCCGGCACCCTGCGCAAGCTGGATATCGAGTGGGTGGGCGAGCACCTGCCCACGCCCTGAGCCCCTCACCCCAAGGCCGTAGAATCACAACCCTCTCGGAGGCGCCGGAACCTCCGAGAGGGTCAATTGCCCCTGCATTTGTCATTGCGAATACCCCAGGGTTCCCAGCCCCTGTGCCAAGTAGAGAACCTAGCGGCGTGTCATAGCGAGAAGCCAGCCGCAGCCGGCGATGAAGCAATCTCCTAGCGCGCCACGCCCAATACTACCGCGCAGATCTCAACAGCTCATCCCCGGCCGCATCCAGCAGCGCCAGGTTGCGCGCAATGAGTCGCGAGCGTTCGGCCACGCTCGCTGCAGAGCGCAGGCCGTCCTCCGGCGTGTTCAGCACATAATCCAGCATCCTGTCCACCGTCGTCGCCGCCACGTGAATGCGCGTGTCCGCCGAGGCATAGTAGATGAGCACCGTACCATCGGCGCGAGCCACCGCCCCATTGCAAAAAACGACGTTCGAGACGTCACCCACCCGTTCATCGCCCCACGGCGCGATCAGATAGCCCCCCGGCCGGTGCGTCACCCGCCACGGCTCGTTCAGATCGCAGAGAAAGGCGTAGAGGACATAGCGCAGGCCCGCCGCCGTGTTGCGTACGCCGTGGGCGATGTGCAGCCAGCCCTGCTCCGTCTTGATCGGCGCCGGCCCGGCGCCGTTTTTGGCCTCTTTGATCGTGTGGTATACCCGTGGGTCAATGACCATCTCCTCATCAATGACGGCCCGCTCCATACTCTCCACCAACCCCCAGCCGATGCCCCCGCCCGAGCCCGCTTCGATGAAGGAATCCTGGGGGCGGGTGTAGAGGGCGTAGCGCCCATCCACAAACTCGGGGTGGAGCACCACATTGCGCTGCTGGGCCGAACGGGTCTGCAGGTCCGGCAGGCGCTCCCACACCTTCAGGTCATGTGTGCGGGCAATGCCGCACTGGGCCACGGCCATCGTCGTGTCACCCGGTGGCGCGGCGGGGTCCTTCCGCTCGCTACAAAAGAGGCCATAGATCCAGCCATCCTCGTGCTGCACCAGACGCATATCGTACACATTCGTGTCGGGGTCCTCAGTCTCGGGCATGAGGATGGGATAATCCCAGAAGCGAAAGCGGTCAATGCCCGTTTCGCTCTCCGCGACGGCAAAGAAGGACTTGCGATCTACCCCCTCCACACGGCACACCAAATAGACGTGCCCGCCCAGCTCGATCGCCCCAGGGTTGAAAACGGCGTTGACCCCCAGGCGCTCAATCAGGTGAGGATTGGTGCGCACATCCAGGTCATAGCGCCAAAACAGGGGCGTGTGCTCGGCGGTGAGGACGGGGTAGCGATAGCGCTCAAAGAGCCCGTTGTACCAGGCGCCGTCCGGCTCGTTGGGCCGCTCAATCAGCGCACGGTGGGCGGCCACCAGCCGGCGCAGCTTCTCGGAGAACATGCCTCACCTCCTCGTAGGGGCAGGGACAAGAGCACACAGCACAGAAGGATGACCGGTACTCAATTCTACCGTCCTGCGCAGTGTACGTCAAAGGCAACTGCTCAGCGTTCAGACGGATCATGTCCACGGTCGGGCCTACCGCGTCGAGGCGCCCGACCTCGAGCGCGACCATATGGGCAACCGGGGCCAGCAGCATTGCCCAGCGAGAGCGCAAGGCCAAGCCGGCCAGCAGCCCGACAGCGAGACCGGCCGCCATTATGATCAGCGCCTGCGTGGCGGTGGTTGGCCCCCGCGGTATGGCGAGGGCAGTCAGCAGTCCCGCCAGCGCCGCGACAGCGGCCGCAACGGCAGCACCGATGCGGCGGTCTCGCCAGGTCAGATGAAAGAAGCATGGGATCGCGCGTGCCATAGCTCCCTCCCTCCAACTCTCCATACGCAGAGCCAAGCCCGCTGAACCAGTGCGTGAGGTTGTAGAGCCCATAGAGCAGCCCAACCTCGCCCAGCAGGGCGCCTGGCACGGTCTTGTACAGGCCGAGCCCGACCTTGGGCGAGCCATCGAAGAGCAGCGGCAGGTCTTGGATGCCTGAGAACATATTGAAAAAGCTGCCGACAAACAGATCCGGGTTGTTGAACCCAAAGAGGCACACGAGGACAACCGAGCCGACCACCAGAAAGGTCCCCGCCCTATGGGCGAACGGCCAGGCAGAACACGAACAGGGCTAGAAGGCCCACCACAACTATGCGCGAATGGCGCGCGAGCACCCAGCGGCTCAGGGCATAGCTCACGACGAGCCCGGCCGCGCCGACAATCGCGAGCTTGCCCAACGCGGGGCCGCCCTCCCACCCGAGCAGCGCCATCTGCAGCGCCACCACGACGAAAAGGTGCACGAGATAGATGTTGTAGGACATCGCCGCGAGCTGCCGGTTGAGTCCGCTCGGGCCGTTCCAGTAGCGCGCGCCCCACGAAAGGATCAGAACCAACAGCGAAACGACCAGGAACGAGCGGATGAAGGCGTAGGCCAACAGTAGCCCAGCCGGCAGGATGGCAGCACCCGTATCGGCCAACAGCGGCCAGCCGAGCACGAGGTACGCCGCCGTCAGCACAGCGCTGAGCCCGGCCCACAGGGCAAGGGAGCCCAGTGGCTTGCCGCCGGCCAGCCAACCCCTCGACTGAGCGTAGATGCCCAGCGCAAAGCAGCCGGCATAGGGCACCAGGCGTGTTACCTGGAACTCGAGCAGCATGTGTAGCGTGAACCAACTCGAATCCGGCACGAGCAGCAGCAGAAGAAAGTGGCCGATAGATGTCAGCAACCCAAACGCCCCCAGCGCCAGGAGCACCACTCTGGGTGAGTCTACCGCGCGCGTGGCCGCGACGAGCGCGCGGCCGCGCCGCGCCAGCGCGTAGACCAGCGCTGCCACGACAAAGAAGGCGAACAACAAGGAGAGGTACCAGTAGATCGCCTGCGTGGTCGGCCCCGCGGGGATCTGGGTGGGCCTGAGCCGGACCTCAAAGCTGCCCAAATACCACAGCCAGTACGAGCGGAAAGGCGCCACCGGCTTGACCGGCTGGTCATAGAGCAAGAGTGGGAGGATAATGAGTACGGCCAGCGCCCAGGGCACCAGCAGGCGCCGGGCTTTATCTTTGAGAAAGGCTGCCACGCTCTCCTTCTTCCGCAGAGATGGCAGGATCAGGTACCCTGCGATGAAGAAGAGCACGGGCATCATGAACACGTCCAACAACTGGCGGATGATATCGGCCACCAGAGTGGTCGTGTCATGGATCATCCAGTGAGGAGCGATGGCCGCATAAGCCGCGGCGGCATGGTGCATGACCACGAGCACGATCATCAACAAGCGGATGTTGTCGAGGAAAGCAACACGCTCTGTGATCTGGGCCTTCATTGCAGCTCCTTTTTCGAATCCGGCAGTCCCCTGTGGTTGCCGGTGTCGCGGATATACTTACCCGCATTTGTTCACAGCATGCCTCCCCAGAGATGCCCCTTACAGGGATGATACCCCTTCTAACTATACGCTCGACTCGGCGCTTGGGTATCGAACTGGGCCGGGGTATCTCCCATAAATACCGGCAACCGAAGAGGACGTGTGCTACCGGGAGTAGGCAGTGGACAGCAAGTACTCAGGGGCGGGCCGCCTGTTCCACCCTCCACAACTTCCTCACAGGAAGTGGTATAATAGACAGGAGCGGCTCACGCCGCTCCTTCTTTGCCCCTGTTTGGAGGTCTATTGTGAAACGGGTATGTGTCTT
>DAOUGZ010000023.1:0-9853 GCA_034428955.1 Anaerolineae bacterium | reverse complement strand
ACCGCCGGGAGAACTGAGCTACCTGGACGCTCTGGGCGTGTAGACGCCGAGGGCAGGTGCGTGTTGCCCAGACAGTGGGCAGCGCAGACGGACAGCGCCAAACAAGGCCCATGCCTTCACCAACAGAGACACCAAATCCACCAACACAAGGCGCAACCGAGCCCCCATTTGACGTGATCCATCACCACTCCTATACTAGGCTATCCCATAGGATCCATTGGCTGAGGCAGTCGTGTTCTGGCGATTGCGGCCGGTCTTGGGGCGCTCAGCCGTCTGTTGGGGCGAAGCACTCCGAGCGGCTGGCCGTGCCCGTGGGGGTTCTCTTGGGAGTGGCTCACGTCGGCGGCTGGGCAGGTGTTTTTGGTTCCTCGGGAGGTTCCTGTGCACGAGTACCGCGAGCGAGAGGCGTTGGACATGATGAAGGTGTTCAGCGGCTCATCTCATCCAGAATTGGCGCGAGGTATCTGTACCCATTTGGGCGTCCCTCTTGGCCCGGTGGTGCGCCAGCGGTTCAGCAATGATTGCATCTACATGCAGCTTGGGGAGACGGTCCGCAATCACGATGTTTTTATCGTCCAGTCTATCTCTACTCCCACCAGCGACCACCTCGTCGAGCTGTTCATGATGCTCGACATCGCGCGTAGTGCGGGGGCGCGTAGCCTGCATGCCCTCATTCCGTATTTTGCTTATGCCCGGTCGGACAAGAAGGACGCGCCGCGCATCTCGATCACGGCGCGCTTGATGGCCGACCTGATCGTGTCTTCCGGGGCGAGTCACGTTATGACCATGACGTTGCACTCGCCGCAGGTGCATGGGTTCTTTTCGGTACCCACAGACCACCTGACGGCCCTGCCCTGCTTTGTGGACTATTTCAAGGGCCGTGACCTTGATGGTACGGTGGTCGTTTCCCCGGATATCGGCCATGCCAAGCGAGCGACCAAGCTGGCGACGGCCCTGGGTGGGCTGCCGGTGACCGCCGGCAACAAGATGCGCGTCTCCGACACCGAGGTCATAATGCGGGAGTGGGTGGGTGCGCCACCTAAGGGCAAGGAGCACGCCATCGTCTTTGACGATGAGATTGCGAACGGCGGGACCATGTTCGAGGCCATCCGCGCCCTGAAGGCTGAGGGCGTGCGGCGCTTTACCGTGGCTTGCACACACGGCATCTTCTCGGGTAGGGCTATCGAACGACTCGGCGCTATGCCGGAGGTGGAAGAGGTTGTGACCACTGATACTGTGGCCATCCCGCCGGCCAAGCGTCTGCCCAAGCTGCGCATCCTTTCTGTGGCCGGCGTGTTCGCCGAGGCAATCCGCTGCAACGCACTTGGTCGCTCGGTGGGCAAGCTGTTTGCCTTCTGGCCCGACGAAGTGGAAGAGACGCCCCCGGGCGTGCTGCAGGCGGAATAGGCAGAAGGCTCTCCTATCCGCTGGAGTCCACCGTTGACCTGCTTACGCAAGTGAGTGTAGGGCTGTGCGTGTGGTTGCCAGTACGGGGACCCGACCCTGCGAATCAACTGAAAGGGGCGAGCAAGGGCTCGCCCCTTCCGCTTCCCACTATCGCCCATCGGCGAGCGGCTCTTGCCAGGCTGCGTAGACGGCGAGCACGGCTCGCGCAGCTACGTCGTTACCCCACTCGCATTGGGCAATGACGCCGCCGCGCCCGTCATCCAGAGCCTGGCGGACCCGCAAGACGCCCTGGCGTATCTCCTCGTCACTGCCGAAAGGCAGCAGGTGCTGGCGGTCGATTTCCCCCCAAAAGGTGATCTGGCCGTGGTGGCGCTCGGCGATACCCTCGATATCCATACAGAAGAGCTGCGAGTTGAGCGCGTCGACACCGCATTCGATCAGGTCGCCGATGATGGCTTCGATGTTACCGTCGGAGTGGAAGAAGGCGAACTTGCCGACCTGGTGGATGATGCGGCAATAGTCGGTGTAGAGAGGCTTGAAGAACTCTTGCCAGGTCTGAGGCGATATCAGCAGGCCGCGCATGGAGCCCCAATCGTCCATGAAGGCAATACCGTCGACTGGCGTAGCACACCAGAGCTCGAGTTCACGCAGTGCGAATTCGTGCAGCATGTCTCGCAGGCGGTAGAGCTCCTGGGGCGCGTAGGCCAGGTCCAGCATGAGGTTCTCTGTGCCGCGCAGGAATTGCATGCGCTCGAATGGGCGGATCAGTGTGCCGGCACGCACAAAGCAGTCTGTCTCTTGGCAGCTCTTCTCGACGCGGGACCAGTCTGCCTGAGTGAGCAGCTCGAAGGGCATCTGGTAGGTGTCGAGGGCTTGCCAGTCTGCCAGCGGCGGCTCTTTGACCTCGCCGACGACGCCAGGCGCGGCCACGTGCCACACGCAGCCCCACTCATCGGTGTACGAGCCAACGATGTTGGGCGTTCCACGCCGGCGATCGCTGGGGCCGTAGGCGAAGGTGGGGGCCGCAAAGTCGAGCGGAAAACGCGCCTTGACGGCGGCGACCTCATCCTGGCGGGTGGCCTCCACGCCCGGCAGTAACCATAGGTCGCGCGGGGCACGGTCGGGGCGCTGGAAGCGTAAGGTACGGTACACCCGTTCGCGGCTGAGCATAATACCTTTGTCTCCTTAAGTTGCTGGCGGAATGGTCAGGCCGGTTGACTGCCGTTATCCCTATCATCGATGGGGTCCGGCAGCGGCGGTGGCTGGATGAGGTAGATCTCGCCAAAGGCCGCTTCCTGCTGGGCCACGACTTTGGCCTGCTTGATCAGTTCGAGAATAGCCAGAAAGGTCACTACAATCTCGATACGCGAGCCGGCGCTAATAAGCAGGCCGGTAAAGTGCACTCGCCGGCCGGTGGCTACAGCACTCTCGATAGCCCGGATCTTGTCGTCGATATTGATCGAGATGGGCGAGACGACGGTGCTCACCGGCACATGCGGCTTTGTGTTGAGGACGCGCTCGAGTGCGGCGACCAAGTCGTCGAGGCTTACCTCGCCCGGAATCAGGCCACGTGGCTTGATCAGCGGGGGCGCCACGCGCACGTAGCAGCGCAAGCCCTGTTCCTCGCGGCTTTGCAGGTGTTGGGCCGCCTGCTTGAAGCGCTTGTACTCCTCGAGCTGGCGCACCAAGTCCTCACCGACGTCCTCTTCCTCGTCTTCGGCTACTACCGGTGGGCGCGGCAGGAGAGCGCGAGATTTGATCAGGATGAGCCTGGCAGCTACGACGAGAAAGTCGGCGAGCAGGTCGGGGTGGATCTCATCGAGTTGGCGAATGTAGGCCAGGTATTGATCGGTCACTCTGGCCAGCGAAATGGTGGTGATATCCAGCTCGGCCTTTTCGATCAAGCGGAGGAGAAGGTCGAGTGGCCCCTCGAATACCTCGAGGTGAACGGCATATTCCATGGTGGGCTGAATGGCAGCCAAGACGCACCTCCAGCCTGACGGCGTGATGGCGCACAGTGTAGCACCGTTCCGGACTGTCCGCAAGTATCATACGTTGGACGAGTGCCACTGGCCATGGTAGAATAGCCAACCACTGCGATGCTTGCCGAAAAGGATCAAGATACGAGATGCGGCGTGCGCCGGATCGTGGGAGGGGGGAGACCATGCACAGAGTGTCGCGACGAAGTCTGCTGCGAGGTGCCACGGGGGTGGCGGCGGGCTATTGGGCTACCCGTCTCTTGGCAAAGGGCTGCTATCCGGCCCTGGCTCAGCCTCTCGGTGCTCCCGAGGTGGTCGTGGCCGAGGGGACGGATGAGGACAGTGCAGAGGTGCTTCTGCGCACGGCCCTGGCGCCTCTGGGCGGCATCGAACGCTTTGTAAAGCCTGGGCAGACGGTAGCCATCAAGCCGAACGCCACCTGGGACCGGCCGCCGCACACGGCCTCCTCGACCGACCCCGAACTCCTCCGCGCTCTGATCAAGATGGTCAAAGAGGCGGGGGCGAGTCGCATCATCGTTCTGGACCACAGCGTTTTCGACCCCCCGCCTTACGTTCTGGAGGTGTCTCAGATCGGCCCCGTGCTGGAAGAGACCGGCGTTGAGGTTCACATGCTTGATCGCTTTGTCGAGCCCAAGAGCAAGTATCAGGAGATCGATATCCCCGGCGGCAAAGCGTTCCAGAGCGTTGGGGTGATCAAGGTTGCGCTGGAGGCCGACGTACGAATCAACATGGCCGTGGCCAAGTCGCACATCGTCTTGCCGGTTACTCTGTGCTGCAAGCACATGATGGGCTATCTGGAGAACCCGCCTGGATTGCACGTGAATCTGGATCAGGGGATTGCCGATATTCTGACAGCGCCAGGAATCCATTCGGATCTGCACATCCTGGAGGCGCTCCGTGTGCGCGTGCGCGGCGCAGCCTATGGCGATGGTACCGACATTACCGACCCGTCGCGCGTCAAGCGCATGAACCAAGTGGTTGCCGGCACGGACCCGGTGCTGATCGATGCCTACGCCACCGCGACCTACTTTTCCCGTTCGCCGATGGAGATTACGCACATCAAGCGCGCCTTTGAGAGTAACGTGGGCGAGATCGACGTCGAAAAAGCTGTGGCCAGCGGGCTGTTGCGTAGCTTCCGCCCGAGTGATATAAAGCCGACGCCAACCCCCACCGCGACGGCAACGCTTACACCTACCGCCGCACCGTCCGCCGAGTCGACAGCGGGCGCATCGCCGACTCCGATCCCTTCGGCAACCCCGCTGCTTACGGCCACACCGACTGCGGCTCCGCGGCGGCGTATCATTGACGGGGAGATCCTGGACATCAACCCGCTGCTGGATGCGCCCTTGGTGCCTTTGGCGGCCATCGTGGGCGGGGTGGGGATGGTGGTTGGCCGGCGGCTGGCGGGCAGTCTGAGGCCGCCAGTGCAGCAGGAGAACGATCGCGTAAGCGATGATGCGCCACCAGGGGATGATGCAGATGCCGGTAGGGGGCGCGTATGATCGACAAGATCGCCCGCAAGCTGGTACAGTTGGGCTTTCTGGGGCTGTTTCTCTACCCTTTCGTGCCCGTGGTATACCGGCGATTGACTAATAACCCAGCCCCGGTGGTTCTGAGTTGGTTGTTGCCCTGGGACCCACTTCTGTTGCTGGCGAGCTTGCCGCGCTTGGGGCAGACGGCGCTGGTATTGGGGGCTCCGCTCCTACTGCTCGCGCTGACCCTGGTCGGTGGGCGATTCTTCTGCGGCTGGGTCTGCCCACTGGGCACCGTGTTCGACCTGGTGCGGCCGCTTTCACCCTGGCGCCCGCGCGGGCGAGCACGTCGTCCCCAGAGCCGCCTTGGGCGGGTGTTGACTCTCCCGAATGGGAATAGCTACCTCAAGTATTACCTAGCCGTAGCTGCGCTGGCGCTCTCGCTGGTGTCGCTCAAGCTGGTCGGGCTTTTCGATCCGCTGGTGCTGTTCAACCGGGTGGCCACTGTGGCCATCAGCAATGCCTTCGCTCTGCGCAGCCGGGGGCTGGACCCCTACCTGGGCGCCTCCTTCCTCTTTCTGGGGCTCATCGCCCTCGAGCTATGGCGTCCGCGCTTCTGGTGCCGCCATCTGTGCCCGCAAGGCGCGCTCTTGGGCTGGCTCTCTCGCCGGACGCTCCTCAATCGCCGAGTGAGCGATGCCTGCAATCATTGTGGGTTATGCCGGGCAGCGTGTGCGATGAACGCCATCCCACACGAGCCCCATGATACGAACTATCAGGAGTGCGTTTTCTGCCTGGCTTGTGAAGCGGCTTGCCCGGAGCGAGCCATCAGCTTTTGCTTTGGGCCCTTGGCCTGGGCACAGTGGAGGGCCAAACCCCCGGAGAGGTGGCCCTTGCAGCAACTGCGTTACCGGCGTGCTCTGCAGTGGGTGCAAAACGCCGCTGGGGAGGAACCCTCGAAGAAGCCGGCCGCGGGCGTGTCGGCCGCGCCGCCTGGCTGGCCCGTCTACCCTGGGACCTATGAGAGAGCCGAGTGTTCGCGAGCCGAGCGCATCCTCGGCCTGAAGGTTGGGCGGCGCGGGCTGGCGGGAGGCTTGCTGGCCGGGGCGGGTGCACTGGCGCTTGGGCCGGCAGCGCGCCTCCTGCCGGGCAAGAAGCTTCTCCGGCCGCCGGGGGCGCTGCCGGAAAAAGAGTTCCTCGCCGAGTGTATCGTGTGCCAGGAGTGCATCCGCGTCTGCCCGGCTCACAGCCTCAGGCCCGCGCTCCTTGAGGGTGGCGTGGGGGCACTGGGTACACCCTATCTGGTGCCGCGCGAGGGCGGCTGCCTGATGCAGGAGACGTGCGGGCACCTGTGCGCTGCAGCCTGCCCGGTGGGCGCCATCCAGCCCATACCCAAGGATAAGATGCGCATCGGCCTGGCCCAGGTGGACCGCCGCGCCTGCCTGGCTTGGGACCAGGCAGCCCGCTGCTTGGTGTGCGTTGAAGCCTGCCCAGCAGAGGCTGCGGTCGCGCATCAGGGGCGGGTAGTAGTGGATGCCAGCAAGTGCACGGGCTGTGGCATCTGTGAGCAGGTCTGCCCGGTGGAAGGGAGTGCCATTCACGTCACGACGGAGAACGAGGCCCGCTACCGGCGCGGCGAGGCTTGATCCGCTTTAGGGTAGCCGGTAGGCCAAGACCGTACCGTCGCTCTCGCCCAGGTAGAGGATGCTGTCGGCCAGAAGTGGATCGGCCGTCGGCCAGTCGCCGGTGTCGTGGCGCCAGAGAAGCCGACCACTGGCCGCATCCAACGCGTACAGGTGCGGGTCAGCCGTGGCCGTGAAGTATAGGATCCGGCCATGAAGAACCGGTGTTGCCGTCAGAAAACTGGCGCCCTCGTACGTCCACACCGACTCGCCGCTCTCTATTGAGAGGCCGGTGAGCGTGTAGCTGGTCGAAGCGAGATAGACGCGCTCGTCGGCGATAACCGGCCTGGCGTAGATGGCGTCGCCCGTGGAATAGCGCCAGAGTTCCGCGCCCGTCTGGGCGTCCAGGCAGTAGAGCCGGCTGTCGTTTGCCCCTACGTAGAGGCGGCCGTCAACCAAAACGGGGGTCGTTTCCACCGCATCCACAGCCGCAAAGCACCAGCGTTCGCTGCCTGTTGTGGCGTCCAGCGCATAGACGTGGCCATCGAAGGAGCCGGTGTAGATGGAGCCCCCGGCAACCAGCGGCCCGGCATGGATCGCGCCTTTGGTAGCGAACTGCCAGAGCAGGGCGCCGTCGAAGCGGCGAACGGCGTACAGGCTGCCGTCATTGGAGCCAAAGTAGGCCGCGTCGCCTGCGACGGCCGGCGTGCCACAAATGGGGGCCTGTCCGCTGAACTCCCAGCGCCGGCTGCCGTCAAGCGCATGGTAGCCATAGACGTGGCCATCCTCCGTGCCAAAGATGACCAGGGGCGTGACGGGACCTGGGCTATAGCTGGGGGCTGAGACGATCGCTGAGGAGACGGTTGCGCTCCAGCGCAGTGAGCCATCCTGGCGGTTCAGACAGTAGAGGGCGCCGCCCTGCGTTGTGGCGTAGACCGAGTCCTCGCTCAGTGCCAGGCCGGAAACCGCCTGTTCGGCGAGGGAAGCCTGCCAGAGGACGGTAACCGGCGCTTCCGCCGGCTCAAGGGCTGTGCGGATGCGCTCCAGCGCCTGAGAGGCACCGGCATCGTTTGGGCGCTGAGCCAAGAGCTGCTCATTGAAGTAGGCAGCGAGGCGGCGGCGCCCTTGTGTTTCGTAGCTGGCGGCCAGTTGCTGCAGAGCCGGCACGTGGGCCGGGTCACTGCGGTAGGCCTGACGGAAAGCGAGCAGCGCAGGCACCGCCTGGCCCTGGGCTGCGAGGCTCTCTCCTTGACGATAGAGGCGGTCGGCGTGCGAGAGAATGTGACCCGTCCTCACATCCACATAACGGTTCAAGACAGAGCCACACCCCGCACAGAGCACGAGCCCGGCCGTCACGACCGCCAGCAGATGTATGCGCAGTGAAAGCCTCATTTGTTGCTCCTTCTATGGATGGCCCGCGGATTGCGTAGAGGATAGCCATCCGGCAGTTTTCTGTCAAAGAGGAGGGGTTGGGCGTCGAGGCCAAGAGCCCTTGTGTCGGCCTGCGAGCTATGCTACAATGCCGGCGAGGAGGGAATTGGGATGCAACGCGTGGTATTCATGGGCACACCCGAGTTCGCCGTTCCGTCGCTAAGGGCACTGAGCGTACACTATGAAATCGCTCTGGTCGTGACCCAGCCGGACCGGCCCGCAGGGCGCGGTCGAGGGGTGAGGGAGTCGGCGGTGAAGGTGGCTGCCCGGGAACTCGGCCTACCGGTCTATCAGCCGGATTCGCTGCGTGGTCCGGAGCCGCTGGCCGCGCTGCGAGAGGCCAAGCCTGATGTGGCCGTCGTCGCGGCGTTTGGCGAGATACTCAGAGAGAGCGTGCTGACGCTCCCGCCGCGAGGTTGCGTAAACGTGCACGCCTCGCTCTTGCCCAGGCATCGTGGGGCGAGCCCAGTAGCGGCAGCCATCCTCGCCGGCGACACGGCGAGCGGCACCACAATCATGCTACTGGATCAGGGGATGGACACCGGCCCAATCCTGGCCCAGGCGCAGGAGCCCATTCGCCCTGACGATACGACGGGAACATTGACTGAACGCCTGAGCCACCTGGGCGCGCGCCTGCTGCTGGAGACGTTGCCTCTCTGGCTGGCCGGCCAACTGGAGCCGCAGCCACAGGATGCGAGCCAGGCCACCTATGCGCCACGGGTGCGCAAGGAGGATGGTCTGATCGACTGGGCGAATCCAGCCATCGTCATCGAGCGCCAAATCCGCGCCTTCGACCCCTGGCCAGGAGCCTACACCTTTTGGCAGGGGCGACGTTTGCGCATCGTGAGTGCCGAGGCGAATGCGGCCTGGTGCGGTCGTGAGGTGCCTGGAACTGTGCTTCAGGCATGCGATGGCCTGGCGGTGGCGACGGGAGAGGGGGCTCTGATTGTGCGGCAACTGCAAGTGGCCGGGAAGCGCTGCGTTGACTGCGCAGCCTTTTTGTGCGGACAGCCGCATTTCGTGGGGTCCGTTCTGGCTGGGGCAGCGGAGGAACGGTGAACCCTTCTGTGCCTATATCTGCACGTGATGTTGGGCATCTTTGGCCGCTATGTTGTGGGTTGGATGATCGCTGAATGGGCGGCCGCACAGTTGGCCCAGCGGTATATATCAATCCGCCGCAGGCCAAATGTAAAAGCGAGACGGTACCTGCTAGGCAGCCAGAATTGGGAGGTGCGTTGCCGGCAGATGTACCTGGAATCGCCTCATTGCTCCTCGCTCTCTGTGGTACACCTCTAATCGTTCACTAGCGGGTGCCCCGCGCTTCTGGCACTGTCCCCAAAGGAGACCCCTATGAACAGACTGGGAGCGACTCGTTAGATTTGTGAAATCTGCGGAGAGGAAATCGCTAGCCCTGAAGAGGGCTATCTGAAGTGAAAGGTTTATCACTGGCTTGGAATCAAAAAAGCCGAGGCCAGTGATTTCGGTCACTGTCTCGGCTTTTGCCCTAGGTGAGCCGTGAGGGAATCGAACCCCCAACCCAGTGATTAAGAGTCACTTGCTCTGCCAATTGAGCTAACGGCCCACACTACATGTAGTGTTTCTCGGCCACACACTACCACCTATAGTGGTGTGCCTGGCACACAGCCCCCGTGTTGTACAACACTGATGTTGTATTGGTGTTGTCAAGACATAACAAAAAACCCGCCCCAGGCGATTTGTCACCTTGAGCGGGTTGATGTAGACTCTTTTCCGCCTGGGTGCTCACATCACCTGGGCCATGCTCCTGGGCGGTTGCCTCCGCCGCAGGAGCTTTTCTGTTGTCGGGCCGCATTCTACACCAAAGTCCGCAAAATGCAAGCGGGCGCTGGTCGTCGTTGACTGCGCCCGCTCATAGTCAGGCCGGACGCTGCGTCTGTCGACC
>DAOUGZ010000022.1:0-4499 GCA_034428955.1 Anaerolineae bacterium | reverse complement strand
TCTTCAGATCCATCTATGAACTGGGGATCAAGGGGGCCGAGCGCGTCTACTACTGGCGGCTCTTCTTCTGGGCGCTCTTTCACCGGCCCAAGCTCTTTCCGCTGGCCATCACCCTATCCATCTATGGCGCTCACTTCCGCCGCGTCTTTGGGCAGGCCATGGTTGCTCAGGGGGCCAACGCGCGGTAGGGAGCCTGCTATACTGACAGCACTTACACAGTCGGACCCTCCCGCAGGTTCCAAGAGGCCGCAGCGATGACGGACCTACTTTGGAAGCCGCGATTCCGCCAACAGAACAGGTCATGGAACCTGCGGGAGGGTGCCACCGCACAAGTACTATATACTGAGTACCCCAGGGAAATGACGTCGTGTGTATGGGAGCCCAATCTGCTGGTGGAAAGGATGCGCACGGCTACGCCGGTCCGCTCACCTCGCTTGCTCAGGAGATGCCTGCGAACGCACGTCCAAGCTCTTGACCGAGCGCGTTGCCAGCCACACAATGGCGGCGCCGAGCCACAAGAGGGTCGCAGTCAGCGGGAACATGGCTGTGATGGCCACGTTGGTCACCACCAGCGTGCCCAGTATGGGCCCCAAGGCCCGGCCTGCGGCATTCAGGCTCGCGCTGATGCCATAGATGCTCCCCTGGCGACCTTCCGGCGCATACTCGGCAATGACCGCATTGGCGACCGGAATCAGCCCACCCATGGTGAGGCCGGTGAAAAAGCGCAGCACCAGGAGCTGCAGGGGATGGGTCGTGAACATCTGCGGGATGTAGCTGAGTGCACCGAGCCCGAGGCACGCCAGGAGCACTCTGCGCCGGCCAAGCCGGTTTGCCGAGCGGCCCACCCACACAGCCGCGATGGCGTTGGCCATGGCGGTCCCGCCGACAATGGCCCCTGTGAAGGTAGAAGCGACTTTGGTATCGGACACCAGGGTCTGCACAAAGAGCGACAGGTTGGGGATCGTCACCTGCCCCGCCAGGTTGTTGAGCATCAGCATACCCAACATGGTCAGCAGGACCGGCTGAGAGAAGATGGCGCGCGCGGGGGCGGCATCGGCCTTGCTCCGCTTGGCACGGGGAGGCGGCGGCGTAAAGTCTTCGTGCACGTAGCGCGCCACGATCAGCATGGCCGAAAACAGCAGCACGCCCGAGGTCACAAACACAGCTCTGTAGCCTATCACGGCGGCCAGTGCGCCGCCAACCAGCGGGCCGAGTGAGTGGCTGGCGAATATCGAGGTCTGCAACAGGCCCAGCGCATAGCCGCGGTGCTCATCGGGGACGGTGGTCGCCACCAGCGTCGTCGCCGCGGCCACACTGCCCGAGAGGGTGCCCTGGATAATGCGCAGGATGGCGACCTGCGGGGCGCTGGAGGCCAACGACATCAGGCTCAGGATTATCCCACCGCCGATCATCGAGCGCACCAGCATGGGCTTGCGTCCGTAGCGGTCTGCCACCATGCCCCAGATGGGCGCAGCCAGGGCCATGCTGACTGCCGCCGCCGAGTTGATCAGGCCGACCCAAAAGGCAACATCCTCAAAGCGAGTTGTGCCCAACTCTTGGATGTAGAACGGCAAGAACGGCACCGAGATACTGAAACCCACCAGCGCCGTGATTTCGGCGGCGATGATGATGCACAGGTTCTGCTGCCAGGGAAGCAGGCGAATACGCCTCCATGCACGACGAAGGCGCTGAGCGCCCGTTTTTCCATCAGACATATAGGCTAACCTCTGTCTCTGTACTCTTGTATCGCGCTCAGGCCTCGGCGGCGCGCCGGCTCGTGGCGACGCGAGTCAGGGCGGGCAGGACCAGCAAAAGAATGACCTGTCGCGCAACGTGCATGACGGCCACAAGCTGCACGTTGGCCCCAAGCTCGCCGCCCAAGATGACCATGGCATCAGCGCCGCCGGGCGAGCTACCGATAATACACGTAACCAAGTCGATCGACGTCGCCTGCGAAAGGAGCCAGGCAAACGCCAGGCCGGCGGCGATGAGGAAGGCCGTCATCAAGCCACCGGCGAGGGCAAAAGGCCGAAAGTCGCGCAAGGCGGCCCGGGTTACCGTCGCCCCAACGCCGGCGCCGACGACCCACTGGGCGAAAAAGCGCCAACTCGCCGGCAGGCTGTTCAGGTGTAGCCAGGCCGGATTGGCCACGGCGGCCACTACCAGGCTGGCCAACAGATCGCCGGCCGGCACTTTGAGGCGGCGAGCCACAAAGCCCGCGCCGAGGCCCAGGACCAAAAGGCCACACAACTGGGGCCAAGCGGCGCTCGTCGCGGTAGCTGCGGCCACCGGGACGGCCGCAGCCGTCGCGACCGGCGCAAAGATCGCGCGCACCATCGACGACACCAACATCACGATACTCAGCATGCGCACCAGGTGCATGCTGGCCACTACGCGCGCATCCGCGCCCAGGTCATCGGCCAGGGCCACCATAGCCGAGAGAACCCCAGGCGTGGCGGCACAGAGCGCCGTGGGCAAGGGCATCCCGGTGAGGCGGTTGATAACCCAGGCCACCAGAGTGCCCAACACCGCCATAGACAGCACAGTCACCGTCACGGGGATGGCCATCTCGGCAATAGAGCGCAGCGTGTCGGGGGTCACCAGCGCACCGATGGTGAGGCCCAAAACGATCCGCGCCACAACCTGCAGCCACTTGGGGGGCGCCTCGACGGGCGCCTCGCAAAGGCGCGCCACGGCTGCGGCCAGCATCGCCCCGGTGAACACGCCGCCCGGGAACCCGAAGCGTTTGGCCAGGAGCGCGCCGCCCAGCCCCACGGCCAGCGTCACGCCCACCTTCGGCGACAGCCCCCAGAGTGTGCCTTTGTGTACCCCGCCCATCAGCAAGCGCCCCGTGGAGCACTCAGGCCTCTTGAGCGCGTAGCCAGGGCGACAATGACCATCCCCAGGCCAAGGAGCGCGCCCGTCACCGGAAAGACAGCCGAGATAGCCAGATTCGTGACGACCAGCGTGCCCAGCATGGGCCCCAACGCCCGGCCTGCGGCGTTCAGGCTGGCGCTGACCCCGTAGATGCCGCCCTGGCGGCCCTCGGGCGCACATTCGGCAATCACGGCGTTGCCGATGGGTATGACCCCGCCCATCGTCAGCCCAGTAAGGAAGCGCAGCGCCAAGAGTTGCCAGGGGCTACGCGTGATCATCTGCGGGAAGTAGCTGAGGGCACCGAGGCAGAGGCAGGTCAAGAGAACACGCCGCCTGCCCAACTTGTCTGCCGAGCGGCCGGACCACACAGCAGCAATGGCGTTAGCCAGAGCTGTCGCCCCCACGATCATGCCCGTCGCCGAGGAGGCTGTCCGCGCATCCGGCACTAACGTCTGCACAAAGAGGGGCAAGACGGGCGTGGTGACCATAACGGCAAAGCTGTTGAGCATGAGCATCGCCAGCATGATCAGCAGCACCGGCTGAGATAGGACTTGGCGGAAAGCAGAGGAACGCGCCTTGCTCTCCTTCTTACCTGGCAGGGGTGGCACAAAGTCCTCATGCACATAGGCCGCCACCACCACAAACGCCAGGCCGAGCAAAATGCCCGAAGCGACAAAGGCTGCCTTGTAGCCGAAGAGAGCGGCTACGGCGCCACCCACAAAGGGACCGAGCGAGTTGCCGGCAAAGATGGCCGTCTGCAGCAAGCCCAGTGCATAGCCCCGCTCCTCAGCGGGCACGCTGGTGGCCACGAGCGTCGTCGCTGCCGCCACGCTGCCTGAGAGCACCCCCTGCACAAG
The DNA here is from genome assembly GCA_034428955.1 of Anaerolineae bacterium. Taxonomy (GTDB): domain Bacteria; phylum Chloroflexota; class Anaerolineae; order SpSt-313; family SpSt-313; genus DAOUGZ01. Next base: position 765 of record DAOUGZ010000022.1, on the reverse strand, counting down.
CCGGAGCGCCGCCAACTGCGGAGCGCTCGTCGCCAGGGCCATCAGCGAGAGCACGATGCCGCCCCCAAGAAGCGAGCGCACGAGCATCAGCTTGCGCCCGCGGCGATCCGCTATCGCCCCCCACACCGGCGCCGCCAACGCCATACTGATAGGGGTGACCGAGTTGATAATGCCCACCCAGAGGGCTCCCTGCTTGAGGTCCGTCGTGCCGAGTTCTTGGATGTAAAAAGGCAGGAACGGAACCGAGATGCCGAACCCCAACAAGGCCACAACCTCTGCCGCCGCAATCACGTAAAGGTTCCGCTGCCACTGCTTCAGGTGCAGCCTACCTATCATGCGCCTAAAGCGCCTCACAACGACCCCGCCAGCCATGCCAAACACCACCGTTCTCAACAGATATGCGATCGAATGCAGCCGGCTGCTAGGCTCCCAACCTACCGAGTATACCGCTCAACTCGCTCCGGGCAAAGTAACGCTGCAGGAACAGCGCCAGGCCCATCGCGGGCAACGCCGTCAGCACAATCGCTTCCAGCGGAAAGCCCTCGCCCGTCTCCCCGCCCAGGTAGCCCCGCAGCACCAGTTGCAGCGGGTAGAGGCGAGGATCCTCCAAAAACATCAGAGCCCAAAACCACTGATTCCAATAGTCCACGGCATAAAAGAGCCCGACAGTGGCCAGTGCCGGCTTGCAGAGGGGCAACACGATAACGAAAAAGGTGCGCACGTCGCTGCAGCCGTCAAGGCGTGCGGCATCCTCAAACTCGGGGG
>DAOUGZ010000021.1:0-14668 GCA_034428955.1 Anaerolineae bacterium | reverse complement strand
AAGACATAGTAGTCGAAACCGCACTTTTTGAGGATCTGCGGCAGCGTGCCGGCGTGCCCGAACGAGTCCACGCAGTAGGCGATGCGCACGTCGACGCCGAGCTTTTGCTGCAAGTAGCGCTTGGCCAGGAGCGCCTGGCGGACGAAGGACTCGCCCTGCGGCAGGTTCATGTCCGGCTGGACGATCATGCCGTTGACCACGTGCCAGCGCCCGGCACGGATCAGTTCGCAGATCTCGGCGAGCAGCTCGGGGCACTCCTCCTCGATCCACTCATAGATCTGAGCCTCGCCACGGGTATAGTGAAAGCCGGGGTACTCGCGCAGCCGGTCGACGGCGGAGCGGCTGGTCGCCAGGGCCTCCGCCCGGCCCTCGCTCCGACACCAGAGCCAGACGGGGTCCAGGTGGGCCTGGCCGATCATACGCACCAGGGGACGCATGGGGGCCACCTTTCCTATGCACTGCAGGGCGCACGCCTGCCACCACATTGTGATGGGCCGCAGCGCCGGCGTTCGCCAGCCCCCGAGGGGCGCGGCTGGAGCGGCGCGGGCCATCCGCACACTGCCGATAGTGTGCACAAGGATTCTGGCATGCTACGGCGATGCTGTCAAAAGCCGGGTGTAGGCCACTTGTGCGCCAGGTGCATACGATGTAAGATACAGGGCATGTTGTTAGTTGACTGAACGCATGGAGGGGACGCTAGAGGTGGCCGTCGTGCGCTATGCGGATTATCGTCGGGCTGCAGAAAAGGCCCTGATCGCCTACCGGCGGCGGCATTTTGCCGGGCGCAGCGCCCTCTTTGAGGCCGGACCGCGCGGCGAGCGACTCTTCCGCAGCCAGGCCGCTCATCTCAACTTTTTTGATCCCGCCCTGTACCATGTGCTGACGCGGCGCCCGCGGGCCTTTCGCCGCCTGGGCAACCCGCAGGTCCTGGCGATTTCGGTTTTCGGCACGCTGGCTCGCCGCGAGGGGCTGGGCTTGCTGGCGGGGGTGCGCTGCGACGACGGCGAGCCGGTTGTGGCCACCATGGCGGAAGCCGAGGCCCTTTCCTGGGAGCCGCAGCGAGCCGTCGACTTGACCGGCGGGCAGGGCGTAGTGGACCTCTGGTTCGAGACGGCGCACTCTGCTCTGGCCGTGCAGGGGCGCCTGCTGGAGCGCGGACTGGGCCCGCTGGCCGGCGTCGTCGAGGCCCTGGCAGCAGGGGAGGGGCCTCGCCTGGTGCTCCTGGTCTACGATGGGCGCAACCCGGCCTTTGCGCCGGGCCGCCGCGCGGACGACGAGTTCCGGGCGCTCGGCAAGGGGTTGCCTGCGGGGATGGCCCTGCGCCGCACCACCTGGCAACGGATAGCCGCGGCCATGGCTCGTGAGGACTGGTATTCCGACCTCCTGGCCTGGCTGGCGGCCAAGTATGGCATTTATTGACGCTTTACATCGCCCTACCACCTGCGGTATAATAACCGCCGTGTATTGACCGGTCCTAGTCATCGGAGGCCGTTTGCACATGGACATTACCTGGTTCGGCCACTCTTGCTTCCGGCTCAAGTTCAAGGGGGCCACCGTCATCACTGATCCCTTCAACGGGGACCTGGGGCTCAAGCTCTCGCGACAAAAGGCGGATATCGCTACCATCAGCCACGAGCACCCGGATCACAACAATCGGCGCGCGATCGGCGGAGACGCCATCGTGCTCACCGGGCCCGGCGAATACGAGCGAGCCGGCGTATTTGTGTTCGGCATCCCTACCTTTCACGATCGCCGCAACGGGCGAGACCGGGGGCGCAATACCGCTTACCTCCTGGAGGCGGAGGGCCTATCCATCTGCCACCTGGGTGACCTGGGGCATGTGCTCACCCAGGCCCAGGTCGAACAACTGAACTCGCTGGATGTGCTCTTTATCCCCGTCGGCGGCAACGGCACACTGGGTGCCGGCGAGGCGGCTGAGACGGTGGGCCTGCTCGAGCCGCGTTTTGTGATTCCCATGCACTACAAGCTACCAGGTGTCAAGATGAAGCTGGACCCGGTGGACAAGTTCTTGCAGGAGATCGGCGTGCAAAAGGCTACCTCTCAGGAGAGCCTGCGCGTAGCCGCCGTCTCTGAGCCGCAGCAGACACAGGTTATACTATTGGAGCCAAAGCAGTGACAGATTCCAGATCCGGTATCGATAAAGAGCGCATCAAGAACGCCGTTCGCGAGATGCTTGAGGCCATCGGCGAGGACCCTGAGCGTGAGGGATTGCGAGACACCCCCCAGCGCATCGCCAACATGTACGCTGAGATCTTTTCCGGGATCGGGCGCAACCCGGCTGAGGTATTGAACGTGACCTTTGAGGAGAACCATCAGGAGATGGTGATCCTGCGGGATATTCCCTTCTACTCTACCTGCGAGCATCACTTCTTGCCCTTCCACGGGGTGGCCCATGTTGGGTACATCCCGCGGGGGCGCATCCTGGGCATCAGCAAGATTGCGCGCGTCGTCGAACTCTTGGCCCGGCGGCCACAGTTGCAGGAGCGGCTGACCGCTCAGATCGCCGATGCGCTGATGAGCAGCCTGGAGCCGCAGGGGGTTGGCGTCGTGATTGAGGCTGAGCACCTGTGCATGACCATGCGTGGGGTCAAAAAGCCCGGCACGACGGTCGTCACATCCGCCAATCGCGGCATCTTCCGCGATCGGGCCGTGACCCGCGAAGAGTTCCTGTCGCTCATCCGAGGGAACGGCCGCCGCTGAAAGGGGTCGACGGCGCATGGCTCTGCGTAATCGCCCGCTGATACTCGCTTTCATTCTCCTGGCTCTACTCGCTGCCGGTTGCCGCAGCCAGAGGCTCGACGCCGCCGACCTGCAGGCACGCCTGGATTCGGGGCGCGCGCTCCTCGACGAAGGCAAGATCGATGAGGCGCTCACAGAACTGGAACGCACCAGCCTCCAGGCGCCCCACTCTGCCGAGGCCCAGTACTTGCTCGGCAATGCCCTGACGAACGCCGGCGACCTGGAGCGCGCAGCAACGGCCTATGAGGCCGCGCTGCGGCTGGATCCCGAGCATGTGGACGCGTGCTCGAACCTGGGGGTGGTCCGCTACCAACAGGGGCAGACGGAGCCCGCCATCGAGGCCTTTCGCAAGGCGCTCGAGCTGGCGCCCGATGACGCCGAGATTCACTACAATCTGGGCGGCGCCTATGCCCAGGCGGGGCAACTGGAGCAGGCGGTGAGCGAGTTTCTGCGGGCCGGCGAGTTGGCCCCCGATCTGCCGCAGCCCTATCTGGGGTTGGGGCTGGTCTACAAGCTTCAGGGCAGAAAAGCCGAGGCCGTCGTGGCGCTGCAACGCTATCTTGCCCTCGCCAGCGACGAGGAATGGCGCGCCCAGGCCGAGGCTGCCCTCAGGGAATTGGAGCAGGAATAGCCGTTGAGTAGTCACAATGCACGTCTGCTTTCCCTATTGAGCCCCGAGCACTTGCGAGCCGAGATGGCCGCTATCGGCGTAGACCTGGGCGGTATCCGCATGATGGTGCCCAAGGGGCTCTTTTATGCCGTGCGGTTGGACAATGTCCCGCATGTTTCGGCCTCGATCCTCAAGCAGGAGATGCTCTCCAAGGGCGGCGAGGTTGCCGTGAGCCGCGCCATCTACCGTGGCGGCGATGGGCGCAGCAGTGTGCTGCTTCTCGGTACAGAAGCCCAGATCCGGCGGCTGATCCCCAAGCTGCGTCTGCAGCCTATGCCCAGCCTGCGCGCTATCGCCGGCGAGTTGGAGGCCCTGCTTGGCGGTGCCTGGGTAGAGCCGCCACCCCTCACCATGGGCCCACTGACCTGCGAGTGGGGCTCGCGCACCTACGTCATGGGCATCCTGAACGTCACGCCGGATTCCTTCTCCGGCGATGGCCTGCTGGCGAGCCAGGAACCCGGCAGCTTGGCCCTGGTGGAGGCGGCCCTGCGCCAGGCGACGCGTATGGTCGAAGAGGGGGCGGATATTCTCGATGTGGGGGGCGAGTCTACCCGCCCGGGTTCGGCGCCGCTGCCCTTGGATGAAGAGCTGCGGCGGGTGGTGCCGGTCGTCGAGCGTCTGGCGCGCGAGCTGCCGGTAGCCATCTCTGTAGACACCTACAAGGCGGCGGTGGCCGAGGCGGCGCTGGATGCGGGCGCCCACGTGATCAACGACGTCTGGGCGTTGACCGGAGATGCAGAGATGGCCGGCGTGGCGGCCCGGCGCGGCGTGCCGGTGATCCTCATGCACAATCGCCGCGCCGAGGCGACGGTGGACCCCCGGCTGGGCGGGCGCTACCAGAGGACGGAGTACCAAGACCTGCTGGGCGATGTGGCCGCCGAACTGCGCGAGAGCGTGGACCGTGCCGAGGCGGCCGGCATCGCCCGCGAGCGGGTCATCATCGACCCGGGCATCGGCTTTGGCAAGAGCGTGGAGCAGAACCTGGAGCTGCTGGACCGCCTGGCGGAGCTGCGCTCGCTGGGGCTGCCCATGCTGGTGGGCACCTCGCGTAAATCCTTCACCGGCTACACCCTCAACCTGCCGCCCGAGCAGCGCCTGGAGGGCACGGCGGCCAGCGTCGCCCTGGCCATCGACCGAGGCGCCGACATTGTGCGCGTCCACGATGTGCAGGCCATGGTGCGCGTCGCGCGGCTCACCGACGCCGTCGTGCGGCGCCGTTGAGCCGCGCGACGCCGGCTTTGGGGTTTGGGTTCGGTGATAGGCTTCGCGCATCCCGTAGCCGCGGCATCGTGCCGCGCTCCTTCTCACTGGCATGGACGAGAAGTCACCGGTCCGGGCAGCTATCCGGCGATACTATGTTCCGAACGCTATCTACTTCATCGTCGCCGTGACGCAAGGCCGCCGGCCCATCTTTGCTCAGCCAGCGAACCTGGCCCTGTTGCGGGCCACGATGCGCCGGGTGAAGGCGCTGCATCCCTTCGCCATGCGCGCCTATGCCCTGATGCCCGAGCACCTGCATCTGCTCATATTCCAATCAGTGGATACGGAAAGCAACCGCTCAACCGTAGATTGCGAGTGGTTGCTGCCTGGGGGCGCGCCTATGGTGCTTCCGCCCGTGAATGTATCAGGAGGTTGGATGCCAACTGTCTATCTGGGCCTGGGGGGCAACCTGGGCGACCGCGAGGCAAACCTGCGCGAGGCCTGCCGGCACCTGGAGGCAGGAGGCGTGCGCGTGGACCGCTGTTCCTCCCTCTACGAGACCGAGCCCTGGGGTGTGGCCGACCAGCCGCGCTTTCTGAACGCGGTTTGTTGCGGGCAGACGGACCTCTCACCGGCGGCGCTGCTGGCCCTGGCCAAGCAGATCGAGCAGGACCTGGGGCGCCGGCCGACCGTGCGCTATGGCCCGCGGCCGGTTGATATCGATATCCTGCTCTACGGCGATACCCAGCTCGTCTCGCCCGAGCTCACCATCCCGCATCCGCGCTTGGCGGAGCGCGCCTTTGTCCTCGTGCCGCTGGTGGAGATTGCGCCTGAGGTTGCCGTGCCCGGCACGGGCCGCTCGGTACGGGAGTTGCTGCAGGCGCTAGGGCCGGTGACCGGCGTGCAGCGGGTGGGGGTGTTTGGGCCTTGCGCAGCAGGCGCCAAGGGCCAGGAACCCGATGCGACGGCCTATTGACGTGTCTGGCCTGTCATTGACGTTTGGCGCTTGATGCGCCCAACTACAGGAGCGGCTATGTACCGACAGACGACTCTGGATAACGGATTGCGTGTTCTGACTGTGCCCATGCCCAACTCGCGCTCGGTGGCTGTGGGTGTGTACCTGTCCGTTGGGTCACGCTACGAGAGCGAGAGCGAGAGCGGGGCCTCGCACTTTGTGGAGCACATGCTCTTCAAGGGCACCAAGACGCGCACCGCCCGCGAGATCGCTACCGTCATCGAGAGGGTAGGCGGCTATGCCAACGCGGCTACCGGCCGTGAGAGCACGACCTACTATACCCTGGTGACTCTCGCTCACCTGCCGGTGGCGCTGGACCTGCTCAGCGATATGCTGCTCAACTCGCGCTTTCAGCCCAAGGAACTCGAACGCGAGCGCGGGGTCATCGTTGAGGAGATCAACCGCACCCTGGATACGCCCGACGACCTGGTCTTTGAGTTGATTACCTGCCTGGAGTGGCCCGATAGCCCGGTGGGGCGCAGCATCGCCGGCACCCACGCTACGGTCACGGCAATGACCCGCGCGCAGTTGCAGGGGTTCGTCAGGCGACACTATACGCCGGGCAATGCGGCGGTGGTGGTGGCGGGCCCGGTGGAGCACGAGCAGGTGGCCGGCGAGGTGGCGCGCTTCTTTGGAGGCTGGGAGCCCGGCGAGGCGTCGGTGCCGGAGCCGGCAGCGCCGCGCTCGGCTGTGTCGCAGATCAGCGCCGAGATTCGCGGCACCGAGCAGGCGCAGATGTGCCTGAGCGTGCGTGGAGTCCCCCGGCGGGACCCCAACCGCTTCGCCGTGGATATCATGACGGCCATCCTCGGCGATGGCATGGGCTCGCGTCTGTTCCAAGAGATCCGCGAGAAGCGCGGCCTGGCCTACAGCGTGGACGCCTCCAGCAGCCACCTGAGCGATACGGGGGCTTTTGTGGTCTATGCCGGGGTACCGCCCGAGCGCGCCGAAGAGGCGCTGGCGGCGACTATTGAGCAGTTGGATCGCATCCGCCGCCGGGCGGTCAGCCAGGCCGAGCTGGACCGGGCGAAGGAGTACACCAAGGGCCGGCTTCTCCTGGGCCTGGAGACCCCTGCCTCGAACGCCGGCTGGATCGGCTCGCAGGCGGTGCAGCGGCTGGACATTATGACCCCCGAGCAGTGGATCGCCGGGCTCGACGCAGTCACCGTCGACGACGTGCGGCGGGTGGCGCGCCAGCTCTTTGACGGCTCGGCGCCGCGGCTGGCCCTCGTCGGTCCCTTTGAGGATACGGAAAGGTTCCAGGCGCTGCTCAAGCTGTGATTTGGGCTGACGGCCCTGCAGGCGTAAGAGCCCCCTCCCTTCTGCCTGGCGTCAAATAACTGTGCAACCCTACATAGACTATTACATTTGAGCCCTGGACGCCTTCGTTGTACAATCAAGATGGTGCCCCTGTGGCGCCGCACGGTGCAACAATGGTGTACACACGTCTGCAGCCTACACAAGGAGACTGGCCATGCCTACCCTCCCGGAACCCACTGTCGGTGACACGAGCTGGTTCGTCCACGACCGCTTCGGGCTCTTCATCCACTGGGGCATCTATTCCGCCGCGGCCCGGCACGAGTGGATCAAGAACCGCGAGCGCATCCGCGACGAGGACTATCAAAAGTACTTTGACCACTTTGATCCCGACCTGTACGACCCCACGGTATGGGCGCGCGAGGCCAAGAACGCTGGGATGAAGTATTTTGTGGTCACCTCCAAGCACCACGACGGCTTTTGCCTTTGGGACTCGGCCCTGACCGACTACAAGGCCACCAACACCCCCTGCGGCCGCGACCTGCTCCAGCCGATGGTAGAGGCCTTCCGGGCCGAGGGCCTGCGAGCCGGCTTTTACCACTCGGTGATCGACTGGCACCATCCCGAGTTCCCCATCGACGGCCTGCACCCCATGCGCGATGATGTCGAGTTCCGCGAGGCGCAAAAGGGCCGCGACATCCGCAAGTACCGCCAGTACCTGCACGGGCAGACGCGCGAACTCCTCACCCGCTTTGGCAAGCTGGACATCATGTGGTTCGACTTTTCCTACTCGCACATGGACTGGGGCTGGTCCAAGGGCAAGGGCAAAGAGGACTGGGACTCTGAGTCCCTCATGGCCATGGTGCGCGAGCTGCAGCCGGGGATTATCGTCAACGATCGCTTGGAGATCGGCGGCGACATCAAGACCCCCGAGCAGTACCAGCCCGCCGGCTGGCTGACGGTCGACGGCAAGCCGGTCGTCTGGGAAGCCTGCCAGACGCTGAACGGGAGCTGGGGCTACGACCGCGACAACCTGGACTGGAAGCCGGTAGACCTGCTTGTGCGCATGCTGATCGACACCGTGTCCAAGGGCGGCAACCTGCTCTTGAACGTGGGGCCGACGGCGCGGGGCGAGTTCGATCCGCAAGCCATCGCCCGCCTGCGGGGCATCGGCGAGTGGATGCGTTTGCACAGCCGTTCCATCTATGGCTGCACCGCTTCGGATTTCACGCCGCCGCCCGATTGCCGCTATACCCAGAACGGCAACCGGCTCTACCTGCACCTTTTCGCTTGGCCCTTCCGCCACGTGCACCTGCCGGGGCTGGCCGGCCGCGTTGAGTACGCCCAGCTCCTGAACGATGCGTCGGAGGTCAAGATGCGCGAGATAGACCCGCATCAGGAGGCGCAGAACACGACCATGGCCGGCCTGGGCCGCGACATCCTCACCCTCGAGCTGCCGGTACAAAAGCCGGCCGTCGCCGTGCCGGTGGTCGAACTGTTCCTGAAGGACTAGACATGGAGGAACCATGACTCGCTTTCGCCGCGTGCCCCGGATTCTCCTGGTCTTGTTGCTCGCTTTTGTGGGTGTGGCGTGCGCCAAGCCTACGCCGACGCCGGAGCCGGTGGCTATCCGCTTCGCCTGCCTCGAGGCGGATGTTGCCTACTATGAGCCGCTGGTTGCCGAGTTTAGCCGCAGCCACCCCAACGTTGTCGTCACTCTCCTGCCGAAGAGTTGGCAGAACCTGGACCGTACGGGCCCGGGGGAGGCCGATGTGCTGCTGGTGCGGGGAGGGTTGAACGAGCGCATCGAGCAGGGCGCCTTCCTCAGCCTGGATGTGTGGCTCAGCGCCGATGAATCCTTTGACAAGGCGGACTTTTATCCGGGCATGCTGCCGCTCTTTGCCCGCGACGGCAAGACCTGGGCCGTTCCGGTGGCGGCGGACGTCATGGTGATGTACTACAACCAGGATCTCTTTGACGAGCGTGGCCTGGCCTACCCCTCCGTGGGCTGGACCTGGGACGAGTTCCTGAACGCTGCCATCAACCTGCGCGACACGGCCACCGGCCTCTACGGCTTTGCGCCCATCAACTCGAGCGAGTACATCTTGCCGTTCGTCATGGCCCACGGCGGGCAGCTCGTCGATAGCTGGCAGAACCCCACGCGTGTCGGCTTTGACGACCCACAGGTCATCGAGGCGGTGGACCGCTATGCGAGCCTGATCTATGACTATGGTGTGTCGCCGACTGATGAGGAGGCACGGCAGAGCTTTGGCGGCGGCCAATACGCGATCTACAGCGGCATCCTGGCCGGCCGCTTTGGCCTGTGGGCCGACTTGTACTCGACGCGAGGTGGGCTGACCTGGCCGCAGCAGTGGGAGTTCGCCTGGGGGGCGACGACCATACCCCGCGCGCCGGAGGCCGCTTCGATGGCGCTGATGGAGGCGCTGGCCATCTCCTCTGAGGCGGAGCAGCCCGAGGCATGCTGGCAATGGGTCTCCTTCCTCAGCCGGCGGGTGCCCGGCCGCCTGGCGCCGGTGCGCCGCTCCCTGGCCGAGTCAAAGACCTTTGAGGAACAGGCCGGCGCGGATGTCGCCGCTGCCGTGCACTTTTCACTGGAGGACGCCACCATCATCCCGCCGGACATGCCCGCGCTGTACTACGAACTAGGCCCCGTCTGGGATCGGGCTATCAAGGCGGTCCTCAGCGGCGAGTTGCTGGCGCTGGAGGCGTTGAGCCAGGCCCAATACGAAGTAGATAGGTGATAGCGATGCCTGACTTTTCCGTACCACACCGCAGCGAGATTGCCGTCGAATACACCTGGAACGCCCCCAGCGTCTATCCTTCAGTGGAGGCCTGGAAGGCCGAGTATGAGGATATCGCCCATGCCTTGCCCGGCCTGGCCGCCTTTAAGGGGCGGTTGGGCGAGAGTGCCGCTACACTGGCGGAGGCCCTGCAAACACGAGACGCCCTGACCCGGCGCCTGCAGACGCTCGTGATGTACGCCCGCATGTCCGCCGCGGTGGATACGACCGACCAAGCGGCCGCCGTCATGCAGAGCCAGGCCACCGGTCTCTATGGCCGAGCGCTCGGTGCCATGGCCTTCCTGGAGCCCGAGATCCTGGCGCTGGGCCGGGAGCGCGTTGCGGGCATGGCTCAGGCCGAGCCGCGCCTGGCCGTCTACGCCCACTATTTCGACGACCTCTTCCGCCGCCGGCCCCATCTGCGCTCGGCCGAGGTCGAGGAGCTTTTGGGCCTCCTGGCTGATCCCTTCGCCGGGGCCGAGACGACGGCCTCGCTGCTGACCGATGCCGATATGCGCTTCCCCCCGGCGGTCACCAGCGAGGATGTCGAGCTGCCGGTGACCCAGGGCACGCTGGACGCCATTCTGTCCGGGCCGGACCGCGAGGCGCGGCGCACGGCCTGGGAGGGCTATCAGGATACCTACCTGGTCCACAAGAACACTCTGGCCTCGGCCCTGGCCACTTCGATCAAGCAGGACGTCTTCCGCATGCGCGCCCGGGGCCATGCCTCGACCCTCGACGCGGCGCTCTTTGAGAATAACGTCCCGCGCGAGGTCTTTGAGAACCTCATCGCCGTCTTTCGCGCCAACCTGCCCACCTGGCACCGCTACTGGGCGCTGCGCCGGCGCGCGCTCGGTGTGGAGACCCTGCACCCTTACGACATCTGGGCGCCGCTGACAGAGCCCCCGCAGATTCCCTACGAGCAGGCGGTGGAATATGTTTTGCAGGGCGTGGCGCCCCTGGGCGAGGCCTATGTGAACACCCTGCGCCGCGGCTTGCTGGAGCAGCGCTGGGTGGACGTCTACCCGAACCAGGGCAAGATGGCCGGCGCCTTTTCCTACGGCGCGCCGGGCACGCATCCCTTTATCGTCATGAGCTACGACGATACCGTCTTTAGCCTGGGCACCCTGGCCCACGAATCGGGCCACTCCATGCACTCGTACCTGACCTGGAAGCACCAGCCGCAGATCTATGCCGACTATGCCCTCTTTGTGGCCGAGGTGGCCTCGAACCTGCACCAGGCGCTGGTTCGCGCGCACCTGCTGGCGCAGAGCGACGACCGGGCCTTCAAGATCGCCGTCATCGAAGAGGCCATGTCGAACCTACACCGCTACTTCTTTGTCATGCCGACTCTGGCGCGGTTCGAACTGGAGGCCCACGAACGGGTAGAGCGCGGCGAGGGCCTATCCGCCGACGGCCTGATCGACCTGATGGTCGACCTTTTTGCCGAGGGGTATGGCGGCGAGATGCACGTGGACCGCGAGCGAGTGGGGATCACCTGGGCGACCTTTGGCCACCTCTATGTGGACTATTACGTGTACCAGTACGCTACGGGCATATCGGCGGCCAACGCCCTCTCGCGGCGCATCCTCTCCGGCGCGCCCGGCGCCGTAGACGACTATCTCCGCTTCCTGCAGGCCGGCTGCTCGCTCTATCCGCTCGATGCCTTGCGCCTGGCCGGGGTAGACATGGCCGCGCCCCAGCCGGTGGAAGAGGCTTTTGCCGTGTTGGCGGGGCTGGTGGATCAACTGGAGCAGTTGCTGGCCTAGCAGCTTGTCGTAGAGCATTCCCTCCGCGCTAACGACCGGGTTTCACGCTTCGCGTCGCCCGGTAAGGGGTCTTTGAGGGGGTGCAGGCGGGTTGGCCGCCCATAGGGCGACCAACCCGCCTGCACCCCCCTACCCTGGGCCAAGGCCGGGCGGAGGCACAGCAAAATGCCCGGCTGCAGCCCGGGCACCCTTTTAGCTGCTAGCCCGGCGTACAGACCTCTATGGCCTCCACAATGGGGATGAGCTGCAGCGGCGGCCGGCCGCCGGCGAGTCCGAGGGCGATGAGGGTGTAGAGGGTACCGGCGATCAGGGTGAGTTCGGGGTAGAGGAGGAGCGTCTCCTCGCTGCCGGTGGAGCGCAGCTCCAGGTCGTAGGTGCCGGGCTCGGCGGAGGTAAAGGGCGTGGCCGCCAGGGGCTCGGCCCGCTCAAAGAGCACCTGCCGGCGATCGAGGAGGGCGCGGAGCGGAGGTGCGTTGGGCGAGGCGTGTACCAGGCGCACCTTGGCCTGCTCTCGCTCAAAGGCGCGGATGTTGTCGCGTAGGCGAAAGGCGTAAAAGGTGCCGCGGGCCCCGGTGACGACCACCGTCTCCAACTCGCCCGGCGCCAGATCCAGCCCCTCGCTTATCAGAGGCGCGGTTTCGGGGTCTCCACCGCTGCGGGGGACGCGCACCTCGTGCCGGCCCGGCGGCAGTTCCACATAGTCGCTGAGTTCACCGTATTCGAGCCCCAGGAACATGGCCGTGTCGTTGACATAGACGTCCGCGGCACGTACCCCCGGTGCCGCATTCCATACGCGCACCCCGGCGACCCCTGCAGTTTGCATGCTTGTCTCTCCTCCTCGTACGGGTGACGACCGGCTTTTATGCTCCGCACTACCCCGGTACGGACCGCTTTTTGGGGTTTCGGGCATTGGCAGCAAGGGATGTGCCAGTGGCGCAAGGTACCTTGCCCTGAGCCTTTTCTGGGAGTAGAATAGGGCAACTGCGGCTGCGGGGTCGCTACGAGTCCACATTCAGGATAGGCGAATGACCACAAACCGGAATGTTTCCTCTTTAGGCTTTGTGCGCGTGGCGGCCGTTTCGCCCGAGCTGCGCGTGGCCGATGTGCGCTTCAATACGCAGAGTATCTGCCGGGCGCTGGCCGAGGCGGCGGCGCGCGGCTGCCGGCTGGCGCTCTTCCCCGAGTTGTGCATCACCGGCTATTCCTGCGCCGATCTCTTCTACCAGGTGCTCTTGCTGCGCGAGGCGCAGGCGGCGCTTGTAGAGATTGCCGCGGCGGCGGGCCGGGAGGGGGTGGCGGCGGTGCTGGGCCTGCCCGTGGCCGTGGGCGGGCGGCTGTACAATTGCGCAGCCCTGGTCGCCGGCGGCGCAGTGCTCGGCCTGGTGCCCAAGGGCAATCTGCCTACCACCAACGAGTTCTACGAGGAGCGCTGGTTCACCCCGGCGGCGGATGCGATCGAGGATACGGTCGAGGTGGGGGGCGTGCCCGTCCCCTTTGGCGCCGACCTCCTCTTTGCCGCCGGCAATGTGCCCGGCTGTCGCATCGGCATCGAGATCTGCGAGGACCTCTGGGCCGCCTGCCCGCCCAGCGGCGACCTGGCCCTGGCCGGGGCCACGCTGCTCCTGAATCCCTCAGCCTCCAACGAACTGCTGGGCAAGGCGGAATATCGCCGCGACCTGGTGCGCCAGCAGTCGGCGCGCTGCCTGGCCGCTTACGTCTATGCGGGCGCGGGGCCGGGCGAGTCGACGACGGATCTGGTCTTTGCCGGGCATTCGCTGATCGCCGAGAATGGCGCCATCCTGGGCGAGACGGAGCGCTTTTGCTTCGACACGCAGATGGTGCTGGCCGATGTGGACCTGGAGCGGCTGACCCACGAGCGCCTCAAGAACTCGGCCTTTGCGGCGGCGCTGCCCGGCCGGCCCTTGCGGGTGATCGGTTTCGAACTGCCGGCGCCTAGCGCGCCGCACGTGGAGCCGGTGCTCCTGCGGCCGCTCTCGGCCACGCCCTTTGTGCCGGCGGACCCAGCAGAGCGCGCCCGGCACTGCGAAGAGATCTTTCGCATCCAATCCACCGGGCTGGCCAAGCGCCTGCGGCACGTCGGCTGCGGCCGCGTCTGCCTGGGCATCTCCGGCGGGCTGGATTCGACCCTGGCGCTCTTGGTGACCGTCCGCGCCTACGATATGCTGGGCCTGGAGCGCAAGAACATCCTGGCCGTGACCATGCCCGGGTTCGGCACGACCGAACGCACGCGCACAAATGCCGAGCGGCTGGCCGAGCTCCTGGGCGTTTCGCTGCGCTGCATCCCCATCGATGCCGCCGTGCGGCAGCACTTTTCCGACATCGGGCACGACGAGCACGTGCATGATGTGACCTATGAGAACGCCCAGGCGCGCGAGCGCACCCAGATCCTCATGGACCTGGGCAACAAGATCGGCGGCTTGGTCGTCGGCACGGGGGACCTGTCGGAGCTGGCCCTGGGCTGGGCTACCTACAATGCTGATCAGATGTCTATGTACCACGTGAACGCCGGCGTGCCCAAGACGCTGGTGCACTATATGGTCGAGTGGTGTGCCGAGAGCGAGTGCACCGGCGAGTCGTCGGCGATATTGCGTGATATCTGCGCCACACCGATCACGCCCGAACTCTTGCCGCTGAGCGACAAGGGTGCCCTGCAGGAGACAGAGGCGGCCATCGGCCCCTACGCCCTGCACGACTTTTTCCTCTACTATACCGTGCGCTACCTCTATGCGCCGCGCAAGGTCTTTTTCCTGGCCCGGCAGGCCTTCGATGGGGTGTACTCGCCCGGTGAGATTCTGCGCTGGCTCAAGGTCTTTTACCGGCGCTTTTTCTCGCAGCAGTTCAAGCGCTCGGCCATGCCCGACGGGCCCAAGGTGGGCTCGGTCGCTCTGTCGCCGCGCGGCGATTGGCGCATGCCCTCCGACGCGTCGAGCGCACTGTGGCTGGCCGAGGTGGAAGAGCTGGAGCGGGAGCAGGGCGTGATATAAGCCCGGCAGTCGTCCACCGGCATGGGGTTTGGCAGAGGAGGAACAGGAGATGCTTCACAGGATTCTCGGCATCGTCGGCAGCCCGCACCGGAACGGCATGACCGCCCAATTGGTGCAACAGGCGCTGGCGGGGGCCGCAGCGACCGGCGCTGAGACAGAGATGGTCTACCTGGCCGGCGAGACCCTGGCGC
>DAOUGZ010000020.1:0-8349 GCA_034428955.1 Anaerolineae bacterium | reverse complement strand
GAGCCACCGAAAGTACCAATGCTGGTGGCCCAAGACACCGAAGGAGTGCACGAATCTTCTTTTGTCTCTCAGTTGTTTGGTGTGCTCTGGCGTCTGCTGGCGCCTACTCGGGCCTCCAGGCACCTATTCGCTCTTAATTGTTAAGGTTCTTTCAGTAGAGTCGTGCTGCGCAACCTCGCCACAAGAGGCGATCCTACACAGTACGTGGTACGCACTATTTGACGCTCCACGCCCCTACCAGGGCTTGTGCCGCAACCCGTCCCATTTCCCGGCCTCGGCGTAGACGATGCCCTCGCTATAGCCCTGGCCGCGGTACAGGCGCCCACCGACCTCAAAGTCGAATTCGGGCGTCTCGGGGTTGCCCAGCTCATGCTCCCGCGCATAGTGCGGAAAAGCGGCCTCGCTATTGTAGGCGATGCCGCCGGCAGCCCAGGCCGCCTTGCGCACCACCTCCTCAGGCGGCCAAGGCTTGGGCACTCCGCCGAGCCGCTCATAGAACGCATCCAGGTCCAGGACCGGCTTGCCGCTCCCGCTAATCATATCCGTAGTGACGACATTCTGCAAGGCAATGCCATACCGGGTCATCAGGTGGCGAACCAACGCCGCGGCGCCACTCAACTGGACGGACGGGCAGGGGTCATTCTGGCTGTTGACCAGGCCGATGGCGACGGCATAATCGTTGGCCCGCTTGCCCTGCCACAGCGAGTTGCCGGCGTGCCAGGCGCGATGGGCTTCCGGCACCAGTTGAGTGATCCCGCCGGTGCGAGCGACCACATAGTGCACGGAGACCTGCGCGGCCGGGTCCTGGTAGTGCTGGATGGCCTCATAGTAGCCGGCATCGGTGGGATAGAGGATAACCAGCGACGGCTTGGCCCCTGCGGGCCGCGCGTCGGCATTGGGCGAACCGCGCCAGGTGGCTTGGGGATAGTCGACCTTGGCGTCCTCCCACGACCACTTGCGCTGGAAGGGGCGCCCCTGCCACTCAGCGCGCAGCGTCGCGACCGCCGGCAGGTTGCCTCCGCCGGCCCATTGCCGGTTGCCGTGCCAGGCGGCTTCGGAAAAGTC
This sequence comes from Anaerolineae bacterium, assembly GCA_034428955.1. Taxonomy (GTDB): domain Bacteria; phylum Chloroflexota; class Anaerolineae; order SpSt-313; family SpSt-313; genus DAOUGZ01. The sequence goes on along the minus strand of DAOUGZ010000020.1, from coordinate 7,284 downwards.
GTGGTGCCCAAAGGAATCGACCAGCCACATACACTGGCAAAAGAGCGAGTCGCGCCAGCGCCGGCTGCCATGGGGGCCAAAGTTGCGCAGTATCTCCACATTGTAGGCGGCGTGGCGCTGCGGGTCGATGGGCGGAAAGCTGGGGTTCTGATTCCAGCCCGGCTCGTACCCGGCTTCCGTAGCCAGCAGAGGCAGGCTGCGCCCCACATAGCGCCGCACCAGATCGTCGATCCATTCGTACTCTAAAAAGTTGCAGCCCGTGCTGTCGATATGGTTCAGGGGGTTGTTCATCGGCCGGTTGTGGATGGCCATAGCAGCGCCGTCGAGCGCGGAGAGGTGGCCATGCTGCCGCAGCCACTCAAAGGTCGTGCGATACCAGTCGCGGTGCGGATAGTCGCCGCCCGGAGTGAGAGCCGGAAAGAGCGGAATGCCCCCGGCGCGGCGGATGACCTCGGCGTTGCGCAGGAACTGCTGGCAGACCTTGTCTACCCGTGCGCCCTCGTCCCACGAGGCGCGATTCCATTCCAGGCACAGATTCGGCTCGTTGCCCCACTCAAAGTAGTGGGCGCCGGCATCCACATAGGCGCGCACCTCACCCTCCGGCACCACATAATGCGGGTGGGGCTGCCCGGCGTAGAGGCGGACGATCACCTCGAGCCCCTGCTGAGTGAAAGCGCGGGCCAGGTCCACCTTGTTGGTGCCCCGCGCCAGGAGCTTGAACCAGGTTACGCCCAGCTCTTGCCGTAGGTAGCGAGCATAGCCCGCTGCATCGCCGGGGCGGCAGTCGGCGCCCGCGCTATCGTGAAAGCCCCAGCCCGTGTCGGCAGGTGGGCGTGGGTATTGGGAAAGAAACTTGGCCATCGTGTTGCACCTCCACGCGTTCAGGTCTGTGGATCGCTATTGGGCGCGGCAACCGGGGGCCCCTCAATGGGCAGCTCGACGAAAAAGGTGGCGCCGGCCCCATGGCGGCTCTGTACCCAGATGCGGCCGCCATGTTCCTGGACGATTCCGTAGGAGATGGAGAGGCCAAGGCCCGTTCCCATGCCCACTTCTTTTGTTGTGAAGAACGGGTCAAAGATGCGGTCCATGTGCTCCGGCCGGATCCCGGGCCCATTGTCGCCGATCTCGAAGCGAATGTGCTTGCCGTCGGGCGAGACCTGCGAGGAAATCCACATCCGGCCGCCCTCACCCGCACTCGCCAGGGCCTGCTCCGCATTGAAGACGAGGTTGAGGATGACCTGCTGCAAGCGATGCGGGTCTCCCTGGATCAGCGGCAGGCTCGGGTCCAGGTCCCAATGGACGGTGATGTCCGAGAGGCGCATTTCGTAAGAACGCAGCGCCACCGTCCGCCGCAGCAACTCGTTCAGGTCAGTATCCGAGCGCTCGGGCTCATAATGGCGAGCAAAGGTCAAAAGGTCGCGTACGATGCGCCGACAGCGATCTGCCGCATCCTCGATGCGCTTCAGGTCCTCCACGGCCGCCGGGTGCAGGCCCTCGGCCTGCAGCAACTGGGCATAGCCCTTGATGGTCGTCAGCGGGTTGTTCAGCTCGTGGGCCACACCGGAGACGAGCTGGCCCACTGCGGAGAGCTTTTCCGCCTGCAAGAGCTGGTTCTCCAGCCGGACCTGGCTGGAGATGTCGCGGCAGAGGATGGCCAGGGCAGGCCTTCCCTCATAGTCAATGGCGCTCAGAGTGACCTCGACGGGGAGTTCGCTCCTGTCGCTCTTTTGCAGATTCAGGCGGTAATGCACGGGCCGGGCGCCGAGCCGCTCCGAAGGCACATCCAACAATCCCTTCGCCCGGTCCTGTTGGGTGAACAGTTCCTCCAGAGAGCTGGCCAAGAGCGCATCCGGAGAGGCCCCCAGCATGTGGCTCAGGCGAGCGTTGGCAAAAACGACCCGCCCATCCTGCAGCACAGCATAGCCGTCGTTGAGGTCCTCCAGCAGCTTGTGGTAGCGCTGCTCCAGGGTGCGCGTCTCCTGAAAGAGCCGGGCGTTCTCCAGCGCCGAGGCCGCCTGCTGCGCCGCCAGGCTCAGGACGTGCAGGTCGTTCTCATCGAACGCCGAGGGCGCATAAGACTGGACGCTCATCATGCCGATGGTGCGCCCCTTGGCAACCAAAGGCACCCCCAACCAGGAGCGCGCTGCCTCACCAAAGTGGATGGGCGGCACGGGCAACTGGTCTGCCTCTGCCGCCAGGTCGCTGATCAGGAGTGGCCGGCCGGTGCGCAGGACGTGGGCCGTCAGGCCACCATTCTGCCCCATGGGGGCGGTAAAGGGCTCCAGCAGTTCCCCGCGATCCAGGATATAGGCAAAGTCCATGGCGTCCGCCTCTTTATCGACAAGGGCGACAAAGAAGCAAGGAGCATCAAACTGGCGCACAATCTGCTCACCGATGAGGCGCAGGATGTCCCCCGGATCGAGGGAAGCAGCCGCCAGGCTGAGCTCGTAGAGGCTGCTCATCTCCTCGGCGCGCCCCTGAGCCTCTGCATACAGGCGGGCATTGTCCAGCGCCACACCGACCTGCTCGCACAGAGAAGAGAGCAGCTCACCATCCTTGCGACCCAGGTGCTCGGGCGTTCGCGAAGCCAGGATGATGGCGCCCTGCACCTCGCCCCCCGAGCGGAGGAGGGCAAAGAGGAAGGACACATATCCCTCCTGCAGGACCGCCGCCGGCACCAAGCTCAGGTAGGGGGATTGGCGTATATCGCCCACGACAACGAGTTCAGTGCCCGCCAGCATCGCGCGGTCGACCAGGCGCTCAACCGCCGAGCTATCTGCCTCGAACCGGACCAGCGACGGCGGCGCCCCCTGCACAGCATAGGAAAGCAGGCGGCCCGAGGGGCGTTCGCGCAGCGAGATGTAGCCCAGATCGGCCTGCACGAGGGTCACGATCTGAGCCAGCGCTGCCTGCAGGATTTCGTCGAGAGGCAGGGAAAGGCGTACTGCCCGGGCGATGGCCTGAAATGCCGCCAGTTCCTCGCTGTGCCGATCCAGATCATCGCGCAGCCAGCAGAATGCCTGCGGAGAGGAGGCCGGCGCGCCCACGGTTCCGTCCGCCGGCGCATCGGCCACTGCCGCGCCCTGCAGGCCATTCGTCTCGCCGCGCAGAACAATCTGGTTGTGGCCGCGCAGCAGGGCCAGCAGGCGCGCCGCGGGCAAGCGACGCGCGTCGTACAACTCCACTAGACGCACGCCGTGGGCCTCCGCAGCTTGCCAGGCGCGCCGCAGGTGCGCGTCAAAGCCGGCCTCCTCGCAAGCAGCCCAGGATAGATCGGCGGCCAGCCAGGCACCCCCAGCCTCGCCGATCTCCTGCGGCAGGGTCTGCACGGACGGCCCCGGCCAGGCCCGAAACGGCACCCCGGCTCGCGCCGCCACCTGGGCGCCGAGTTCGAGCACCGCCTGCAGCTCGGCCTCATCATCATACAGCCAGCAGAGGTGGTCTGCGGGCTGGAGTTGCCTCATCAGGCAGCGAATCCGTGACTGCGGCATCAGGCCTCCAATCTCCCAGACAAACGATGCTGTGGCGTGGGCGGACGGTGGGAGGCCACCCAGCCCAGAAGGAACCCTAGGCATGCCACATGTAATGGGTCGCCGACTTGACGCGATATCCTCTTGTGAGGGCGGAAGAGTATGGACGATACATGATGTTTACACCAATGCCCACCCGGATGTCAAGGTGGCTGAGGGCCGTCGATGCGTGAAACGTCAGGCCCCCCAGAGGGAGCGAGGGTCAATTGGGTTCGTTTCGTATTTTCGGCGATTATGATAGGTGATGCGTCGGAAGAACGTTGAACCACGAAGGGCACAAAGCACACAAAGGAAAAGCGTGATGGAAACCCTTTGAGTTCTTCGTGTCCTGCTCTGAAAATACCCTTTGTGGTTCAGCTCCGTATTCCCCGTTGGGGCATGAAAAAGGCCCGCGCCGGCGTCTTTGCCGGGCGGGCCTTGTGGTGCTTCACGGTCATCTTGAGCGGCAAGAGGCGCCCCAGGCGGCGCCATCAAGCGTGTCAAGATCACGATGAGGCAGCACTGATAGCCGCACCCATCCTCTGCCCCCGCGCAGCCCGAACTGCGGCGGGGGTGAGGTGTGGTGTTGTTGAGGGTAGTATAGCACAGATGTTCTGGCGGGTCAAGGGTTTCCGCCTCGCGCCGTGCCCTGTCCCTGTGCCGCCAGCGCCCCACTGGGCAGGGTCACCACAAAGCGGGAGCCGCCTTCGGGCGGGAACTCGGCATGGATTTGCCCTCCATGCAGTTCCACGATGCTGCGGCTGTAGAAGAGCCCCAGCCCCAGGCCGGCAAAGGGCCGCTCGGCTTGCGCCTGGAAGAAGCGGCTGAAGAGCTGGCTCCGCCGCTCCGGCGGGATGCCGGGGCCATGGTCGCGCACGGCGAGCTGCACCCTGTCCGGGCTCGGCGCCGCCAGCTCGATCTCTACGCTCGTATCCGGCGGACTGTACTTGACGGCGTTGTCCAGCAGATTGGCCACGAGGTTCTCAATGCGCTCGCGGTCGACCATGGCCTGAAGGGAGGGTGGCGCCTGCAGGGTGAGCTTGTGGCGCTGGGCCACGCCAACGCTCTCCACCAGGCTTCTGACGACGGGGACGAGGTCTATGCATTGGCGATGCAGCTTCAACTGGCCGGCCTCAATGCTGGCGACATCCAGCAGCTGGGCCACCAGGCGTGCGAGGCGGTCGGACTGGCGGTCGATGGTGCTCAGCGCCTGGCGCGTCCGCTCGGGGTCCGGGGCACCCTCTCGCTGCAACCGGCGCATCGTGACTTGGGCGTAGCCGCGCAGGCTGGTGATCGGCGTCTTGAGCTCGTGAGCCGCCGCTGCCAGGAACGCGTCACGGGCGCGAATCGCCTCTTCCGCACGCCGGCGCGCCTGGTGCTCTGCCTCCAGGGATTGCGCCGTCTGCCTCTGCGCCGATCGCGCTTCCTCCAACAGCCGCGTCTGGTCGATGGCCTGGGCAACTCGCTCGGCCACCACGCTCAGCAGCAGCTCCTCACTGGGTTCGAACTGCTTCGCCTGCCGAAAGCCAACATGGAGGGCGCCGATGACTTGCCCGCGGACCGGCAGGGGAGTGCCCATCAGCCCCCGGATGGCGCTGCCTCGGATGGTATCGCTGTGGTACTCGGGGGTTTCCTGGACATCGGAGACCGCAGTGACCGCGTTTCGCTTAATGACCTTGCCGACAAAGTCCTCGCCGACCCGAACCTGGCCACCGGTTATCTCTGTGCCTGGGATGCCTACCGTCATCTTGAGCTCGAGCACCTGCCCGGTCGGGTCGAGGAGCATGATGGACCCCGCATCTGCTCCCATGATGGCCACCGTGCGCTGCAGCAGGCTCTCAACCAGTTCCTCCAGCCCCTGGCGGGCGAGGAAGGGGTCGGTCACCTGGCGCAGCGCCTCCAGCTCGGTCGCGCGTTGCTCGGCCACGGCCCGTGCGTCTGCCTCCTGCTCGGCAAGCCGCGCCTGCTCCGCCAGCGATGCCGTCAGCCGCGCTCGCCGGTCCGCCAGGAGCGTTGCCAGCGTCCCCGTGATGGCGACACCGACCAAGAAGAGCGGCCAGGTGACCAGGAAGGTCCCCTGGATGAGAGCAGCCAGCAGCTCGAGCGCCAGGGTGCCCGCCGTGATGGCCGCCACCAGCAGCGGCGGCAGATAGAGGGCGCCGATGAGGATCGGCGCTGCGTACGGCGCAGCCGGTAACACAAGGCCGGGCGCCAGAAACAGGTCAGCGAGGAAAACCGCGGCCTCGGCGAGGATCACGGCCAGCAGCGCGATCCGTTCCCTTGTCATGCACCTCGCCACCTCCTGTCGCGGTTGGCAAGCCAGAGCCTCCAGCCGTGCGCCCTCTTGCGTGACGCAGCGCGCGCGGCGCAAGTGCTCACAGGCCATGCGTTGTGCCGTGTGCACACAGCAAGGTCTAGGCCGCGACGGGGGCGGCGCTTCCGTTCGCGCCCGTTCTTATTCGCTACCGTCCCAGCCTCCAGGCGTGATGGCGCGCATCACTACGCAAAGTGACCTAGTCTATGAGACACGGTGACTTGTGGTTACTGGGAATCGTCCCGTCAAGCGTCACGCATGGCCGCACTGCGTAAGGGCGCTGTCAGTGACAGCGATAGCCGCATGTTCCAGCGCGTCAAGGCTCTGGAACACGAAAGGGCGCGAAAGGCTCGAAAAGGGGGCAAATCTGGCGCCGGAGCTGCGCCATGGCGAGGGCCGCGGCTGCGGGCAGGCGTGTCGCCCCCCTTGTAGTGGCGACTTTGGTCGCTCGAGCCCCAGGAGCACACTTGTTGCGACGTCGAGCGCCACTGTGCGAGGCCGGGGCCGGGGGGTCGCGGCCATACGCCATCTCCGACGAGGAGCACGCCATCGTGGAGGGCGAGGCTCCTGCTGTCAATCGCCGCCTGGGCGCCCCCCATGCCGTGCTGCAGGCCTGGCGCCGAGGTGAGTACGTCCTGCTGGCCTGCGAGGCCATCGTCGAAGAGGTCGTCGAGGTCCTGAGCCGCAGGTTCTTCCGGGAGCAGCGTGGCACTGGCCCACAGGATATCGCCCGGGTCAGGGCGCTCCTGGAAATGAACGCCTTGATGGTCTCTGCGGAACGAGGTCCGGCCGTGGTGGAGGAAGACCCCGATGACGATCGCATCCTGGCCTGCGCCGTGGCACCATGGCCCGGCGATTCGCGATGTGCTGGCTGCCAACCCGCGGCTGGAACTCATGTGCTTCCCGACGGCAACACCGGATCTCAATCCGCAGGAACATGTGTGGAAGGCGGCGCGGACAGAAATCAGCCACAACCACACCGAACGCCACCTGCGGACGTTGGCAGTCGACTTCAAGGAGTATCTGGTGGAGCACACGTTCATGAGCCCGCTACTGGACTCGTTCGGCTTCAACGCCGTTTGTCCGATGTTTATGTGAGATGTCTATAAGGAAGGATCTGGCGCTATTGCCGATCGCAGGATGTTGCGGCGTTTGCGATCGCCCATGCCATTCGGCGGCGTCTCGCCAGTGCCTTCCACTAGCCTGTGACCAAGCAGGTGCCGCGCTCGCAGCAAAGGCGAGGCGCCCCTAGTCGTCGGACTCGGCGAAATCCTCGCTCAAGGCCGAAACAACGTGCCCGCGAGCCGCCTGCCAGGAGAACACGACCAGGTAAGCCAAGCCCGCCGCCGCCAAAGCCAGCGCGAGCCAATCCCCTGAGTCCAGCACCTCGAAGGTACGGTAAGCGCCGCGCCAGGGGAAGGTGCTCTCGCGGATTCCCACAACGATGCAGAGGATCTTGGC
>DAOUGZ010000019.1:0-2134 GCA_034428955.1 Anaerolineae bacterium | reverse complement strand
TCGGTCTGAAGACGACCCGCCTGCGCAGCGTGACCGGCGAGCAGCTCGTCTTCCCGAATAGCGACCTGCTCGGCAGCCGCATTCGCAACTATAAGCGCATGCAACAGCGGCGCATCGCCTTTACCATCCGCGTCAACTATAATACGCCCTACGAAAAGCTGGAGCGCATCCCGGCCATCATCAGCGAGATCATTCAGAGCCAGCCGCACGTGCGCTTTGACCGGGCGCATTTCAGCTCCTATGGCGAGTTCTCGCTGAACTTTGATGTCGTCTACTTTATGTTGGACCCCAACTTTGCGCTGTACATGGACACGCAGCAGGCGATCAATCTGGCCATCTACAAGCGCTTTGCCGAGGAGGGGATCGAGTTTGCCCTCCCGACGCAGGCGCTCTTCCTGAAGCAAGATGGGCAGGCTGTGAGGAAGTAGGCCCCGCTTTCTGAACGAGGGCCTCGCAGAGGATGTGCATCCCTCTGCGAGGCCCTCGTGATTCAGGCCTTCTCGCGCACGCCCCTGGCCGCGGCAACGCCCAGGGCGGATAGCAGAGCGCAGGCGATAAAGGCAAAGCGATAGCCCGCAGCATCCCACAAAAAGCCGCAGAGGAGGGGGCCGGCCATGATGCCCACGTTCTCGCAGGCCCCATAGAGGCCGATCATGCGCCCCTGGCTCTCGTAAGGGGTCACATCGGAGACGAGGGCGACGCCGGCGGGGATGCCCGCGGCCGTGCCCAGATAGAGGAGCAGGGTAGAGCCGGCCAGGCCCACGATGCCTGGCAGGTAGGCGTAGCCCAGCAGGGCGGCGGAGACGCAAAGCAGGCCGCTGATCATCAGCGGCTTGCGGCCCCACAGGTCGGCCAGGCGGCCCATGGCGATGGTGAGGGGGCCGCTGACGGCGCCGGCCGCACCCAACACCAGGGCCACCTGCGTAGCCGGCAGGCGCCGGATGCTGGTGCCCAGGATGGGCACGAAATTCCTGCCGACCGTCTGCGCGGAGAAGAGGCAAGCGGCCATCAGCGCCAGGGCGACAAAGGGGAGCAGCGAGCCGCGCTTGGCGGCCTGGCCCGGCGCGGCGACGGGCATCGCGGCGCCGGCCGGCCGGCCGGCGGCGTCGATGCGCGCCCGGTTGGCCAGAGTGACGGCGACAGCGGCGAGGGAGATGGCAGCCGCGCCGGCAAAGGCGGCGGCAAAGCCCCAGCGCTCGATGAGGAACCCGCCCAGAACCGGCCCCAGCGCGGACCCGGCGCTGGCACAGCCCTGGAAGAGGCCAATGCCGACCGCCTTTCTGCCGGGCCCCATAGAGTGGGCCAGCGCTTTGCGCGCGGCGGGCGAGTTGGCGAACTCGACGCAACCCCGCGCCAGTTGGATGGCCAGCAGCAGCCAGGGGTGGCCGGTGAGAGCGAAGAGGGGCACGAGCACCGCCGAGCCCACCCCCGCGGCCAGGAAGGTAACAGCCGTACCCACCCGATCCGATGCCCAGCCCCAGACGGGCTCGGCAAAGGTGAGGGTGAAGGCAAAAGCGCCGGAGGCCAGCCCCCAGTCGCCCGCTGAGCGGCCAATGGCGTCAAAGTAGAGGGGCAGAACAAGCCCGGCCAGCCCAAAGCTCATATAGCGCAGGATGAGGATCAGGGCGATGGTGCCGGTGGCGCTGCGAAAGGCACGGAGGGATGATAATCTCACGCAGTGTGTATGCTCCCGCAATACGGACTGCGTGCTGCGCAAGGTCGCCTTGAGCAGCGCCCTTGGCGATGACAGGGATTACGCAGCACGCAGTCCGTATTGCGCATTACCGTCTACTGTTCAAAAGCGGCGTCAAAGGCGATGGACGAGGCCGGGAAGTCGACCCTGCGTACGAACTCGCAGGCCTCCTTGGCGCCGAACTCGCGGTCCATGCCCGAATCCTCCCACTCGACTGAGAGCGGGCCGTCGTAGCCGATGCGGTTGAGGGCGCGGATGATCTCCTCAAAGTTGACCTGGCCGTGGCCCAGAGAGCGGAAATCCCAGCCGCGGCGATGGTCGCCGAACTGCAGGTGCGAGGCCAGGATCGAGCTATAGCCGTCGAGGTAGACGCCGGCGTCCTTCATGTGCACGTGGTAGATGCGATCCGGGAACTCGTCGATAAAGCGGACGGGGTCTACC
>DAOUGZ010000018.1:0-4043 GCA_034428955.1 Anaerolineae bacterium | reverse complement strand
GGAGGCCATCGAGCGCGAGCATGATGTCACAGTCAAACGGGTCATTGGCGACGGAGCCTACGGGACCGGCGACAACCGGGCTGCTTGCGCCAAGGAGCAAGTCGATCTGGTTTCGCCGCTGCCGGCGCCGTCCGATCCGGCGGTTGACAAGACGGCCTTCGCCATCGACCTCGCGAACAAGCGCGCGACGTGCCCCCAGGGCCAGGTGGCATCCAACCCGAAGACGGCCAAAGACCCGCAAGGCCGGGCCGTGCTGCTCTTCGTCTTCGAGCGCAGCACCTGCGAGGCCTGTCCGTTGTTTGCCCGCTGTGTCCACAGCAAGACCCATGGACGGTACCTGCGTACGCATTATCACGAAGCCTTGCTCCAAGCGGCTCGTCAGCGCCAGGGTACGGCTGAGTTCAAGCAGACATATCTGCTACGGATGGCGATCGAACGCAAGATCGCTGACTTGGTACAGTGTAGTGCGCGACAGGCACGCTACATCGGAACAGCGAAAGGCCGGCTGCAAGCCCAATGGTCGGGCGCTGCGGTCAACCTCCGGCGCCTGTTCACGCTGTTCAATGGCGACACAAACCACATGCGCCAGGTTCTGGCGACGATAGGCTGAGCCCAGTACCGATGGAGGGGCCAAGGCTAGGGCAGACGGTGCTATCGAATCCAACCTGCACATAGCCTCAGCCCTCCGTTCCAAGCGTTTTCCCCGGCTTTCGTGAGGCTCGGTGCTCCCGAAAGAAGGGTTTTTCAGGTTACTTCTAGGTCGGCATTGCCCTGGGCGATGGCCGCTTCGTCGAAGCGGTTGCGCGGGTGGGGCGTCTCGCCGATGATCGCTGCACCGTAGGCATTCGCCGACTTGGCGATGAAATTGGCCTGGACGCGGGTTCTCGCGAAGAGTTGCCCCTGGCGCTCGATGTCCTGGAGTGTGAAGTAAGTGATCGCGGCGGCGCCGGCAGCGGCTGCCGCGACCCAGGTCACCGGGCACTGTAGCGCCATCATGCCCAGGGTGATATAGTCCGGCTCCATATTCACCGAAAGCTCGCCCTTGAGGCTCGCCTTGAAGCCGGGTACCGGCCAGTCTTCCGCCTCGCCGCCGACGGCGGCCTTGCCGGTGACCGTAAAGAACTCGAACTCGGGCTTTTCGCCCATCTCCTTCTTGAACTCGAGGATGGAGAACTCGGCGCTCAAGTTGGCCGAGGAGCCGTCCCAGTGCAAGGGGTCGATATCGAGGCCGCACTCGTACGACGCCTTGCCTTCCAGCCCGCCGTTCTTCTTGCGCTGAAAGGAATAGTTCTCTTGCGTGTAGGGCTTGAAGGAGCTTGACAGGCTGCTGAGCTTGCCGGCGAACCAGCCGTCGGCGGCGGTTTTGACCTCGTGGACCATGGCGATGCTGCTCTTCCCTCGGGCCTGCTCCAGTACGACTGGGGGCAGCCCATTCTCCTCCCGGCCGGGGCCGGGCAATTCCTCGATGGTCCCCTGTACCTGGAAAGCGGCGCCTGTAATCTTGACGTATTTGCCGAAGTTCATCGGTATCTGCACCGAGTAGGTATAGGGCAGCTTGATCAGTGGGCGCTGTGGCGCCTGCTCCGGCAGGGCAGGGGCGGCCTCCGGCGCGCTCTGCCGCTGCACGCCGGGCACGTCGTCGAGCCTATCCGAAACAACAGCGAGAACCGGCGGCATGGGAACCGCCTCTGCTACCTTGCGGATAGGCTCTTGGAGGGCTCGCTGCAGGTGCAGATTGCCCTGTACTGCCCCGATCTGCCGGGCGAGGGCATGGCGCTGGGCGACCGGCAGGCGCCGGTCGCCCAGCCGCGCGGCCTGGCTCTCAAGGGAGCCGTGGCCTGCTACGCCGAGCAGCCCGGCCGGCTCGGTCAACTGCCCCATCTGAGCCGGCGGGGTCGGGCGTCGATCCTTCTTTTCGGCCTGAGCTTCTGTGACCACGCTCTGCTTGGCCATGCGCTCTCAACTCCCCGCCGGCAGTGCAGGCCCAGCGGATTGCTTGTAGGTGCTGAATGCCGCTAGCAGCTCGTCTACGTTCTCGTTGGCTACCGAGACCAGGTAAAAGAGCGCTGGCCCACGCAGGGCGAGGGTGGTGCCGACCGCACCCCAATGTCCGTAATAGGTTGGGCGCTCGACCTGGCCGGCTATGTAGCGATAGAGTTCTGTGGTGTTCTTGAGCGCGAGCTGGACATCCGGGCCGATCTCGTATTGGACGTAGGACTGGGCCTCGACGTAAGACATCGCCCGGACCTCGTCGAGTTCATCGAAGGCAATGCGCACGATGCACGGCTCGGACCCGACGCTGATAAAGCCGCGCTGCTCGCCGGGGCGCGCCCTCTTGCGCTTGAGGTCCAGGACGATGACGTTCCCCTCGAGCGTAAAGGTGGGGGTGACCGAAGCCACCAGCTTGCCGCCGCGGGTGCCCGGCTTGGTTGCCCCCTTGAGGGCCCGGGCCAGCGGCCGGCGGATCAGGAAGTAGACGACATAGATGCCGACAACCATCCAAAAGGGCCACGGCAGCCGCCCCTCGCGCCCGCTGATGTTGCGCACCAGGCCGTAGCAGAGGAAGGCATTGGCCCCCAACGTCAGGAGGAAGAGCAGGGGCAGGCCGATCAACTGGCGCACTAACCACACGCGCCCGAGCCCGCGCATGCCTGTGTTCGGCGACGAGGGCAGCTTGCCCGCGTCCATCTTGAACGCCTGGCTGACCCAGTTGCGGGCTACCTCGCCGCCGAATATGAGCGCGACCGTAAAGATGGTGGTAAAGGCCACCTGCTCGTTCGGCGCCATGGAGCGCTCGCGCCCCCCTGCGGCCAGGGTGCCCGGCCCGATGGCCAGGGGGATGAAAAGCGAGCCCTGGAACATGATAAGCATAACCAGTATGACACACATGGCAGTGGCGACCTGGGTGAACTTGATCAGGCGCATCGGGCGGACCTCCTGTTGTCTGAACACGCCCTACTCAGTAGCCGGCAACTCGGCTGGTATGCAAGGTCGGGAAGAGATCGGTAGAGCGCCGGCGGGGCCTGTGCGCCGGCCGCCGCGGCGCCGGGATCAACTCGACCGGCCCGGAGCACCCGGCCCGGCGGGTGTCAAGTCCTCCTCGCCCACCAGCCGCCCCATCTTTTGCAGTTCACGACGGGTGGCGTGCAAGAGGTGCTCCATAGTCACAGCCTGTCCGTCGGCCGCCGCCAGGTAAGCGGCGCCGACGAGAATGTTGCGAATGCTGCCCCCGGCCAGCTTGAAGCGGCGAGCGAGCAGCGGCAGGTCCAACTCGGCCACACACGGCATAGCAGGCGGAAAGAGGGACTGCCAGATGCGCAGGCGGTCGGCCTCCTCGGGGAAGGGGAAATCGACCACAAACTGCAGGCGGCGGGTAAAGGCCTCATCGAGGTTGGCGCGCAGGTTGGTGGCCAGGATGGTCACCCCGTCGTAGGCCTCCATGCGCTGCAAGAGGTAGCTGATCTCGATATTGGCGTAGCGGTCGTGCGAGTCGCGCACTTCAGAGCGCTTGCCGAAGAGGGCGTCGGCCTCGTCAAAGAAGAGAATGGCGTTAGAACTGGACGCGCCGGAAAAGATGCGCTCGAGGTTCTTTTCCGTCTCGCCGATGTACTTGCTGACGATGGTGGAGAGGTCAATCTTGTAGAGGTCCAGCCCCAACTCGGCAGCGATGATTTCGGCGGCCATTGTCTTGCCGGTGCCCGGTGGGCCGGCGAAGAGCATGGTCACACCGCTCGAGGCGAGCTTGGCGCCCACACCCCAATCGTCCAGCACCTGGGGCCGGCTGCGCACGGTGGCGATGATCTCGCGCAGGAGGGTCCGTTGATCGTCCGGCAGTACAATGTCCGCCCAGGTGTAGTGAGGCACAATCTTGCGGGCCAGCCTATCCAGCCCGCCGACGGAATGGGCCCGGGCCGCCGCGAAGAGGTCCTGGCTGCCGATGGGGCGGCCGCCCAGCGCGGCCGCGTCGCTCGCCGAGTTGACGGCGTCACGGATCTGCCCGGTGGTGAGCACGAACTGGCCGGCCAGGGTGTCTAGGTCGAGGC
>DAOUGZ010000017.1:0-2463 GCA_034428955.1 Anaerolineae bacterium | reverse complement strand
CATTGTGGCCGTGTATGGCTACTATGAGGACGCCGAGGGCAACGAGTTTGTGACCTACGCCGATACGGCGCCCTCGGCCTCCGGCTATGAGGGTCCGGTGTTCCGCACGGTGGACCTGGGGACCTTCTGGGAGGCCGTGAGCGGCAACAGTGCGCAGGTCTGGTAAGTAGGCCAATAGATACGCAAGCATATGATCAGGGCGGCACCCCGTCAACGACGGGGTGCCGCCCTTTTTGATTCCAGCGCGCCGGGTAGCGCATGTTTGTTGCCCTGGGATTGGCGGTTGCGCCTCCGCAGTGGGCGGCCGAGCACCCTACGCCAGCGGCTCCGTGTGCCGGCATTCCGGGAAGCGCGAGCAGCCCAGATAGCGCTCCGCAGTCTGCGGGTCGGTGCAGACCTTGAGCGGCGAGCCGCAGACCGGGCAGATGCAGTCCGTGCCCTCCGCGGCGAACTCGCCGGGCTGGGCAGACGCCGCCTCGCCCTCCGCGGCCTCCTCAAGAGCAATCTCCGTATCATCGAGGAGCTTGGCCATAGAGTAGTCATCGTCCCCCATCTCGGTATCGCCTTGCTCACTGAACGCGGGCCAGCCGGAGATGGCGGGCAACGGCTCATCCTGCTGCGGAGCGGCCGGCGATGGGCCCGCCTCATCCTCGTCTTCCTGCTGCAAATCCGCCGGGTCTGCGGGCATGTCATCCTGCTGCAGCCAGGGACCTTCGACGGCGAAGGAATCCTCCTCCGGGTCCGGGACGGCCTCTTCCGGATCAGCATCGGGCGCTTCCGCCTCGGCGGGCGAAAAGCCGGTGAGGGCCGGTACGAAATCGTCCGGTTGCGCCTCATAGCGATCATCATCCTCAGAGCCGGCGCCGGTGGCGGTCGGCAGCTGGGGCGCGGGCCGGCGACCCAGCTCCAGGAGGTAAGCGCCATCCCAGACGGTGACCGGCTTGTCCGCGGCCCACTCGCGAGCCGCCGGAGTCAACTCGCCCGTGGTTACCAGGTAGGCATGCTGGGCGCCATAGTCGCCCATGGCGCTCAGGAGGTCGCTCAGGGCCCGCTCGTCGACCGTGGCCTCCTGGTACCGCTTGTATTGGAGCACAGCAAACTCGCCGAGCTTTTCCGCGACCAGGTCCACATTAGAATCGCCATAGGTACCGGCAGCCTTGACCTCAAAGCCGAGTTCGCCAAAGCGGGCAGCGGTCCACTCCTCAAACTCATCAGGCGAAAGGGCTCGGAGTTGGGCCAGAGACCAGCGAGCCGCCCCCTGACGCCGTCGGGCGAGAAGCAGCAGAACCCAGGCCAGCGCCGCCACCAGCGTGGTGAGGCCGACCATGAGCACATAACCGAGGCTGACGGCCGAGGGGAAGACCAGCCCGCAAGACATGGTGATCGCCCAGATGACTGTAGTCACTGCGGCGACCGTCATCCCTCTGTTACGGCGTGGCCGGGCCGCCCCCTCTTGAGTTTTGCCCATATGTACCTCCGGTACGCTTTGATGCGGCTGAGCGTCGCGTGTGGTGGGGCTCGATGCCGCAGAGACGTTCACGAGTTAGTCGACGCCTCGCGCCCTATGCCTTCGCCACTCGGCTTTCTGTGCGTCTTGAGGTACAATAGCCGCGTCAGAATCGCCTTCATACACCTGGGTTTGTGGGGGAGGACCAATGGATCTTTTACAGCGGACGTTTGTGGGCAACACGGTTCAGAGTTGGTTGATCGCCGTGGCGATCACCGTAACGCTTTGGCTGGCGCTCTGGTTGATGCAGCGGCTTTTCCTGGCCCGCTTCTGCCGTATGGCTGCCCGGTCACCGGGCGAACTGGATGATCTGATCGCCAACCTCCTGAAGCGGACCAGCATCCTGCTCCTGGCCATCCTGGCGGCCTACGGCGGTTCGCTCGCCCTCACGTTCTCCAGCAAAGTGACGGAGTGGATCAAGACGGCAGCCCTGGTTGCGCTGCTCATTCAGATGGCCATGTGGGGCGATGAACTGATCGGCTTCCTGCTGGCTCGCTACCAGAAGCAACACCTGGCGAGCGATGCCGACCAGGTGACGACCGTGCGGGCGGCCGGGTTCATCGTGCGCCTGGCGCTCTTTTCCCTGATCGTCCTCGCTGCGCTGGACAACATCCCCGGTGTGGAGGTGACCAGCCTGATCGCCAGCCTGGGGATCGGCGGTATCGCCGTTGCCCTGGCTGTGCAGAACATCCTGGCGGACCTCTTGGCCTCGCTCTCCATCACTTTCGACAGGCCCTTTGGCATCGGCGATTTCATCGCCGTCGGTGACTTTTCCGGGGCGGTGGAGCACATCGGTCTGAAGACGACCCGCCTGCGCAGCGTGACCGGCGAGCAGCTCGTCTTCCCGAATAGCGACCTGCTCGGCAGCCGCATTCGCAACTATAAGCGCATGCAACAGCGGCGCATCGCCTTTACCATCCGCGTCAACTATAATACGCCCTACGAAAAGCTGGAGC
>DAOUGZ010000016.1:0-23973 GCA_034428955.1 Anaerolineae bacterium | reverse complement strand
CGAGGGAGGCGCGGAGCACTGGGCTATGCTGGCCTTTGATGTGGCGGACGCGGAGACGGGCCGGGTGCGGCCGGGCGTGTATCAGGTCGAGCTGGAGGGGGTGAATGAGGCAGTGCGCGGGCCGTGGGAGCTATCGTGGAAGGTGCTGGGGCGCTAGATGACATCTCCCTGAGGATGGAACCCCGGCATGGGCCGTGACGTCCTATGAATAGAGGTATCGGGCGTTGGCCTTGCGCGCTGGGTTTGCGACGGTTATCCTATGAGCTGATAGCGCAGCACAGGAGGCGGCCACCCTCCGGGAGGTTCCCGAACCTCCCGGAGGGTCGTGACTCCAGCGAGCTCGTTCCCAGGCCAGAGGATAGTCAGACCTGACGGGTTTCCAAAAACCCGTCAGGTCTGAGGTAGGATTGGGCCTGCGCAGCGCGTGGCCCAGCATTGAGGTGATTGGCATGCGCAGACGTGCAGCAGTTCTCTTGCTCGCTTTGGCCCTGGCGCTGCTGCCGGCCGTACCGGCAACGGCGGATGTGGCGCCGCCGCTGCAGCCGCCGGGGAGCAGCCTTTCCCCAGGCGGCTCGACCCGCGTGCAGATGGCCGCGGAGACGGTGGTATTGGAGGTGTTGCCGTCCCCGGAGTTGGGCCGGGTGCGCGTGCGGGCCGATTTCACCCTGCGCAATCTGGGCGAAGCGGAGGAGCGGCTGGCGGTGCGCTTTCCGCTGGAGCATCCCTGGGGGATGGGCGACGGCTCTGGGCGCTTTCCCAAGGTCGAGGCGTTCGCGGCGACGGTGAACGGCGAGGCGGCGCCGACGCGTACCGTGGAGGAGCTGGGCTGGCAGGATGGCGAGGGCGAGCCGGTGACGTGGGCCGTGTTTGACGTGACCTTTCCGCCCGGGGAGGACGTCCTCATCGGCGTGAGCTATCAGACCGAACTCACCGGCTACCACGAGCCGACGATGTCGGGTTACAACCTGGCGAGTGTGAGCTACATCCTGGAGACCGGTGCCGGTTGGGAGGGGCCCATCGGCTCGGCGGATATCATCCTGCGCCTGCCCTATGAGGCAGAGCCGGAGAATGTGCGCCTGGGAGAGTGGACGTCGCCGGGCGGCCGGGTGGCGGGCAACGAGGTGCGCTGGCACTATACCGATCTGGAGCCGACGCGGGAGGACAACTGGCGGGCTTATTTGGTGTGGCCTGACGACTGGCAGTACATCCTGGACCTGCGGCAGGCGGTGCAGACGGATGCCGGGGATGTGGATTCCTGGATTGCACTGGCCAAGGCTTACCGCCGTGTGGGCAGCGAGAAGCACGGCATGGTGTACGATGAGCGGCTGGCTGCGCTGAGCGAGAGTGCGGCGGAGGAGGCGGTGCGCGCCGGCCCCCAGTCGGCCCCGGCCTACGCCGAGCTGGCCGAGGTGCGCTGGTGGCGGTTGATGGACTGGGAGGCCATGGGTGGGTCCATGCGCCCCGATGATCCGGCGGTGCAGGCGGTGCTGCAAGCGGCGGAGGCCGCGCTGGCGCTGGAGCCGCAGAACGAGCAGGCGCTGCGCGTGCACCGCAAAGTGTGGGAGTGGCTGGGCGTTACGCCCGAGCCGTTGCCCACTGCCCGGCCAAGTGCCACGCCTGCAGCCAGGCCCTCACTCACCCTCGGGCCGAGCGTTACGCCGGCGCCTGCGCCGCGTGGGGCCAGGACAGGCGGGCTGGCGCTGTGGGTGTTCGCGGTGGTGGCGCCGGCACTGGTGGCTGGGGCTACGCTGGTGCTGGTACGTCGCCGGCAATGAGCCCGCGCGTTTGCCTATCGGTGCCTGTTTCGGGTACAATGCGCCATGTGCCCGGCAGATAGTGGTCAGGTAGGCCGACCGGGCACCGGATGGGGTGAAGCGTGGAGTTCCTGCTGGTTTTCCTGCTGCTGGCCGTTTTCCTTGGGCCGACGGCCTACCATATGTACGAAAGATACAAGCGCTTCAGGCAGGGCCGCGGCTGGACGGAGGAGAAGAAGGGGCCTTCCTATTTCCACCGCCTGCTGCGCATGCTCGGCCCGGTCTTCTTGTTGATTGTCCTCCTCACTCTGCTGGGCGTGGGCCTGTACTTGCTCGCCGGGCCGCAGACGGTGGCCGATGCCGGGCTTGTGCCGCCTGCGGGCCTGCGCTTCTACTTGAAATAATCCCCCACAACCCGACCCAAACCGTCCGGATGTCGGAGCATGAGGACGCAGAGGTGACGCCGGGAGGGCTATTGTGCCCCTCGGCGGCCCCATGCGTCTTTGGGGCGCTTCGGCCCCGGCACCTCGTTGCGGATGTGATACCCCTCCAGATGGAGGGCGCCGAATGGCCCTAGACGGCTGATGCGTTCCTGTGCTATCCTTTCAGTAGCGTTATCGGATGCGATCTGGCCATGCAGACTGCGCGGCGCGGCTGCCGCCGGGCAGGGCCTGTGCGCGAGGCGACGAGGCTGATGAAAAGGAAACTGGAGCCCGAATTCAAGGCGCGTCTGCTCCGCAATCCGGATGTGCCCGTCCGGCTGATCGTGGGCGTGGAGGGCGGCCTGGCGACGCGCTCGGCTGCGCTGAGCGAACGTGGCCTGACGGTGCATTGCCGGCTGCGGCTGCTGAATGCGCTGGCGACCGGCGCTACAGGGCGTCAGGCCCTGGCATTGTGCAAGGAGCCCTGGGTCAGCTGGATCGAGGAGGATCGCGAGATGCGCGTCGCTCATTAGGGCCTGCCGGGCGCGAGGGTTGCCGGGAGCGGCCCAAGCGGCTGAAGCCGCCACTACATGGCGGTGACGGTGCGCATAGCCCCACGTAGTAAGGGCTTGAGCCCTTTGGGTTGCGAGAGGCAATGGTTGCTCCTGGAGCCCAAGTGGCTGAAGCCGCCACTACATGGGGGGGATGGCGGCGCTCTGGCGTTACGAGGAGCGCACCTCCCGTTGCATGATGTCCGCCAGGACGTGGGCCTGGCTGACCCACCTGTCAACGCCCATGGTGGCTGTGAAGAGCCATTCGTTCTTGGGGTTATTGACCCGTGCCAGTGTGCGCGGCACGTTGAACTCGTAGCGCGCCAGCAGGCAGGCAACGAGATTGTCCTCATCCTCGCCGGTGCTGGCCACGAGGACGTCGGCGGCGCGGATGCCCGCCGCATCGAGAACCGCCGGGTCGTCGCCGTCGCCGCTCAGCACGACGGCAGTGGGCAGTGCATCCTGCAACTGGGCGGCCAGGTTGGGGCGCTTTTCGATAACGGTGACCTGCTGGCCGTCGTCGACGAGTTCCCTGGCCAGGAAGGAGCCCGTCTGCCCTCCCCCGATGATTACGACGTTCATGCTATCCACTCCTCCTATCGGGCCGGCCGGATGCTGGTGCTGCGCTACATCGATCTTGGATATCGTGGCGCCAGTTGCGGCGGGCCTTGCCCGACAGAGTCTCTTGAGAGCACCACTAGATGCGCAGCATCTGCTCCAGGCGCGACATGACCGATGTGTCCACACTGATATACGCTACATCCCCGAGCCGGAGGCGGGTGCCGGGGGTCGGCACGATCGCCCTGCCCTCGCGCACCAGCGCCGAGACGAGGATCTCCCCCGGCACATTGAGTTCGTCGATGCGGTGCCCGTCCAGGTGCTCGTTGGCGACGAACTCGACCAAGGCTACCTCGCCGTGGCCCATCGTCATTTGCGATGCCAGGCCGGGGTGCAGCAGCATCTCGGCGATGCGATAGCCGGCCCAGTCGGTGGGCGAGATGGTGCGGATGCCCAGCCTTCGGTAGATCTCGGCGCGGCGTGGGTCATAGATGCGCGTGATGACCCTGGGCACGCGGAACATGTAGCGGGCGATGCGCGCGGAGACAATGTTGGTGTTGTCTCCATTGGTGACCGACGCAAAGCCGTCCGAACGCTCGATGCCTGCCCTAATCAATACGTCGCGGTCAAAGCCGACGCCCTCTATCGTCTGACCGCGAAAGGCCGCCCCCAGGCGCTCGAAGGCCAGAGGGTTGCGGTCGATGACCGTCACCTCGTGGCCTTGCATGGAGAGCTGGTTCGCCACGCGGGCGCCCACCCGGCCGCAGCCCACAATTACAAAGCGCATGGCCTCTCCTCCTCATAGGCGAGCACACGGCTTGCCTCTGCTATGCTTTCATTATCCCGGTTCCGCCTCCGGGCTCCTCCGGCGGACGATGTATTTGCGCAGTTCCTCCAGCCCAAAGTGAATGAAGGGGATCGGAATCAGAACGAGCCAGTAGGCTGGGGGCAGCGCCGCTGTGCCAAAGACTTGTTGCAGGGGCGGCAGATAGACCAGGGCCAGGATGATCACGATCTCGGAGATGATGCCCAGGTTTAGCGTGCGGTTGGAGAACAGGCCAACCGAGAAGGATGAGCGCCGGTCGGTGCGCACAGCCAGGCCGTTGCCGATTTGGGCAAAGACGATGGCGGCGAGAGTCAGGGTGGTGCCCAGGAGGTAAATGACACCGGCTTCCGGAAGCCCGGGCAGAGGTGCCAGGCGACAGCAAAAGCCGTTGGTCCAGTAGATGGTGTAAAAGCCGAGCATACCAAAGATGGCCTCCAGCAGGCCCAACCAGGCCCAGGCGCGCAACAGGAGCGGCCGGTCGATGAGGTGCTCGTTCCGACTGCGCGGCGGGCGCTGCATGAGGCCCGGCTCGGGCGCCTCGAGCCCCAGGCCCAGGGCCGGCAGCATATCGGTGCCCAGGTCCACGGCCAGCACCTGCAGCACGGTGAGGGCCAGGGGAATGGCCCCACCGCTGAGGACAAAGAGGATGAACGGCACGGCTTGGGCGACGTTGGAGGAAAAGATGTAGGTGATGAACCGCTTGACGTCGCTGTAGACGCCCCGGCCCTCTTCCACCGCGTTGATGATGGAGGCAAAGTTGTCATCGGTGAGGATGACGGCGGCCGCTTCCTTGGCCACATCGGTGCCTGTGATGCCCATAGCGATGCCGATGTCGGCGCGCTTGAGCGCCGGCGCATCGTTGACGCCGTCACCGGTGACGGCCACAATCTGCCCCAGGTCTTTGAGCGCCGAAACGACGCGCAGCTTGTGCTCGGGGGTGACGCGGGCAAAGATGACTTCCTCGTCGCCCGATAGGGCCTCCTCCAGTTCCTCGTCGGATAGGGTGTCGACAGTGGCGCCGGTGATGATGCGCACCCGCTCCGTCTGCACGATGCCGACGCGGCGCGCGATGGCCTCCGCCGTGAGGCCATAGCCGCCGGTGATCATGATGATGCGAATCTGGGCTTCGTGGGCGCGCCGCACGGCCTCGCCGACCTCGGGCCGCGGCGGGTCGTACATGGCCTCCAGCCCCAGGAAGGTCAGGTCGCGCTCTACGGTCTCGATGCTGTCGCAGACCTGCTCCGGGTCCATCCGCCGGTAGGCGATGCCGAGCACGCGCAGCGCCCCCCGCGCATACTCGTCGTTCTGGGCCAGTATCTTTTGCCGCCAGTCCTGGTCCAGAGGCTGCTCCTGGCCGTTGACCTGTATGCGCGTGCAAACGGCCAGCACCTCCGTTGGCGCCCCCTTGACGTAAGCGATGCGCTCGCCGCCGACCTGGTGGATGGTGCTCATGCGCTTGCGCGTGGATTCGAAGGGCAGCTCGCAGACGCGCGGTTGGGCGGCAATGAGTTCGTCGGGGGGCAGGCCGTACTTGGCCGCCGAGACGACCAGGGCACCCTCCGTCGGGTCACCGAGGATGGTCCAGCGCGGCTGGTTCTCATCCGGCGGCAGCAGGCGGGCGTTGGAATCCAGGCTGGCGGCGCTGAGCAGCAGCTTGAGGTCCCCCTCGCCGCCGGGCGTGATGACCTCGCCGTCACGTCGGAACTCGCCGGCCGGCTCGTAGCCGGTGCCGGTGACACTCACTGCGCCGGAGGCGAGCCACACCTCGCGCACGGTCATCTCGTTCTGGGTGAGGGTGCCGGTCTTGTCTGTGCAGATAACCGTGGCCGAGCCGAGCGTCTCCACTGCCGAGAGCTTTTTCACCAGTGCGTTGCGCTTGGCCATGCGCTGGACGCCGACGGCCAGGGAGAGGGTGACCAGCGGCAACAGCCCTTCGGGCACAAAGGCGACGATGATGCCGATGGCAAAGATAAAGCTCTCCAGGAAGGGGGTGTCGGTGAGCAAAAGGGCCAGGGCAAAGAGGGTAATGCCGACGGTGAGGGCGGCCGCCGTGACGATCCGCGTGACGCGGTTCACCTCCATCTGCAGGGGGCTCAGGCCCGACTCGACCTTCTGGGTCAGTTCGGCGATGCGGCCAAAGGCCGTGTCTTCACCGGTGCTCAGTACCACGACCCGGCCCGTGCCGGCGGCTACGCTGGTGCCTGCGAAGACAAAGTTGGGCCGCTCGGTGTAGCCGATATCCGGCTGGATGGAGGGCTCGGCGGTGCGGCGGAGAGGGACCGATTCGCCGGTGAGGGTCGAGTTGTTGGTGCGCAGCTCGAACTCTTCGACGACCCGCGCGTCGGCCGAGATGGAGTCGCCCTCGGCCAGGACGACGACATCGCCAGGGACCAGTTCCTCGGCGGGGATGCGCTGTTCTTGCCCTTCGCGGATGACGCGGGCAAAAGTGGGCAAGAGCTTGCGCAGCGCCTCCACCGAGCGCTCGGCCTTGTACTCTTGCCAGAAGCTAAAGGCGGCGTTGATAAAGATGACGGCCAGGATGGCGATGCCCAATTCCGGTAGCCTGGCGACAAAGGCCAGCGCCGCACCGGCCCACAGCAGAAGGGCCATGGGGTAGGTAAAGTTGGCTAGCAGCTTGTAGATCAGCGGGGTCTTTTTCTCTTCCCGCAGGATGTTGGGGCCATAGCGCTCCAAACGTTCCCTGGCCTGAGCTGCCGAGATGCCGGCCGGCGTGCTGTCCAGCGCGGCATAGACCTCTGCCGGTGGAAGCGTGGCGATCTCGGGGACTCTCTCTTCGACCTCGACGGGCGTCTCTGGTGGCGCTACAACAGCCATGGGCCTCCGCAACCGGACGAAGAATTGGGGTCCAGCCGGGGGCATGCCAGCAAGATGTGGGCCAGGATACGGAGGGGAACGGGCGCAGGGGCGCTAGAGAGGGCGGGGCACCTCGGGAGTCCCGGAGACCCCCGAGGTGCCCCGCCCTTACGACTCAGGCGAGGACGCGCTCGTCGCCCATGCGGCGGGTGATGTGTTCGCGGTCCAGGTATTCGAGGAAGGCCAGGGCGTATTTGCGGCTGGTGCCGAATAGATCGCGGACGGTGGCGACAGTGACCGACTCGCCGCGGCGCAGGCGCTCGACGACGGAGTCGAGCATGTGACGATAGGTGTCCGCCGCCAGCAGGACGCTATCGCTGAGGCGGATGAGGCGCTCTTGCTCAATGAGCGAGGCGAGCACATCCGGCCCCACCTCGGCCTCCGCTTCGCTCACACTCGGCGGGCTGTAGGGGTTCTGGGCAAAGCGCGCCAGCAGGGCACGGACCCGCCGTTCCTGCTCCGGCGTGTAGCGCGGCTGAAAGCCCGGCAGGTGCACGACTGCCTCGGAGGCGCTGACGATACCTTCTGCGGCGGCTCGCTGCAGGATGTCGGCGTACAGCCTGGCTTCTACGTTCAGGCGGCTCTTGAGTTCCTCGCGGGGCATGCCCAGGCGCAAGGGATACTGGGCGTGGTATACCTGTAGGAGTGAGCGTATGCGCTCCGCAAGCGTCGCCCACTGCCCTGGTGTCACCAGTGCCCCATCCGGACGGCTGCTGAGGAGGGGCATGACCTGGCCCTGCGCCTGGAGGTTGGCGAGCGCCGTATCGGCCACATCGCGGGGCAAGCCGGCCCGGGGCAGCAGGGCGCGGGCCGGGTTCGGCCCCATGCGCTCGAGGGTCTGCAGCAGGATGTCTTCCGGCGTGCCGTGGGCCAGGGTTTCCAGGCGCGCTATAACCTCGGCCCGGAAGCGGCGGTGCCTCCGCCCCGGATGCGGATCGACGACAAAGCCGCCCCCCAACGTGGCGCTGGGCGAGGGCTGGCGGATGATGAACCGGTCCTGAGCGGCTACGACGAGGGGCGATGCGGTTTCGACCTGCACCCAGGCCGACTGGCCGGGCTCGAGAAGCTGCGTATCCAGCAGGCGCAGGCGAGCCTGGGCCTGGCTGGCGCCGACGAAGAGATCCACTGCGGCGTTGTGCGGCAGGGGGCGCAGGGCGTCGGGCAGGAGCTGCAGCCGGGCGTCGAAGCGCTGGGTGGGACGGAATGTACGCGGCTTGGCCAGCACTTGGCCGCGCTGGATATCGCTCACCTGAAGGCCGACGAGGTTGACGGCCACCCGGCTCCCCGGCGGGGCGACATCGATCTTTTGCCGGTGCGTCTGCAGGCCACGGATGCGCGAGGTCTGCTCGCTGGGCAGGACGATGACCTCTTGCCCGACCTGCAGGCTGCCGTCGCTGAGCGTGCCGGTGACGATGGTGCCAAAGCCGCTGATGGTGAACACACGATCGATGGGCAAGCGCGGGGTGCCGCGGTCGGGGCGCGGCGGCGCCTCTTCGAGGGCTTGCTGCAGCGCTGCGAGCGTCTCCTCGACTCCCTGGCCGCTGCGGGCCGATACGGGGATGATCGGGGCGTTGGCCAGCGCGGTGCCGGCCAGGAACTCGCGGATTTCCTCACAGACCAGGTCGATCCATTCCGGCTCCTCGACCAGATCGATCTTGGTCAGGGCGATCACGCCGCTCTTGACCTGCAACAGGTCCAGAATGTGCAGGTGCTCGCGGGTCTGCGGCATAACCCCTTCGTCGGCGGCGACGACGACCAATGCGGCGTCGATCCCGCCGATGCCTGCCAGCATGTTCTTGATAAAATCCTCGTGCCCGGGCACATCGACGATGCTGACCGGCTCGCCATCCGGCAGGGTAAGCCAGGCGAATCCGAGGTCGATGGTCATCTCTCGCTCGCGCTCTTCCCTGAGGCGATCGGGGTTGATGCCGGTCAGCGCTGTGACTAGCGTCGATTTCCCGTGGTCGACGTGCCCGGCCGTGCCGATGACTCGCATGAACATCCGCCTCCTGAACGGAAACGGGCGGGCGTGAGCGCTCGCAGGCCGGGTCCGGCTAGCAAGTGCCAGGCGCAGCAGGCCGCTACTGGGTGTCGGTAGGCTTTTTGCCCGCGGCCCGCAGGGCCTCTTGCTGCGCAATCTCGGCCTGCGTCTTCTCGGCGGTGGCCTTGGTGATGTCGAGCTGGCGTTGGATGTACTCCATCTGGAAGCGCCAGATATCGATGATGGCTGCCTGAGCGTTTGCCCGTTGCTCGGCCAGGGCGGCGCGCAGCGCCTGCAACTCTTTGTCGATGGGCGCCTTTATCGTCTCCAGCTCTTCGATGCGCGCGATCAACGCCTCGTCCGTCTTTTGCTGTTCGTTCCAGCGATACTCCCACTGGGCCAGATAGCGGGACCATCGCTTGTCGTTCTCGCCCTGCCACTCGCGAAGCTCGCGGCGCTGCTTCTCCATGCCCAGGTCCAACGCCTGCCGTGCTTCGTCTTGCATGATGCGTAGCGTCTTGGACATGTCCTGCATGGTCACCAGGGCCTTCTTGGTGCGCTCGTGCTGCTCGGCAAAGAGGCGCAACTGGCCCGCCCAAGCTTCCTGGTCTCGGTGCAGGTTCTCGGTAATGGTCGCCCATTCGCGGACCTGCCGCTCAACCCGCTGCTCGCTACGGCGCTGCGACTCGACCAGCTCATCCTGCAGGTGAGCCATGTCCGCCCGGAAGGCCTGCATCTCGGCCGTTCGCTGAGCGGCGCCCTGAGCCCAACGCTCCAGGTACTGGAAACGGGCTGAGTGGGACTCGAACTGGGTGCGCATGCTGTCGATGGTTCGCTGGATGGTGTCCATGCGCTCCAGCTCGCGCCGGTGTTCTTCCGTGCTGAGTTGTTCCCGGTCTGCCCGGCGGGCGAGTTCCTTATCGATATAGTCCAGGCGCTGCCGGTAACCGGTCATGACTTCATTCTGCCGCTGTAGCTCGGTCGAGAGGACGCCGATTCTGTCTTCGAGGGTCATCAGGCGCTCAACTCGCTGGGCAAGCTCTACGTGGGCTCTGGCATCTGCCTCGCGCTCCAGTTGCTGGGCCTGCAGGGCCTGCTGGTCGCTGCGACGGGCTTCTTCGCGAACGCTCTGCAGCACCGCGGCCATCTCGTTCTTGAGTTGCTGGATGGTCTGGTCTACCTGGGCCACGCGGGCGAGTTCGTTCTGCAGTTGGGTATAGCGTCCCTGGAGGTCCTCGTGACGCTTGCGCTGGTCGGCCATTTCGATGGCCTGCTTTTGCAGCAGATCACGCAGCTCCGAGATGTGGGCCTTTTGCCGGCGCATCTCTTCGTCGAGCCAGGATACCATCTGTGTGGTATGGGTGGGGTCCATGTCCTTTGACCTTTTCCTGAACTGGGTCTCGCGGCGGTTCGTCTGCCCCTGACAATGGTGGCTCGTTCTGCGTCGCGTGTGAGGTCTTGCCACCGAGGCGGGTGGGGTCCCCCGGGCGGCGGCACCGGCCGGAGCATGGCCGGCCCGGCCTTCCCTGCCCCGCCAGCGTGGAGGGAGAGCCTGGGATCGTGGCGAGATTATAACCGCAAATGCGGGGTTTGACAAGAGCGCTACCCCTGCAGAGGCCTCAGGGGGTGATGGTGACCGGAGTGCCGATCTCGGCCCAGTCGTACAGGGTGGCCGCGTTGGGGGTGTCCAGGATGATGCAGCCGAAGGAGACCTGGCTGCCGAGGAACCCGGCCCACAGTTGTTGGCCGCTCTGGTTGATCGGAAGGGCGTGGATGCCGTTCTCTGATCCACCGGCCCAATAGATGCCCAGCCAGTAGGGCATGCTTAGCCCCCACACCGATGACCAGGCGTTGGGGATTTTATCCAGCACCTGGAATTCGCCGTAGCGGGTCGGCCGGGCGGGCTCGCCCGTGGAGCAGACCCAATCGTAGAGGAGGGCGTCGTTCTCATAGACGCGCATGCGCTGTTCGGAGATGCTGACGACGATCCGTTTCGCGGGGCGTGGTGTGGGCGTCGGCGTGGGCGGGGTCAGGGTGGCCATAACGGCTGCCAGCCGTGTCTCAGCGCCCTCGTCGTCGGGCCGGACTTGAACGGCGCCGGCGTAGGCGTCGCGCGCCGCCTGCAGCTCGCCTGATTCCTCCAGGCTCTTGCCCCGTTCCATATGCGCTGTGAACAGGAGGTCCGCCACGTCGCGGAATGCGGGGTCGAGGCTGTAGGCGGGCTGCAAGAGTTCCGCTGCCTTGGTCCAATCGCCCTCCTCAAGGGCGCGTTGTCCGTCGCGATAGCTGATGGCGATACGCCGGGCGGTCTGCAGGTCCACATCGTTGGCATAGAAGCGGATGGCGGCATCATAGTGGGCGATGGCTTCGTCCAGCAGGCCAGCATCGGCCTGTTCCAGCCCGCGCCGCAGATGGGCGACGGCGAGTTGCTGACGCACGCCGTCGTCGTGCGGGGTGAGGGCGCGCATCCTCTCGAGCGCTAGGATTGTCTGCTCCCAATCCCCCTCCTCAATCGCCTCGCTGGCCAGCCGGCGCAGCGATTCCATGTCGTCGGGAAGGAGGGTCACCGATGGGCTGGGCGACGGCAAAGCCGTGGGCACCGTCGACTGTTGGGCGGGCCGGCGCAAGGCGTAGGCCACGCCGACGGCCAGGAGGGCCAGAACGATCACGGTCAGCGCGGCACCTATGGGAGCGTTCCATGCCCGACGGCCGCTGGTGGCTGCCGGCGTGGGCGCCGGGTGGGCCTGAGAAGAGGTCTGCCGGGCGGAGGCGGAATCCACTCGCGGCCTGTCGGGCGCCTCGGCGGCTGCCCGGCGCCGCGAGCGTGCCAGCCGCTCTTCGGCCCAGATGATGGCCTCGCGAACACGTTGGCTCTTGGGATGGCGGGCGCGGGCCTGATGCAGGTAATCGAGGCCCTGCCGCGGCGTGGGCGCCAGAAAGCCCAGCCAGAGCCAGGCGTCTTCGCTATCCGGATCGAGCACGAGGATTTGCCGGAAGTAGCGGCGCGCTTCGCTGCGTTGGCCGGCGCGCGCGGCCGCTTCGCCCCGCCGCAAGAGCTCCATGATCTGGCTCTGCCGGGCGGGGTGGGCTGGCTCAGTGTGGCCGGCTCGCGGGCCGGAGGGGTTGGTAGGGTCTGTGTCGCTGTTCACAAAAGCCCGCCAGGTTGCGAATTACCGATCCAAAGCACAGGTTGCTATGATTGTAGCACGGTTAGGGTTGATGGGCAACATGCCGCGCCTAGTCCGCCTCCGAATGGCGTAGCTCGGTGTAGAGGTCGTAGACGTCGCGCGTCTTCCAGCCGGCGGCGGAGGCTACCTGCCTGGCTGCCTCTTTGGCCGGCACGCCGACGCGCAGAGGCGCGCGCAGAGCTTCGACTATGCGCTCGCGCGGCCAGACCTCCTGTGGCGCCGGCTCGGCGCCGGCCACCACAAAGGTGAACTCGCCGCGCCGGTCGCCGGCCTCGAGCGCGCGCCGCAGCTCCGATACGTTGCCGCGCTCGAACGCCTCGAAGAGCTTGGTCAGCTCGCGCGCGGCGACGGCCGGGCGGTCACCAAGCACCTCTTCCACGTCGGCGAGGCTCTCCAGCACGCGATGGGGGGATTCGAAGAAGACGAGGGTCCAGGGGAGCGCCGAGACGGCCTGCAAGAGTTCTCTCCGCTCCTTGCGGCGGCGGGGCAGGAAGCCGAGGAAAACGAACTGGTCGGCCGGCAGGCCGGAGGCGGCTAGCGCCGTCGGCACTGCCGAGGGCCCCGGGATGGGCACGACGGAGTAGCCCGCCTCGATGGCTGCCCGGACCAGTGCGTGGCCGGGGTCGGAGATGGCCGGCATCCCGGCTTCCGAGATCAGGGCCACGTCGCCCTCCGCCAGTGCGCGCAGGATCGCCGGCGTTTTGAGAGCCTTGTTGTGCTCAAAGTAGCTGGTCGTTGGCGTGGTGATCTCGTAGCGCGTCAAGAGTTTGCGCGCCGTCCGCGTGTCTTCGGCGGCGATCAGCCGCACCTCGCGCAGCGTGCGCAGGGCGCGCAGCGTGATATCCTCCAGATTGCCGATCGGCGTAGCTACGATGTAGAGGGTTCCCATAGCATCCTGTCTGCTGTATACATCATGGCCCCATTATAGCCCAGGGCTGGGGGAGAGTCCAGGCTGCTGCAGGCGGTATGCTACAGAACTGCCGGGCAGGGGGGACAGAAAGCACGATGGCTGGGCTCAACGCAGGGGTTGGGGTTCGATCCGGTAGAGGGTGGCGTCGTCGATGCGGCTCCCGGCATCGGGCAGGAAGTAGGGCACGCGGCGCAGTGTGTGGACGGGAGTAAGGAGCGCCCACTGCCGGGCTTCGGCCAACACGGGCCCCATGGCTGTGCCGTCATCCAAGAGGTAGACAGGGCGTCCTTCGGCCAGCAGGGCATGCAGAAAGCGGCGACGGTCCGCCGCCGGCCAGGCGGCCGGGCGGAAGGCCAGGCGCTCGCCGTAGAGTTCGATGGGGCCCGTGTTGAGGGTGGAGCCGATGGCCGCGTCCGGCTCCGTCTGCCGGCTCAGGGCGGCGAATTCGTTGCGCTGTGTGGCCCAGAGGAAACCAAAGTTGTCGAACCCGCGCGAGGCGGGCAGGCCGGCGACCGGCGCCGTGCGCGCCCAGAGCAGGCCGGCCAGGGTCAGGGAGGCGAGCACCGCCCCTGCCGGGCGATGCGCGGCGAGCCGGCTCAGCAGCCAGGCGGCACCATAGCCGGCGAACAGGGCGAGGGCCGGCAGGGCGGGCAGCAGGTCGCGCAGGCGCAGCGAGGCGTAGGGCGCCTGCACCACCCAGAGCGCCGCCGGCCAGAGGCTGAGCGCCAGCCAGGCCGTGCGGTTGCGCCGGTAGAGGGCCGCGACGCCCAGGGCCAGGAAGGGCAGCAGCCACCCGAACTCTTGCGCGGCAAGGCATCCGCGCAGGAGCAATAGGGTCGTCTGCGGCACAGCGCGCAGGGTATAGAGGGCCAGTTCCTCCGACTCCGGGCGGAAGGGTGAGCCAAAAAGCTGCTGATGGTAGGCCAGGTCCGGCAGGGCGGCCGCGAGCGCTGCAGACAAAAAGGCCAGCGCATCGAGCAGCCGCTCTCGCCGCGGGCGTGCGGGTCCGGCCAGAGCCAGTATGGCCAGCGCCGGCAGGATCATCGCCAACTGGGTGTGGCGCGTATGATAGGCCAAGGCCAGGGCCAGACCGGCGCCGACAAAGTGCCGGCGCCGGCTGCCCCACCAAGCCAGGGCAACAGTCAGCGTGGTAAAGAGTTGGGTAGAGATATCGGCCATGTGGACCAGCAGCCAGCGAATCTGCTCGTAGGAGGTGGCGACGAGGAGCCCGGCCAAGCTCGCCGCCAACCAGCGCCAGGGCGGGGCTAGGTCGTCGAGCAGAACGGCGCCGAGCCAGGCTGTAGCGGCGGCGGAAAGGAGGCCCGCAAACGGCGTAGCCAGGTAGATGGCCCTGGCCCCAGCCACTCGCCCAATTAGGCCGAGGAGCGCCGAGTGGCCCGGCGGCCACACTGTGGCTGCCCATCCCTGGGCATAGATGGGCAGGCGATACCCTACATGCAGCGCCGGTTTGGGGTCGATCTGCAGGCGCTGAGCCACTTCCGCCAATGGGAACTGGTGCAGAAGCGTTCCCTGCTGCATCAGGTCCACGGCCATCCGGATGTAACAAAAAGGGTCGCTGCCGGTGACGCCGCGGGCGTAGAGGGTCAGGTAGCTCCACGCGGCCCAGGCTAACACCGCGCCCAGCAGAGTCAGGGGCAGCCAGAGGCCGGCACGCCTGGCGCCCGGCCAGAGATGGCTCGCCTGGTAGGCCAGGGCGTAGAGAAGCAGGATGGTCGTAACCGGCAGGAGCGGCAAGGGCGCCACGGGTACCGTGGCGCCGGCGTGAAGGGCGACACGCCGGGCGAACTCGATGCCCGCGAGCAGGTAGGCCGGCAGCAGGGCGTTCAGCGCCGCCGGCATCTGCCCGCCGAAAAGCCGGGGCGGCTCCCACGCTGACGAGCTGTTCGTATGCGCCCATCGCCACAACCCCGTCAGGATTGCAGGGGCCGACAGCAAAAACAGGATGGCCGGCGCGACCCACACCGGCCATCCCATGAGTTGGCCGGTGGCCAGCAGGCCGCTGAGGTGGAGGCCCAGCAACGCCGGGGCGACGGCCGATATCCCCGCTGGTGGCGGGGCAAAGGCCCACACCGCCGACCACCCCTTTAGCAGGAGCGGCCACTCGGGGAGCAGAAAAAGGTCCAGCGCATCCAGGGCCAGGACAAGCGCCACGGTGACCACGAGCCACAGGCGGGCGCTCGCGCCAGGGATGCCGGCCAGCCGCAGAGAGGCAGCGGCAAGGCTCAACGCGCAGGCCAGGGGTACAAGGGGGCGCAGGGCTGCCGGTGGGGAGCGCTGGCGCATCGTTCGCAGGCTCCAGAGCAAGTGCGCGCCGAGCGCCAGCACGAGCAGCATGCAGATAACCCGGCCCGCCGGCTGTAGCGGGTCGGGTTCGGCTTCGACCCAGTAGGCTAGAGACAGGAGACGGTCGAGTTGCAGCATGCGCCCCTACCTGCTGTGTAGCGGCAGCCGGCCCCAGCGCGGCCGGAGCACCACGTTCGTGCGAAGCGGAGATGCCGTGCTATTGTAGAACAAACGCGCTTTCTGACAAACGGGAAGCGCAAAGCTGTGGCGGAAGAACACTTGCATGCGCCCTGCGGGTGGGGTATAATCGCCTGCAAACTGGCCATTGCGCCGGTTCGGGCGCTGCCGGTTCGGGCACTGCCTTATCCCACGGAGGTCCTCGAGAACGATGCAAGCTCTGCGTGAACGTATTCAGGCCGAAGGCCGCAATCTGGGCCGCGGCATTCTCAAGGTAGATACCTTTATCAACCATCAGGTTGATGCTCAGCTCATGATGGCGGCGGGCGAAGAGCTGGCGCGCCGATTTCGCCCGCAGAAAGTGACCCGCGTCCTCACGGCCGAGATATCGGGGATTGCGCCGGCCCTGGCGACCGCCCTGGCGCTGGGCGTGCCGGTGGTCTATGCGCGCAAGGTCAAGCCGGTGACCATGCCGAGCGACACTATCCGCGAGACGGCCCCCTCGCACACCAAGGGGCGGGTCGTAGAGCTCTTTGTATCGCCGGAGATGCTCTCTCCGGCCGATCGTATCCTGGTGGTTGATGACTTTTTGGCCAGCGGCCAGACAATCGGCGCGCTCGTGCGCATCGTTAGGCAGGTCGGCGCCGAGCTGGTCGGCATCGGCGCGGTCATTGAGAAAGCTTTCGAGGGTGGGCGCGACGCGCTGCGTGAGCAGGGCGTGCCTATCGAGACCCTCGTGGCCATCCGCAGCATGGATGAGGGCCGCATCGAGTTCGAGGACGGGCAGTAGGAAAACGCAGTATGGGACAGATCGCAGAGAGCACGCCTGACGACCCGTGTGCGACCCGCGAGACCATCGTGGTGGTCGACTATGGCTCACAGTATAGCCAGCTCATCGCGCGTCGAGTGCGTGAGTGCGGTGTCTATTCGGAGATAGCTCCCTACGATATTACCGTCGAGGATCTCGTTCGCCTGAGCCCTCGTGGCCTGATCCTCTCCGGCGGGCCGGCCAGTGTCTACGAACCCGGCGCTCCGCGCCTGAATACCGAGATGCTGGCGCAGGGGTGGCCCGTCTTGGGCATCTGCTACGGCATGCAGCTCCTGGCCCACAGCCTCGGCGGCAGGGTAGCTGCCGCCACACAGCGCGAGTATGGGCCGGCGCGCTTGCACATCGATGCGGATGGGGACCCTCTCCTGGGCGGCCTGGGCCCGGAGATGGACGTCTGGATGAGCCACGGGGATCGCATTGAGGCCCTGCCGCCCGGCTTTAGCCCGCTGGCCCACACGGCCGGCGCGCCCTTTGCGGCGATGGGGGACCCCGAACGCCGCCTCTACGGGCTGCAGTTCCATCCTGAGGTTGTGCACACGCCTCGGGGGAAGGATGTGCTGGAGAGCTTTGCCCGACTGTGCGGTTGCCGGCAGGCGTGGACGCCGGCTTCCTTCATCGATGAGGCGGTGGCGCGGATGCGTGCCCAGGTGGGCGAGGGCCGCGTTATCTGTGCCCTATCGGGTGGCGTGGATTCGGCGGTCACCGCCACGTTGCTGCACCGGGCCGTCGGCGACCAACTGGTGGCCGTGTTCGTAAACAACGGCCTGCTGCGCTATGGTGAGGCGGAAGACGTGTTGGAGCTCTTCCGGCAGCATTTGGGCGTCCGAGTGGACTATGTGGATGCGTCGGCCAAGTTCCTGGCCGCGCTCGAGGGCGTGACCGATCCGGAGGAGAAGCGCAAGCGTATCGGCGCTACGTTCATCGAGGTGTTTGAGCAGGAGTCTCGGCGCTTGGGCGACGTCGACTTTTTGGCTCAGGGCACCCTCTACCCGGACGTCATCGAGAGCGCCATGCCCGACCACAAGGCTGCCGCGCGCATCAAGAGCCACCACAATGTGGGCGGACTTCCCGAGGATCTTTGCTTCCAGTTGGTGGAGCCGCTGCGCTACCTCTTCAAAGACGAGGTGCGGCAGGTCGGCCTCGCCCTGGGCCTGCCGGAGGGCATGATCTGGCGGCAGCCGTTTCCGGGGCCGGGGCTCGCCGTGCGCGTGATCGGCGAGGTGACTGAGGAGCGCTTGGCGGTGTTGCGGCTGGCCGACAAGATCGTGCGCGACGAGATCATCGCGGCCGGGTTGGCGCATGAGGTGTGGCAGTATTTCGCCGTGCTGACGCCGCTGCGCAGCGTTGGCGTGATGGGCGATCAGCGGACCTATGGTCAGATGGTCGCCGTGCGCGCCGTGGCGGCTGATGATGCTATGACCGCCGACTGGGCGCGGCTGCCCTACGAGGTTCTGGCGCGCATCTCGAACCGGATCGTGAACGAGGTGCCGGGCGTCAACCGTGTCGTCTACGACATCTCGAGCAAGCCTCCGTCGACGATCGAGTGGGAGTGATGGCTGGCCGAGCTCGACACCTGGCAAGCAGCGGCTTTCCGTCGCTCGTGTCTCCTGACGTCCCCCTGTACGATAGGCCAGCGACGAGTGTGGCGCCTAGGGTCTGACCAAGGAGTGAACTCATGGATGGCAATTTCGGTACAATTGTGCGCAGGTTTGGCATCAGCAATGGTGTGGTTGTGCCCAGCCCGGCGAATATCGCCGTCACGGAGCCTCCGGCAGCGCTGGGGGCGCGCAGTAGCCGCGGCAGCCTCTACATTCTGGTCGAGGTGCTGGGAGGGCTGCCCGACCCGGCCTATACCATTGCCTGCCTGACGAAAATCATCCAGGAGCAATACTACCAGACCTCGGGCAGCACGACGGGCGCCATTACCGCCGGGCTCAAGGCAGCAAATGAGTGGCTGTTTGAGGAGAACCTCAGCGCGCCGCGCGAGGAGCGTGGGGCCGCTGGCGTGAGTTGCGCCGTATTGCGCGATGGGCAGCTCTTCTTGGGCCAGATTGGGCCGGCGCTGGCCTACCTGCTGCAAGCCGACGGGCTGCGCTACTTCCCGGAGGGCTCGCCCTGGCTGCCCCAGGCCATTCCCTCCGACGCTGAACGCGCCGTCTGGCCGCCCATGGGCGTGCGCCGGGTGGTCGATCCCCTGCTTTACCATGCTGTCGTCGATGCGGGCGACACGCTGGTGTTGGCCTCCGCAGCCCTGGCCCGCTATGCCGCCAACAGTGTCATCGCCGAGGCGTTGATTCCAGGCCCCGTGCAGGCGGCCGGCGAGCTGGAGGCCATCGCGCAGGGCCGTGATGTGAACGCCCTGATTGTCGGCCTGGAGCCGGCCGAGATCGCTGTGCTCGAGGAGGGCGGTAGCGATGCCGCCCCTTATGCGGATTGGGCGGAGCCCGAGGCCAAGGCACCCGCTGGGCGCACTCAAGCCCATCCGCAACGCCCGGCACTCCCCGATATGGGGCGCGCCGCGGTAGCCGTCGGCGAGCGGTTGCGGGCTGCGGCGCTGGCGGTGGTGCGCTCCGTGCGCAGCATCTTGCCTGCTCGGCGGCCCACAGCCGGGGGGCAGGCCGTTCGCCGGGCGCCCAGCCGGCCTGCCCACGCTGCGCGGGGTAACACACAACTGATCGCCCTGTTGGCGCTCCTGGTGCCGGTTCTCATTGCGGCCATCGTGCTGATCAGCCGCTTCCAGTTCGAGCGCTCGCGGCGGGCTGAGGTGGCGAGCCTGTTGCAGCAGGCCATCGAGGTGCAAGAGAGCGTGATCGACATTGCGCAGCCCGAGGGGCAGCGAGTGGCCCTGCAGGAGGCGCTCTCATTGATCGATCAGGCCCTGCAGGTGTCCCCGGAGGACCAGACGGCCCAGGGCATGCGGCTGCAGGTCATGGACAAGCTCGACGAGGCCAGCCGGGTGCAGCGCCTGTATACGCTGTGGGAGCTGGATAACCTGGGCGAGGACGTCGCCGGCTCCCTCAAACCGGCGCGCATTATCGTGCACGGCACCGATATCTTTGTTCTCGATCGCGCTGCAAACCGCGCCTATCACCGGACCTTGAGCCCCGCCGGCGATACCCTGGAAGTGCCGGGGCCGGAGGGCCCCCTGGTGGCCAAGGGGGAACAGCTCGGCTCGATTACCGTGGGCGACCTGGTGGATATGGTCTGGATGCCTGCGGGCGGCGCCCGGCAGACGAGCACCCTGCTGATTGTAGAGCGCAACGGCTCGGCTCTCGAGTGGGATGCGAGCCAGGGCCTCTCGGTGTTGCCGGTAGCCGACAGCGCAGCTTGGCGCAAGCCGCAGGCCATCGGGGCCTTTGGCGGCAATCTGTACCTGCTGGATCCGCAGCAGAACCGCATCGCCAAGTACCTGCCGACCGGCGAGGGATATACGGATCCACCTGTGGATTATTTGACATCGCCGGGTGAGGTGGACCTGACTGGGGCCGTCGATATGGGCATTGATGGGCACATCTACACCCTGCTGGCCGATGGGACCATACAAAAGTTCCTTTCCGGCGAGTCGCAGCTCTTCGAGGTTACCGGCCTGGATCAGCCCCTGGCCAACCCGGTGGCTATGTGTGTGAGCGGTGAGGACGAGACCGAGGGCTACATCTATGTGGCGGATGCCGGGCTGGCACGGGTCGTGCAGTTCACGAAGCAGGGCGAGTTCATCCGCCAGTTCAAGGCGCCCGAAGGGGCGGCCCAGCTAGACCACGTACGCGGCCTGTATGTGGACGAGGCCACGCAGCGCATGTACCTGGCCAGTGGGTCCATGCTGTACATGGCGCCGCTGGCGCAGACGGCTCCGGTGGTCCCTACGGCGACGCCGGAGAGCGCGGCTGGGGCTGGGAACTAGGGCCCCATAACGAGGTGATCGGTGACACGTATCCTGGGTATTGAGACATCCTGCGACGAGACGGCGGTGGCCGTGGTTGAGGACGGGCGCATCATACTGGCGAATGTGGTCGCCTCGCAGGTGGACGTGCATCGCCAGTATGGTGGTGTGTTCCCCGAGATGGCCTCGCGCCAGCACGTGTTGCTGATCGTGCCCGTCGTCCGCCAGGCGCTGGAGGAGTTTGGGGGCACCTGGTCCGATATTGATGCTGTGGCGGTGACGCACGGCCCGGGCCTACCAGGCTCGCTCCTCGTAGGGCTCAACGTAGCCAAGGGGTTGGCCTGGTCGCAGGGCCTGCCTCTGGTCAGCGTGAACCACATGGAGGCGCACATCTATGCCAACTGGCTCGTGCGGCCGGGCGAGGAAATGCCCCAGCCGCCGGCCTTCCCAGCGGTGTGCCTGGTCGTTTCGGGCGGGCATACGATGCTCGTCTTGATGTCCGACCATGGGGCCTATCGCGTCTTGGGCCAGACCCTCGATGACGCGGCTGGCGAGGCCTTTGACAAAGTGGCGCGCCTCCTGGGCCTAGCCTACCCGGGTGGCCCGGCCATTCAGGAGGCGGCAAAGGAGGGCAACCCGGAGGCATTCCAGTTGCCGCGGGCCTGGCTGGGCGAGAGCTATGACTTTTCCTTCAGCGGGCTCAAGACAGCCGTACTGCATCTGGTGGAGGACTCGGACCTGCGAACGACGCGGCGCGGGCGCAAGCTGGCTTCGCCCCTGCCGCCGGCAGTGATCAAGCGCCTGGCCGTGCCGGACATGGCGGCAAGCTTTCAGGAGGCGGTGGCCGATGTGCTGGTGGAAAAGACTCGGCGCGCGGCGATCGAATTCCGGGCGGCCGAGGTGCTTCTGGCCGGTGGGGTGGCGGCCAACGCCCGTCTGCGTACGCTGATGCGCCAGAGGCTCGACCTGCCCCTGCACATCCCCCATCCCTCGCTGTGTACCGACAATGCCGCCATCGTGGCCTCGGCGGCGTATTGGCACTTTGTGCGTGGCGACCTGGCGAGCTGGGACCTGGATATCGAACCCAGCGCCCGTTTGCCTGAAGTGACGGTGGCTGCTCCGTGAGGAAGGGCGACTTCTTTGAGCAGGTCTACGCCGTAATTGCCCGTATACCCACCGGGAGGGTGACGACCTATGGCGACATTGCCCGCATGTGCGGGCGGCCGACCGGCGCCCGCGTCGTGGGCTGGGCCATGCGTTACTGCCCGGAGGGGCTGCCCTGGTATCGCGTTGTCAATGCTCAGGGCCGGCTGAGCGTCTCGGCGCGCTACCCCGACGGCAAGCTGATGCAGCGTGCCTTGCTGGAGGAAGAGGGGGTTGTTTTCGATGACCAGGGGCGGCTGGATTTGGACGTGTATGCGTGGACGGGGGAGTGACTCGTGGGAAAAGAGCCCCTCGCGGATTATAGAGTCGACGATGCGGACACCGGCCTCGCCCTGCCCGATGAGTTCATGCAGGCCCCCGAAAGTTGCTCCGAGTTCCCAAGAGTTCCAGACACGAGGCCGTGACGTGAATGAACTGCAAGCTCAGCTTCGCCGGCTACCCAGCGTGGATACCCTCCTGCGCGACGAGCGCCTGCGGACGGTGGAGGCGCGCAGCGGGCACGAGCTGGCGGTGGATGCTGCGCGCGCTGTGCTCGACGAGGCGCGGCAGGCGGTGCGCGATGGGGCCGAGGCGCCGAGCCAGGAGATGCTTGTGGGGGCCGTGGCCGAGCGCATCGAGGGCTGGCTCAGCCCCAGCCTGCGCTCTGTGATCAACGCGACCGGCGTCATCCTGCAGACCAACCTGGGGCGGGCGCCTCTGAGCACTGCCGCAGTGACGGCCATGCGCCAGGCGGCCGGTTACAGCAACTTGGAGTACGATCTGGAGGCCGGGGCGCGCTGCTCGCGCTATCACCATACCGAGGGCGTATTGCAGCGCCTCACGGGCGCCGAGGGCGCGCTGCTCACCAACAACAACGCGGGGGGCATCCTGCTGGCCCTTACTGCCTTGGCTCAGGGGCGGGAGGTTGTCGTTTCGCGCGGGCAACTGGTGGAGATCGGCGGCGGCTTTCGCGTGCCGGACGTCCTGGCCCAGAGCGGGGCACGCTTGGTGGAAGTGGGCACTACCAACCGCACCTATGCCCGTGATTTCGCCGCCGCCTGTGGCCCCGAGACGGCCATGCTCCTCTACGTCCACCCCAGCAATTTCCGCGTCGTGGGCTTTGTCTCCGAGCCGGAAATCGGCGAGCTGGCCCAGGTGGCGCGGGAGAAGGGCCTGCTGCTGGTTGTGGACCTGGGCAGTGGCGCCCTGCTGGATACGGAGCCCTTTGGCCTGGGGCACGAGCCCATGGTGCAGGAATGCCTGACGGCGGGCGCCGACCTGGTCACCTTTAGCGGCGACAAGCTGCTAGGCGGGCCGCAGGCCGGCATCATCGTCGGCCGCGCCGAGCTCATCGCCCGGCTGCGGCGCCACCCCCTTACCCGCGCCCTGCGTGTGGACAAGGTGACCATTGCCGGCCTGGGCGCGACCCTGTCCGCCTACCTCGCCGGGCGCGCTGCCGAGGAGATACCGGTTTGGCAGATGATCGCCGCAAAGCCGGAAGTGATCGTGCCGAGGGCGCGCCGCCTCGCTCGAAGGCTGCGCCGGCTGGACGCCGAGGTGGAGGTCGTCCGTGGGCGCTCCACGGTCGGCGGCGGCTCGCTCCCCGGTGAAACGCTGCCCACCTACCTGGTAGCCGTGCACACGGACTCGGCCGATGCCCTGGCGCGCCGCCTGCGCCTGGGCCAGCCGGCGGTTGTGGGGCGCATCGAGGGCGAGCGCCTGCTCCTGGACCTGCGGACGGTGCTGCCGGGGCAGGAGAGGGGGCTGGTGGAAGCGCTGGAGGCGGCGATTCGCACCGGCTCGCAGGCCTGACAGACAACCTCCCAGAGGTTCGTAACCTCCGGGAGGTTGTCTGTCAGGCCTATCAGCACCAGCCGTGCTCGTAGCACGTCTCGTACATGGCGACGATATTCTCCGGCGGGCTGACGGCCTGGATGTTGTGGCAGGGGGCCAGGATGTAACCGCCGCCCTCACCGAGGATGCGCAGATTGTCCTGCACCTCCTGGCGCACCTCCTCGACCGTGCCGAAGGGCAGCGTGTATTGGTTGTCCATCGCTCCATGGAAGACGAGCTTTTCCCCGAAATCCCGTTTCAGCCCCTCGCGTTCCATGCCCCGTGCCCGCCACTGGATCGGGTTCAGCACATCGATGCCCGCCTCAATCATGGCGGGGATGATGCCCCGGCAGTTCCCGTCGTTGTGATGGAAGACAAAGGCGCCCGCCTCGTGGGCCAGGTCGATGATGCGCTTCATGCGCGGCAGCAGAAACTCGTGGATCTGCGCGGGTGAAAACATGAGGTCAGTCTGGCCGCCCATGTCCTCGGCAACGTAGGTAATCATCACTTGCCCTGGGATCTGCTCATAGATGCGCCGGGTGCTCTCGTAGGCCAGGTCGAAGAGCTTGTCCAGGCAGTAATGGACCAGCTCGGGGTTCAGAACCAGGTCCATGAAGGCCTGCTCCTGGCCGCGCAGGCTCTTGTAGGTGAGGAAGGGCTCGGAGCCGCCGCCACGGATGGGGTAGGCTTCGTTGCCCTTCACCTGCTGCGGAATCTCGGAGTAATCCCACCAGTCGGGGCTGGGC
>DAOUGZ010000015.1:0-3825 GCA_034428955.1 Anaerolineae bacterium | reverse complement strand
CCCGCCATTGCCATCTACAGGCACAATCGAGTATACTGTCCGGCAAATTGACAAGCAACTGCATGGAGGGATGGCAATGGCCTACAGCTTTCGCTCGCGCCGCTCCGTCGTCATGGCTAACCAGGGCATGGTGGCCACCAGCCAACCGCTGGCCGTCCAGGCGGGCCTGCGCGTCCTGCAAGATGGCGGCAATGCTGTCGATGCCGCCATTGCCGCTGCGGCAGTGCTCAGCGTCGTCGAGCCCATGTCTACCGGCGTGGGCGGCGATGCCTTCGCCCTGGCCTATATGGCCAAAGAGGACCGTGTCTATGCGCTGAACGCCAGTGGGCGCGCCCCTGCCGCCGCGACGCGGGAGCGGGTGGCGGCGCTCTGCAGCCAGCGCCTGCCCGAGTCGGGGCCACTGACGGTCACCGTGCCGGGGACGGTAGACGGCTGGGCGACGCTGCTACAGCGGCTGGGCACGCTATCCCTGGCCGAAGCGCTGGCGCCGGCCATTCGCTACGCCGAGGAGGGCTTCCCGGTCTCGGAGATCATCGGGCAATCCTGGGCGCAGAGTTCGGACAAGCTGCGCCGCGACGAGGGCGCCGCGGCCACCTATCTCATCAACGGCAAGGCGCCGCGCATCGGCCAACTCTTCCGCCAGCCCGACCTGGCCCGGACCCTGCGCGAGATCGGCGCCGGCGGCCCCGATGCCTTCTACCGTGGGCCGCTCGCCCAACGCATCGCCGCCTACGTACAAGGAAAGGGCGGTCTGCTCACGGCCGATGACCTGGCCGCCCATACCAGCACCTGGTGCGAGCCCATCGAGATCGTCTACCGCGGCCACCGCGTGCTCGAGTGCCCGCCCAACGGCCAGGGGTTGATCGTTCTGCAAGCCCTGGGCATCCTGGAAGGGTTCGACCTGCCGGCCATGCGCCCCGGCTTTGCCGATACCCTCCACCTCCAGATCGAGGCCATCAAGCTCGCCTTTGCCGATTGCCGGCGCCACGTGGCGGACCCGGCGCAGGTGCACGTGCCCGTGGAAGAGCTCCTTTCGCCGGGCTACCTGGCCGGGCGGCGCGCCCTCATCGACCCCCAGCGCGCCGGCACCGGCTATGCCCCCGGCCTCCCCGGCGCCCAAGGCGACACCGTCTACCTGACCGTGGTCGACCGCTGGCGCAACGCCGTGTCGTTCATCAACAGCCTCTATCGCGGTTTCGGCTCTGGGCTCACCGTGCCCGGAACGGGGATCATGCTGCAGAACCGTGGAGCATTGTTCTGCCTCGATGCCGAACACCCGAACTGCATCGCGCCGGGCAAGCGCCCTTACCATACCATCATCCCGGCCCTCGTCTTCCGCGGCCGGCAGTTGGTCTACAGCCTGGGCGTCATGGGGGGCTTTATGCAGCCGCAAGGGCAGGTTCAGGTCCTCTCCAACATGCTGGACTATGGCCTGGACGTGCAGGAAGCGCTCGACGCACCACGCTTCAACGTCCAGGAAGGCACCACAGTTGCCTTTGAGACCGGCCTGTCGCACCAGTCTCGGCTGCGTCTGGAGAAGATGGGGCATGCCGTCAAAACCAATGCCTCGCCCGGCACCATGGGCGGCGGCCAGATCATACGCATCGATCCCGATACCGGCGTGCTTCAGGGAGGCTCCGACCCGCGCAAAGACGGCTGCGCCGCCGGCTACTGAACTCGGATTCCGCACGCAGCAGAGAGGGGCAGGGATCTCCTACCCCGCCGCTACGGGCACCGGGCTCCTGACGAACTCGAGCAGATCGGCGTTGAGCTGGTCCTTGCGCATTGCGGCAAGGCCATGGGGCCCGCTCGGATAGACCTTCAGGGTCGCACCCTCGACGATCTCGGCCGAGCGATAGGCCGCATCGGCGATGGGCACGATCTGATCGTCGTCGCCGTGGATGATGAGCGTCGGGACATCGAACTTGTGCAGGTCCTCGGTAAAGTCGGTCTCGGAGAAAGCTTTGACGCAAGCGAACTGGTTCCACAGCCCACCCTGCATAGTCTGGAACCAGAAGGCATCGCGCACGCCCTGTGAGACGTTGGCGCCGGGTCTGTTGGCGCCGAAGAACGGTATGGCGAAATCCCTGAAATACTGCGCACGGTCGGCGGCGATGCCCTTGCGGATTTCGTCAAAGACCTCAATCGGCAGGCCGCCGGGGTTGGACGGCGTCTTTAGTAAGGTGGGCGGCACTGCGCTGACCAAGACGGCCTTGGACACGCGCCTGGTGCCGTGGCGGCCGATGTAGCGGGTGACTTCGCCGCCGGTGGAATGGCCGACCAGCACGATGTCGTTGAGGTCAAGCGCCTCGATGAGCGCGGCGAGGTCGTCTGCATAGGTGTCCATGTCGTTGCCGTTCCAGGGCTGGCTGGACCGGCCATGTCCGCGGCGATCGTGGGCGATCGCGCGATAGCCGTTGGACGCCACAAGCATCATCTGGTCTTCCCACGCGTCGGCGCTGAGCGGCCAACCGTGGCTGAACACTACGGGCTGCCCTGAACCCCAGTCCTTGTAATAGATCCGCGTGCCATCTTTTGTCGTGAAGATGCTCATCGCCTCTCCTCGCCTTTGATGAGTACACCTCAGTGGTACAGGCCGCCGACCCGGCTTTCGACTGGCTATTGCGAGGCGAGCAGCACGTCGTTCGGGGTCTCCTCACCACCAGATGTGCTCTCCCCTGGGCCGGCAGCAGCAACAAACATGCCAGCCGTGCCTCTATACTCGGCGGGAAACCTCCCGGGTGCACTGCCGGGCCCTCTACGCCTGAACGGCAACAGGCTGCTCGATGAACAGCTCATCCGTCGCATCATCAAAAGCATAGAGTTCGGCATAGCGGCCCCAGTCAATGGCGATATCCATCTGCTCTTGTGCATACGCGCCGAAATCCAGGCGCAGCCGGTCCAAAAAGTACTCCTCCGGCAATCGCTGGTCCTCATCAGCCTGTAGCGTCTCATAGATCCAGCGCACGATGGGCAGGCGCAGAACGCGGGCGGCCACGATTTCCTTGCGCGCCAGAATGCTGGCCTCGGCCAGGGTCTCACCCAGTGGGGTCAGAAAGATGTCGCCCTGCTCGACCCGCGCCAGGTTCAGCACCTCGGCGGCATCCACCACAGGCAGCAGGTCATCCAGCTCCAGGTTGAGCGTCTCGGCCAGGCGCGGCAGGTCTTCGCGCCCGCCGGCCTCGGCCAGCTCTTCCGTGAGGCCCGCGACGGCATTCATATCCGCCTGCGGCAGTGGCACAGTCTGCCCGGGTTGGCCGGGGGCCGTGCCCAGGGCAGGAGCCGGCGCCGCCGTCTCTCCGGTCACCAGGGCATAGAGGCGATCCACCATGGCCTCAAAGGCGCGGTCCTTGCGATGGCGGGGATGAGGCAGGCGAGTGTTCAGTTCGCCCGTGATGCGGCCCGGGTCTTTGTCCATGACCACGATGCGGTCCGCCATCAGGACCGCTTCCTCAATGTTGTGCGTGACCAGCACAATCGCTCGGATAGGGATGCGGCCGGTCAGCCACAGCTCCAAGAGTTCGCCGCGCAGCGCCTCTGCCGAGAGCACATCAAGGGCGCTGAACGGCTCATCGAGGCAGAGCAACTCGGGGTCAACGGCCATAGCCCGTGCAAACCCCGCCTTCTGGCGCATGCCGCCGGATAGCTCGCGCGGGTAGGCGCTCTCAAAGCCGTCGAGGCCCACCATATCGATCAACGCCAGCGCCCGCTCGCTCCGCTGTGTGGCCTCCACCCCGCGCGCCTGCAGGCCCAGTTCCACATTCTGCTGCACCGTCAACCAAGGAAAGAGAGCAGGGCGCTGGAAGACAACCGTGGCAAAGGGGT
>DAOUGZ010000014.1:0-8350 GCA_034428955.1 Anaerolineae bacterium | reverse complement strand
CCGCTGGACGTGGTTGTGCCGCGCAAGATACCGGTCCCCTGGGACCCGGAGGCCGGCTTTGGCGCGGTGACGGCCGAGGGCACGGTGGTGCTGAACGAGGAGATGCTCCCCTACCTGCACCTGAGCCAGAAGGATATCGAGCAGGCGGTGGAGGCGGTGCGCAGGGAGATCAAGCGGCGGGTAGAGGCCTACCGGGGCGGCCGCCCACCGGAGGTGGCGGAGGGGCGGCTGGCGGTCCTCGT
Source organism: Anaerolineae bacterium (assembly GCA_034428955.1). Classification (GTDB taxonomy): domain Bacteria; phylum Chloroflexota; class Anaerolineae; order SpSt-313; family SpSt-313; genus DAOUGZ01. Next base: position 8,108 of record DAOUGZ010000014.1, on the reverse strand, counting down.
CGACGACGGCCTGGCCACAGGGCTGACCATGATGGCGGCCATCCGCTCCGTACGGCGCTGCAACCCGCGGGCGGTGGTCGTCGCCGTGCCCGCCGCGCCGCGCAGCTCGCTCGAGCGGGTAGCCGGCGAGGCCGATGAGGTCATCTGCCTCTACGAGCAGGTCGGAGGCCCCTTTGCTGTGGCCAGCTTTTACCACTACTTTCCCGAGTTGAACGACGCCCAGGTCATCGCAGCACTGCGCCAGGCGGAATATGCGGGGGCGTGAACGCCCACCCCGCCGCAAGGTGGCAGCGTTCGCAGGTTGTAGTGGCTGCCGAGAAAGGGCAGCTCGCTGCCGTGCAGCGGTTCTTGGAACCTGGCGGGAGGGCGCCCTCTTGGCCCGAGTTGTGCTGCGCGGGCGACAGAGAATGCGCAGGAGGGTGGGATGCCGGCTTGGCAGCGCAGCGAGGCCGAGGGCGAGGCCGCCAGACAACTGCAGGCGATACAGTACGCTACCGATGTGGCACTGCTAAAGCTTCCGCTCAACGAGCTGCTGTGTGAGCTCTTGCGGCGCGTGCGCGAGATTCTGCAGGTCGATACGGCGACGATCTTGCTCGTCACCGCCGACGGGCGGAATCTGGCCGCGCGCGCATCGCAGGGGATCGAGGAGCAAGCAGGCGGGCGGGCACTCGTGCCGTTAGGGCGCGGCATCGCCGGCCGCATCGCCGCCACTCGACAGCCGCTGAGCGTCGAGGACCTCTCCCAGGAGGAGGTCTACAGGCCGATCCTGCACAAGCGCATCCGCTCGCTGCTGGGCGTGCCGCTCCTGGCCGACGGACGACTGATCGGCGTCATGCACGTGGGGACGGTGCAGCCGCGCCGCTTTGACCAGGCCGACACCCATCTCCTGCAGGTCGTGGCCGAGCGCGCAGCAGCGGCCATCGAGCAGGCCCGCCTCAGCGAGACGGAGCAGCGGGCGCAGGCCGAGGCCGAGGCGCGCCGGCAGGTCACCGACATCCTGGAGAGCATCACCGACGCCTTTTACGCCCTGGACCGGGAGTGGCGCTTTACCTACGTGAACCGGCAGGCGGAGCGCATTTGGCAGCGGCGGCGCGAAGAGCTGCTCGGCCGCAACGTCTGGGTCGAGTTCCCCGAAACAGTCCCCATGCTCCTGAGGCCATACCAGAAGGTCCTGCGCGAGCAGAAACCGCTCACCTTTGAGATGTACTACACGCCTGCTCAGGGCTGGGCTGAGGTCCACGCCTACCCCTCGCGCGGCGGGCTGGCCGTCTACTTTCAGAATATTACCGAGCGCAAACGGGCCGAGACCGAGCGCCAGCGGCTGCACGAAGAGGTCGAGCGGCGCGTGGCCCAGTTGGATGCCGTCATCGCCTCCGCGCCCGACGGGCTGGCCATCTATGGGCCGCAGGGCGAGGTCCTGATTCTCAATGCGGTGGCCGCCGCCATGTATGGCTTGCCGCCCGACGTGCCGAAGGAGCAATGGGCCAGGCGCATGGAGGAACTGCGCTTCGAGACGCCGGCGGGTGCGCCCTTTCCGCGAGAGGAGCTGCCGCTCATGCGCGCCCTGCGGGGGGAGACGGTGCACGAGATCGCCCTGATTGTGCACCGGCCGGATGAGGTAACGCTGTGGCTGGCCGCCAGCGGGGCGCCCATCCGCACCGTGGAGGGCGAGATGCTGGGCGCTGTGGTGGTGCTGCGTGATATCACCGCCCAGCACAAGCTGGAAGAGCAGCGCGACGACATGGTGCGCGCCGTATCCCACGACCTGCGCAGCCCCCTGGCGGCGGTGCAGGGGCAGGCCGAGTTGCTCATCCGCCGGCTGGAAAGGGCCGGGCTGGGCGGCCGCGAGCGCGAGCCTGCCGAAGCGATCGTCGGCAGTGCCAAGCGCATGAACAGCATGATCCAGGACCTGGTGGATTCGGCGCGCATGGAGGCGGGCCAGTTGCGGCTGGAGCGGCAGGCGGTGGAACTGGAGCCGTTTGTGCGCGAGTTGTTGGCGCAGCAGGCCCCATCGCTGGACGTGCGGCGCGTGCAGGTGGAAACGGCGGAGGGACTGCCGCCCGTCTATGCCGACCCGGACCGGCTGGCGCGCATCCTAGCGAACCTGCTCACCAACGCGCTGAAATACTCGGCGCCGGAGACAAGAGTCACCATCTCCTTCCGGTGGGAGGGGGATTGGGTCGTCACCGCCGTGCGCGACCGGGGGGTGGGCATCGCCCCAGAGGAGCTGCCCAAGCTCTTCCAACGCTACTATCGTGCGGCGTCCGGCCGCGAGCGGCGCGAAGGGCTGGGGTTGGGGCTGTACATCACGCAGCTCTTGGTCAAGGCCCACGGCGGGCGGATATGGGTGGAGAGCGAGGTGGGGGTGGGGAGTGTGTTTTCCTTCAGTTTGCCGGTGGCGGCGTGAAGGTCAAACGTCGCTCTACTGCGTAAGAGTGCCTTCTCTTGCGGCTGTGCCCCGCTCGAGGGCCGCCGAAAAGCGGAGGCTGATGACCGATGACTGATGGCGAATGACGCTTGACGCACCACGTTCGACGCAGGCCAAAGTCCCTGGGGCGTGGGGGCTCAAATCCCTGGGGCTTGTGGCGGATTTTTGGGCACCTTGGCGATTGACGGCGTGGGGCACAAGAGGCATGATAAAAGAGGGACTCGGCAGCGTTTGTGCCCTGCGCGCCGGGCAAGGCCGCAGCGATCGATGTACTGGTTTTCAGCCAAGGTGGGGAACATGAACTCGACAGCACACATCCTGGTTGTAGACGACGACCGCAGCATCCTGCACTTTGTGTGCGATGCCCTGTTGATGGGTGGCTACGAGGCCACCACCGCGCGCAACGGCGCCGATGCGCTGGCTGCCGTGGAGAAGGTACACCCCGACCTGATCCTGCTGGACCTGCAGATGCCGATCATGGACGGCTGGGAGTTTATGAAGGTCTATCGCCGCCGCCCAGGCGAGCATGCTCCGGTGGTCATTACCGCCGGCGGCGGAGGGCTCGCCCGGCGGGCGGCAGCGGTCGGGGCCGACGGCTACTTGATGAAACCGTACGACCTGAACGAGTTGCTGGACCTGGTGGCGCGCTTTGTCGGCGAGCGGCGGGCGGTGTCGGCAGCGTAGGGAACGGTTCAAAGCGCACAAGACACGGAGGGTGTAGGGAGGCTAGCGTTAGCCACCTGCCGGCCGGTGCCTTGGCTGAGCGCGTCTTTCTGCCACGCATGGCACGAAGGGCTGTGCGCGGACCGAAAATGGGTTCGTTTGGTAATTTCCACGCAACGGGCTACCAGAGGAATTGGGTTCGTTTGGTAATTTCCGCGCAACGGCCCAGCAGAGGAATTGGGTTCGTTTGGTAGTTTTCGCGCAACGCCCCACCAGAGGAATTGGGTTCGTTTGGTAATTTTCACGCAACGGCCCACCAGGGGGGATTCGTTCGGCAGTTTTGCAGAGCGGCTGGGATGGCGATGGTCATCCCGGCCGTTTTGTGTGTTGGTAAGGTGCGGTAGAACGTTTGTTCTATGATAGCGTAGATGGGGGTGGGAGTCAAGGGGGCGCGCGAAATCCGGCATGTTTGCACATACGTGCTATAATAGAGCAACGTTTCGCCGTTCCGTACCCTCCATCCCTTGGTTCCAGTAGGGACTAGTAGACTACCGCGAAAAAAGCTATCAGCCATCGCAGGACCGTGATTGTGTAGCCCATGAACCGGAGTGACTCGATGATCGAAAGAGCGTTCGATGTTCCCTTCATAGCGGATCTGGCCCTGCGGGAGAAGCAGATCCAGCAGAACTATCGCCCCATCATCGCCGTGCACAAGTGGTTCGCTCGGCGACCGGGGACGCTCTTTCGCGGCTTGTTGCTGGCCGAGTTCGTCGATGGAGACCTGGAGGATACGTTCTACAGGGCCAATGACCTGCGCGGCAAAAAGGTCGCGGACCCGTTCATGGGGGGCGGGACGCCGCTGATCGAGGCGAATCGCCTGGGGTGTGATGTTATCGGGTACGACATCAACCCGATGGCCTATTGGATTGTGCGCCAGGAAATCGAGCATCTGGGCCTGGCGGCATACGAGAGGGCCGCGGCGAGCCTGCGAGCAAGACTCGAGAGCCAGGTGGGCGATTATTACCGTACGACGTGCTTGGAATGCGGCTCGCCGGCGGCGCAGGTCAAGTATTTCCTCTGGGTCAAGACCAAGCCGTGCAGCCGCTGCGGCCAGGATTTCGACCTTTTCCCCGGTTACCTGCTCGCCGAGAACAGGCGCCATCCCCAGAATGTGATGATCTGCCCCTCGTGTGGAGAGCTGACCGAGGTGAAGGACAGGAAACAGCCGGGGACGTGCCGGGCTTGCGGGGCCGAGTTGCGGATGACTGGACCAGCAGGCAGAAGCCGCTGCCCGTGCCCGCACTGTGGCGAGATGAACCGGTATCCGGACGCGTCGCAGGGGCACCCAAGGCACCGCATGGTAGCCATCGAATACCACTGCCCGGCCTGTAAACCCCACCATCAGGGCCGCTTCTTTAAAAAGCCCGATCCGAACGACCTGGCCAGGTACGAGGCGGCAAGCGCGGCGTGGCGGCAACTGCAGGCGGCGTTCGTGCCTGACGAGGAAATACCTGCCGGCGACGAGACCGACCGTCTGCATCGCTGGGGCTACAGGCGGTATCGCGAGATGTTCAACGAGCGCCAGTTGCTTGGGCTGGAGCTGAGTTGCCGCGCTATTGCGGAGAACGACAATGAGCGGGTACGCAACGCACTCGCCACCAACCTCTCGGACCTGCTGCGCTACCAGAATATGCTTTGCCGCTACGACACCATGGCGCTCAAGTCGTTGGATGTATTCTCCGTGCACGGCTTCCCCGTCGGGCTGCTGCAGTGCGAATCCAACCTGCTAGGCATCCGGAACGGGGGCGGGGGCACGAACGTCGGCAGCGGCGGTTGGTCCAACATCGTCGACAAGTATGTCCGCGCCAAGAGCGACTGCGAGAAGCCGTTCGAGGTCCGGCGCCAGGGCAAGCGCAAGACCCGGGTGTGGGTGAAGGGTGAGTGGATCGGCGACCGGCGAGACAGCGCAGAAAGCGCCGTTGAGCGAAATGTTGACTTGCACTGCGGCAGCTCTACGTCGGCAACGCTTCGCCCGGCGTCGCTCGATGCCGTGCTGACCGATCCCCCGTATTTTGCCAATGTGCAGTACGCCGAGCTGATGGATTTCTGCTATGTGTGGCTGCGCCGGTTGGTCCGCGACGACAGCGGGGCATTCGATAGGCACTCGACGCGGAACGAGAACGAGCTGACCGGCAATGCTACACTGGAGCGCGGGCTGGAGGACTTTGCCGCGGGTATGGCGTCGGTGTTCGCCAACATGGCGCGAGCGCTCAAACCGGGGGCGCCTCTGGCCTTTACTTATCACCACAACACCATCGAGGCCTATCTACCGATCGCTGTCGCGATACTCGATGCGGGCCTCGCCTGCACAGCATCAATCCCCTGCCCGGCAGAGATGAGCGCTTCCATCCATATCAACGGCACGGGCTCGTCGATTGTAGACACCGTATTCGTGTGCCGGTCAACGGGTACTGTGCCTCGCCGCCTGCTGGTTTGGACTCCTCAGGAGATAGCACAACTCGTGCAGAGCGACCTCGAGGATCTCAGGGCTGGAGGTGTCAGGCCAACGAAGGGCGACTCGCGCTGTATCGCGCATGGGCATTTGACTCGCTTGGCCATATGGAAGCTGCGCAAGGAGTGGGACGCGACAGCGCCGGTATCCGACAAGCTGCAAGCCGTGGCCTCGTCGATAGACGCATTGGGTGGTTGGTCTCAGCTCGCTCAGCATCTCGAAGAGGGCTCGTACCTGGGCCCCCTCTTCTCACACCGGGTGGCTGACGAGCAGGGCGCTTACTCTGGGGGAACAGATGAGGTATCCTTTTGAGGTCCCATATGCCGATGTGCAGACCGACCTAGAGAGCTATGTGTCGGCGGTCTGCGCCTCTTTGCAGTCCGAGTTCATGGTGTTACCCAAGGGCCAAGGCTTTGTCGACTATCCGACCTTTGAGAGCAGCTACGAAGCGCTGAAGCGAGCGACGAGCAGCTTCCGCAATCTGTGCTCGGAGGAGCTCATGGAGGTCGCCATGCAGACCCCCATGGTCCTCATCGTCCTGCGGACCATCCTCGGCTTTACGCCATCCGAGTGGGCCTACGTCGCTACACAAGAGACGGGCGTCGCCGTAAGCCAGGGGTTTGCCCGCAACCTGGACCGGACGATCCGGCTATCGCCCCTAGCGCCACTAAAGAACACAGTGGTCACAAGGAAGCGTGTGAGTTCCATGATCGAAACGGCCTGCCGGCTGCTCGCATCGCCGCCGCCCACTGCAGGCCCAGCCAACATCCACCGGCTGGACAAGGCCGATACCCGCGCCGGCATCGCCTCTATCGCTACGATGGCGGATTTGGGTGCGCCATACGCCGTGCTGCTCTATGAGCGGTTTCTGGGCCGGCCTTTTGCGTCGCATAGGGACTCGGTCTCCGAATTGATTGGCGATTCCCTCGAGTCAGCGGTTGAAGAGGTATTGGCCGCAGCGCGAATTAGCTTCAGAAAGACCAAACGCGCGGAGAGTATCCCCGGCTTTGACCAGGCACCGGATTTCATCATCCCCAGCGAGCTTAACCCACAGGTCGTCATTGAGGCCAAGCTGACGGAAGATGACGGAACGGCACGGGACAAGGTTACGCGCATCCAGCATCTGGCCGAGCTGAGCCTGCGGGACCAGCCCGGAGGTATTCCTCGCTATCAGGTAGTGGCCTGTATCGATGGGCGGGGTTTCGGCGTACGTCGCGAGGATATGAAAAAGCTGCTCTTGGCGACGCGGGGCAAGGTGTTCACGCTCAAGACGCTGGACCGGCTTGTGGAGTGTACACGGCTGAGGGAGTTTCGGTCAGTGTAAGAAAGGACTTATGGGGTGGGCGCGTTCCGCCTTACGGCTCGTTACATAGCTGGAAATGTCCGTAGAAATGTCCCGTGGCCGTTTCTACGTACATTTCTGTCGAGATTTGTCCCGCTATTGTGACAGCCAATGTGATTGCTCATCGGAAAGCACAATAGAGCCTCCTATTGTGCGGCAATGTGACGTGGTCAGCTCCGGTAGGCATGGGGCGGCGCCGGGCGTGCCGGGTTGGGCGCGGGGTAACGGACCCTCCCGCAGGTCCGTGGTGCTCGCCGGAGGGCTTGCCGGGGAAGCGTGGCCCGCCATCGCGCGGCGAGCCCAGGAACCTGCGGGAGGGGGTTATGCGGCGAGCTGCCGGGCCCAGCGTTCGGCGCGTTCGAGTTCGCCTTCTTTGAGTGGGCCTTCCCGGTCTTGTACGTAGAATCCCTCGGGTGGGGCGATGAGCCGGCCGCCTTTTTTCTGCAGGGCGTCGGCCAGGGGCTTGGCGGCGTAGCCAAAGATGCGCACCATAAAGCCCAGGATGGCCGAGCCTGTGTCCTCCACAGCGATGCGAGTGTCGAAAGCGGCGACGCGTACACCGTTGAGCCCGCCGGCGGGGACGGCTTTGAGTAGATTGCTGGTGGCGGGCGTTGGCCGAAAGGCGCGGGTCGGCGAGCCGACGATGAACAACTCGGCGGCCCCCAGTTCCTCCGGCTGCACGTCGCTGACGCGGCGCACCTGGACGTCGTCGGGAGAGCCGAGGGCACGGCCGATGGCCTGGGCGATTTGCTCGGTGTTGCCGAATATGGAGTCATAGACGACTAGCGTGCGCATGGGTGTTGTGCCTACGCTTTCCGCGGGCAAAAGCGCCCGCTTACGAGTTGCCGCGTATGGCTGCCCGGTAGAGGGGCAGGAGCGCGCGATAGACCTGGACTGCCGTTTCGGCGATGCCGGCGCCGGCGGCGATGGCTGGGTCCTTGTCCGTACGGGTCCAGAGGTAGAGGTCGCACCAGGTGTTCTCGTTCTCGCTCACGTTTGCGAGCCGCTGCAGGAATTCGCCCCAGGAGATGGCTTCCGATTCGCCTCCTGCAGGTTGCCACTGCAGCCCGTCTGCCCCGGCTGTGGCCTGCGTCGCACCTTCGTTGGGGTATGTGTAGATCTCCCAGTGCAGACCCAACCGGCGCATGGCGGCCAGGGTCTCT
>DAOUGZ010000013.1:0-10305 GCA_034428955.1 Anaerolineae bacterium | reverse complement strand
GCAGCACGGGCAACACCAAGAGCGCCAGCGCCGGCAGGCCCAGCGCCAGGCGCAGCCAGGAGACCTTTTCCCCCGAGTCGCCGGGCGCAGAGACCAGGCGCAGGTCCAGCGCCTCGCTCAGCAGGCCAAAGGCCAGGCCCAGCACCAAGCCAATGGCCAGCGGCCCGATCATCGCGGCAGCCGCCTGACCCAGCTTCATGAACTGAAAGCCCACCCGATAGCCGTAAAAGGGCACCGTTCCCGTCGTTTGGGCCGGGCCTCCGCCTACCGCATACGCCGAGGTGAAACTCTCCAGGCCCGAGGCCAGGGCCAGAATCGCCGCCAGCCCCAATACCGCCAGCACAGCTCGCACCGGCCGTGGACGCCGCCAGGCCAGGGTCAGCGCCGTCGCCGTGAGCACGCCGCCCACCCCCATGAAAGAGAGGAACTCGAAGCAGAGCTGCGAGCGCTGGGCCAGGGGCGGCGTCGCCAGAGACAGGCCAATCACCTCCAGCCCCGGCACGGCGGCCACCCACAGCAGGGCAAGCCCCAGGGGCGCCGATAGCGCCAGCGGCACCGTCATGACCAGGCGCCCGGCGATGCGCACCCAGCGCTGCTGCCGCGCCCAGGCCCAACCGGCCAACACCGGCACGGTCAACACCGCCGCCATCCGTACCAGGCCGACCAGGAGCGAACGCCCCAAAGCCGCCCCCAGCGCCGGGTCCTGCAGCGCAGCCTGGAAGTTGCGCAGGCCGGCAAAGCCCGACGGCCCGACCAGGTTATAGTCCTGCACGCTGAGAGCCAGGACGCGCAGCGCAGGGTGCCAGAAAACGATCATAAAGAGCAGTACCACGGGCGCAAGCAACAAAACACCTGCGACTCGCGCCATCACGGAGGATCCCTTGTAGGTTGCAGTAGTCATCTCGCCCTCCTGTGGGCTGTGACGCAGCCGATAATCCGAGCCCTGCCGGCACGAGGTAGGGCATACAATCCGCATTCACTATAGCATGCAGTGTGTGCGCGGTCAATGGCGGTGAGATCAACCTTGCAAAAGCCAAGATCCGCTCGCCTGAAAGCCACTTGCTCAGCCAAGATGTGCCCCATTGGAACTCGGCTTGCGCAAGGTTCTGCCGGCGATCCCGCGCAGCGTAGGCCGGCGTTTCCATACCCGGCCCCTGAATTCGGCACCATATGGGGCTCTTGACCCACACGAATCCGCGATGTAAGATGTGTATAGAACTCGTGTGGAGTGACATCGGGCTGGTCGTACGCCAGGAAGGACCCCTCATACATGGAGCAAGAGCTAACCTACCCCGACATCGTCCTGCCCCGCCTTCGCTACCGAGTCTGCCCCATGTGCGCCACGCCGCTCGCAAGAGGCATAGTCAACAACGACGGCATACCCAGGGTACACTGCTCGAACTGCCGGTGGATCCACTATCCAACCAATGCCTTGGGCGTGAACGTCATCGTGCATGCAGGTAACGGTATTGTGGCCATCCTGCCGCCGGGTGAACCGGAGGATGCGCCCGCGGCATTGCCGTCCGGGCATGTCGAGTATGGCGAGTCCCCAGAGCAAGCCGCCATCCGCGAGGTCCGCGAGGAGACCGGGCTGGACGTAGAGATAGTGCGCTGCCTCGGCTGGTACTTTGAGGCCACGAGCGGCTACCCCGGCCCGATACTGTCCTTCATGTTCGAAGTCCGAGCCGTCGGCGGCCATCTGGAGGGCAGCGAGGAGGGCCGGGCAGCAATCTACCCCCTTGAGGAACTCCCGTCGATTTCGCCAAGACGCAAGGGAAGTCGGAGGACGATGGAGACCTATCTGGCAAGCCGGCTGGGCCGGAAGTAGTGACATCGTGGCAGACCGGCGCCATTTCGGGTCCGCCGGCGCCCGTTAACTCACCCACCCCACGAAAGGACAACATCCATCATGCCATCGCAGAATCGTGGTTGCCTCGCCGCCCTCTTTGGCCTCTTCAGCGGCCCGTCTGTAGCTCCGCCATCGCCACCCCTGCCGACCCTACCACAAGCCCTCCCCTACCGCCTACGCGACGATTTCCTCTCGCCCATCGAGTTCTCCTTCTACAGCGTCCTCTCCTCGATAGTCCGGGCGCGGGCGCTGATTTGCCCCAAGGTGCGCATAGCCGACATCCTCTTCGTAGCGCAGCAAAGGGACTATTTCAGCTACCTCAACCGCATCTCGGCCAAGCACGTGGACTTTATACTCTGCGACCTGGTGACTCTCAAGCCCCTCTTCGCCGTGGAACTGGACGACTCCAGCCACTCCCGCGCCAACCGCGAGGCGCGTGACGAGTTCGTGGATGACGCCTTCCGCGCCGCCGGCCTGCCCCTGCTTCGCTTTCCGGCTCAACGGGAGTACAATGTGCAGGAGGTGGCCGTACGGGTCGAACCGCTTTTGCAGCCTGCGCCCGCCGCACCGGAGGCGCCGCAAAGCGATCCCATCCCCCTCTGCCCCAAGTGCGGCGTGGCCATGGTGCTCCGTGTCGCCACCCGCGGCCGGCGCCAGGGGATGCGCTTCTACGGCTGCCCGAACTATCCGCGGTGCCGCCAGATGAAGCCGCTGTCGGCACCGGACCCATCTACCGGCCGCTGAAAGGGCGAGCCATCCACAGGCTTGGGAGGTTTCTGTGATCCGCAATCTGATCTGGGATGTCGACGGCACGCTCTTGGACACATACCCGGCGATGACCCGCGCCTTCTGCGCGGCCCTCGAGCAACTGGGCCAGACGGTCGAGCCGGAGCGAGTCGCCGCGCTGGCGGGGGTGTCTCTCGGCCACTGCGCACGCACACTGGCGGAGGAGTGTGGCCTCGCGGCGGAGGAGCTTTTGCAGCGCTTCAACAGCTGCTATCGGGTCATTCCACTCGGGGAGCAGGGGCCCTTCCCCGGCGCCGTCGAGCTCTGCGAGCACGCCCTGGCCAGCGGCGGGCTGAACGTCATCATCACCCACCGGGGGCGCGAGTCGCTCCTGCGCCTGCTGGCGGCGCACGGCCTGAGCCGGTACTTTGCCGGGCTGATCGCCGCCGACGACGGCTTCCCCCGCAAACCGGACCCGGCGGCCTTTCACGAGATCATCGCCCGGCACGGCCTGACGCCCGCCGAGACGCTGGCCATCGGCGACCGGGAGATCGACGTCCTCGCCGCGCAGGCGGCGGGCGTGCGCGCCTGCCTCTTCGCCCCGCTGCCCCAGCAAACGGCCGCCGACTATGCCGTCAGCGACCTACGGCAGTTGCAGCCCATCCTGCAGGCCCAACCCTATACGCTCCGCCCGCTAACCGCCGCCGACGAGCCCTTCCTCTGGGAGATGCTCTACCAGGCCATCCACGTTTCCGCGGGCGCCGCGCCGCCGCCCCGCGAGATTATTCGCCAGCCCGAGTTGGCGTGCTACGTCCGGAGCTGGGGGCGAGACGGCGACATGGGGTTCGTGGCGGTCGAGGCGGCCACGCAAACGCCTGTGGGCGCCGCCTGGCTGCGCCTTTGGCCCGGCGCCGAGAGGGGTTACGGCTATGTAGACGGGCATACACCCGAGCTGTCGGTGGCCATACTGCCCGGCTACCGCGGGCAGGGCCTTGGCACACGGCTGCTCCAAAAGCTGCTCGCTGTCGCCGACGAACGCTTTGCGGCCGTATCGCTCAGCGTCTCGCGCGACAACCCCGCCGCGGGCCTGTACGTGCGCCTGGGCTTTGCCGTCGTAGCCGAGGAAGGCGAATCGCTGACCATGGTCAGGAGCCGCCCTGCCGGCTGGGAATCAAACAGGGGGTGACGCCAGGCGTCACCCCCCGAAGAATCGAGCTATAGATTGGCCGCCCTACAGCGCAGCCCTCTACCAGCTATCGTCGTAGCGCTCCCGCCGGTCGTCGCGCCGACCACGACCACGGTTGCCGCCACGGTCGCCACCACGCTCGTTGTAGCCGCCAAAGCGGTCATTGAAGCCACCCGAGCGCCCGCCGTCGCTTCGGCGCTCGCGGCCCCCGCCCGAGTTGCGCTGCGAGGCGAAACAATCGGAGCAGTACACGGGCCGGTCGCCACGGGGCTCGAAGGGAACCTCGGTCTGCTTGCCGCACTGGGCGCACACGGCCGGAAACATCTCGCGGCCGCGCGAACCGCCAAAACTGCTCTCGCCACGGCTATTCTTACGTGCAGCCCGGCAACCGGCGCAGCGGCTGGGCTCACTAAAGCCCTTCTGGGCGTAGAACTCTTGCTCACCCGAAGTGAACACGAACTCTTGGCCACAGTCGCGGCAGGTTAGGATCTTGTCTTGCACAGTCTACTAGTCTCCTGAACAGGTTATTGTCTGCCTGTACGGCAATCCGTTAGCGCATCTACGAACAGGAGACCTGAGTGTGCAAGCCCACACGACTTCACGAGTCCAGTCGCTTCTCGCTTTAGCGGAAGGGTACAGCCCACCTATTGTACACCCATTACGCCGCTGCTGCAAGCGCAACGCATGCTGGAACAGGGCTTTTTCAGCGCCAGCTTTATGTCATCCCTTCTCAGGCCGCCCGCCGGGCGTGGGAGCCCGGCCCGCTGGCTTTTCGGATCTTGGGGACAATCGTCACGCCGTGACCAGGTTCACCAGCCGGTCCGGCACATAGACCACATCCTTCACCTGATGCCCGTCCAGCAGGCGCTTTATCTTCTCGCTGCCCAGAGCCAGCTCCTTCGCACGCTCCTCGCTCAGCCCGGCCGGCGCCCGGACCCGGTCGCGCAGTTTGCCGTCGACTTGGATGACCAACGTAACGGTCTCTTCCTGCAGGTAGCGCGGGTCGTAGGTGGGCCAGCGCTGCTGGTGAATGCTGTACGGCTCGCCCAGCCGTTCCCACAGCTCCTCCGTGATGTGCGGCGCCAGGGGCGAGAGCAGGATGAGCAGCGTGCGCACCGCCTGGCGCCAGTCCTCCGGCGCCAGGCTCTCCCGCGCCTCGCCCAGCCAGTTCGTATAGCTCATCAGGCCGGCGATGGCCGTATGGAAGCGCAGAGCCTCGATGTCGTTCTCCACTGCCGCGATGGCCCGATGCATGGGCGCCAAGGCTTCACCGCCCTGCCGGCCCAAAGCTTCCTTTCCCTCAATGGGACGGTGAGGGGGCTCCCCCTCCAGCACCAGGCGCCACAGGCGGGTCAGGAAGCGGGTGATGCCACGGATGCCCGCATCGGAAAAGTCGCCACCTTCCTCGTAAGGCCCCAAGAAGAGCAGGTACAGCCGCAGCGTGTCGGCGCCGTGACGCTTGACGTATTCGTCCGGGTTGACGACGTTGCCGCGCGACTTGGACATTTTGGCGCCGTCTTTGATGATCAGGCCATGCAGGCGCAGCTTTTTGAAGGGCTCGTCAAAGGTCAGATAGCCCAGGTCGTGCAGGGCCATGGTGATAAAGCGCGCGTACAGGTGGTGCAGGGTCGAGTGCTCAATGCCCCCTGCATAGAGGCTGACGGGTAGCCACTTTTCCGTCATCGCCGGATCAAAGGGCACATCCTCGCGGTTTGCCGAGGGGTAGCGCAGGAAGTACCAACTCGAGTCCAAGAAGGTATCCGAGACGTCCGTCTCGCGCCGGCCCGGACCGCCACACTGCGGGCAAGTGGTGTTCACAAACTCGGGCACGGCAGCCAGCGGCGAAACGCCCTGCCCCTTGGGCCGAAAGTCGGGCACGTAGGGCAGGCGCACGGGCAGATCCTCTTCGGGGACGGGCACAGTGCCGCAGCGCTCGCAATAGATGATGGGGATGGGTGGGCCCCAGTAGCGCTGCCGCGAGATCAGCCAGTCGCGCAAACGGTAGGAGATGGTGCCCTTACCCTGGCCGCGCTCCTCCAGCCAGCGAGTGATAGCCCCTATGGCCTCTGCCGAGGGCAGGCCGTCGAACGGGCCCGAGTTGACCAGCGGGCCCTCGCCCGTGTAAGCCGCAGCAAAGGGCTCGCCATGCCACTCCGGCGGGGCGATGACCACGCGCATGGGCAGGTCCATGGCCACAGCAAAGTCAAAGTCCCGCTGATCGTGGGCGGGCACGGCCATGATTGCCCCCGTGCCATAGCCCATCAGGACATAGTCGGCCACCCACACAGAGATGTGTTCGCCGGTAGCCGGGTTGATCGCCTTGGCGCCCGTATCCACGCCTGTCTTTTCCCGATCGGTCGTCAGCCGCTCCAGCTCGCGCTTGGTCCGCGCCTCCTCAACATAGGCCTGCACCGCGGCCCGCCGGCTGGGGACCGTGATCTCTTGCACCGCCGGGTGCTCCGGCGCCAGCACCAGGTAGGTCGCACCAAAGAGCGTATCCGGCCGGGTGGTAAAGACGGGCACCTCGGGGCCGTCCACAATTGGGAAGCGAATCTCGGCGCCCTCGCTGCGCCCGATCCAGTTCTGTTGCAGGGTGACGGTGGTCGAGGGAAAGTCGGCCTTGCTGTGGCCAGCCAGCAGCCGGTCCGCATAGGCTGTGATGCGCAGGAACCACTGCTCCATCTCGCGCTGCACCACAGCCGTATCGCAGCGCTCACACAGGCCACCCACGACCTGCTCGTTGGCCAATACGGTCAGGCACGAGGGGCACCAGTTCACCGGTGCCTTGGCGCGGTAGGCCAGGCCGGCCTTGTAGAGCTGCAAAAAGACCCACTGGGTCCAGCGGTAATAGCTGGGGTGGCTGGTGTCGACGGCATGGGCCCAGTCAAAGATGCAGCCCAGCTCCTCCATTTGCCGCCGGTAGCGCTGGGTGTTCTCAACAGTCAGTTCCATAGGGTGCCGGCCGACGCGCAGGGCGTGGTTCTCGGAGTGGATGCCAAAGGCATCAAAGCCAATGGGCTCAAAGACGTCATCGCCCTTGAGGCGGCGGTAGCGGCCGTACGTATCCGCGCCGGAGTAGGTGTAGACGTGCCCCACATGCAGCGCCTCGGCTGAGGGGTAGGGGAACTCCATCAGGTTGTAGAAGGGCCGCTGCGCGCGGAAGAGGTCCACGCGGTACAGGCCACTCTCCGCCCAGATGCGTTGCCATTTAGGCTCGATAGTTCGGGGGTCGTAACGGTGACGCACCATCATATCCTCTCCTTTTTGGGGGGTCCTGCTGGCTGCCCGGTTCTGCGGCAACAAACTCGCCGTTCGGCGGGCCACGCCCACCATCGGCGGGTTCTACCGCCCAAGGAGAAGGAAGTCGCGTTCCACCTGGATTTGTTCTGCATACGAAAGGGCAAGCGCGCGCGCTCGGGCCCTCAACCGCTCAACCCAATTCGCTGTCATCGCCTGTGCCCTCCTTCCCATGCGTGCGCGGCCGTGGCCGGAATCGAAAAGAGCCCTCCATCCTGGGGACGAAGGACTCTTTCTCCGCGGTACCACCCCGCTTGGCAGGGCCGGGTATAAGGTGGAGCTGAGGGGATTCGAACCCCTCGCCTCCTCAATGCCATTGAGGCGCTCTACCAAATGAGCTACAGCCCCATGTTGCGGGCCCTACCCGCTCAAAGCACATAACGGGTGCTACCGGCGACGGCTACTTTGTGGGCGACCGGCCCCTGCCTCACCGCCGCGACTCCCGGGCGAGTTCGGCCTCGGGCGCTCCCTGACGGCACCGCTACCCAGCTCTCACCCTGGCTGCCGGGTTCTCTGCAGGGATGGCCTACTGCTCCCGATCGCCGTCGTTCCATATAATGGTGGAGCTGAGGGGATTCGAACCCCTGGCCTCATCAGTGCGATTGATGCGCTCTTCCAGCTGAGCTACAGCCCCGCCAACGAGCGTCATTATAGGCAAACCGGGCCCGTCTGTCAAATGGGGTTGGCGCCCGCAGATGCCCATTCACCTCCCGCGCATTGCACCCTTTGCACCTTGGTGGTATCCTTTTAGGGCTGGGTAGCTGCGCCGCCGATCCCGGCTGTAACCTGGGTCCCCATAGCCGAATTGCAGACAGGAGCACCACACAGGCAAAGGATACCAATGAGCGTACCGTCGCGTGTGTACAACGAAAGGGGCAAAGCCGACCGCGCCTGGGCCAAGCTGCTCGGCCGCCTGGCCGCCCACAGGGAGCGTCTGGCCTTTTGGGCCATCGTGCTGCTGGCAGCGGCGCTGCGCCTGGCTGCCCTGGACCTGGTCGAGTTCAAGGTTGACGAGGCGGCGCACCTGCTGCGTGCGGCCGAGGTCGTGGAGCAGGGCCGGCTGCCTCTTTTCGGCTCGCAGGCCTCGGTAGGCATCGCCAAACCGCCGCTAATGACCCTCCTGATGGCCCTGCCTCTCCTCTTCGGGCGCGACCCCCGCCTGGCCTCGGGCTTTATCGCCCTACTGAACGTGGCGGGGGTGGCTGGCTGCTGGCTGCTGGCGCGGCGCTACTATGGGCTGCGTGTGGCCGCCGTGGCGGCGCTGCTCTTTGCCGTCAACCCCTGGGCCGTGGTCCTCTCGCGCAAGGTGTTCACCGCCGATGTGCTGGCGCCTTTCCTGGTGCTTTTACTCTACGCCCTGCACGCAGCGATCATCGACCGCGCCCCCTGGGGTTGGCTGCTGGCGGTATTCTCCCTGGGCCTGCTGCTGGGCATCACGTTCTCGCCGCTGCCCCTGGCGCTGGCGCTGCTCCTGCTGATCGTCATCTACCGCCGGCGCGTGAGCTGGCGCTATCTGCTGCTGGGCGCAGTGCTGGTGGGGCTGCTCTTCGTGCCCTACCTCTATGGCTTGCTACGCGACCTGGGCGCGCTCAAGGACCTGGCCAGGGATCTGCTCCAGCCCGCTGCGGGCTCGGCCGGCGCCGTCCCCTGGCGGGATGTGCTGCGCTTCGCTGCCCAGCTCCATTCGGGGTCCGGGCTGGGCGCGCTGGCCGGCAGCGCCCTCGCCGCCTTTGCGCCGGCGCACAGCCCGCTGCGCCATCTGGACTCGCTGGCCGGGCTGGCCTTCCTGGTAGCGGCGCTGGGCGTCGTCGCCCTGGCTGCCGGCCCGCGCCTGCGGCGCGCCAAGCACCCGGCCTCACCGGGGCACGTCATCCTGGCCGTATGGCTGTGGGTGTCCATGGCCGCCATTGCCCTGCAGGGGCTGCGGCTCGAGCCGCATTACCTGGTTATCCTCTACCCCGCCGGCTTCTTGGCCCTGGCCGTGGGGCTGGACTGGCTTACGCTGCGAGTTTTGGCCTCTTCCCAAAAGGGGCAGGCGCTGCGCCTCTGCCTGGGAGGAGCGCTCCTGGCTGTGACGGCCTGGCAGGCCTATAGCGTCGTCTACCTCTACGGATTCGTAGCCCGGCACGATGTGAGCGGCGGGTACGGCGCCCCTTTGCGTTACTGGCAGCGCATCGCCACCACTGCGCGGCTGGAAGCGCAGGCGGCGGGGGTTGACCAGGTCTGGGTGATTACCGACGGGTCCGACGTCAGCTACCAGCAGGCACCGGCCATCTTTTACTACTTGCTGGGGCCGGATGTGGACACAGCCTTCCTGGGGCAGGGAGGTAACGAGGCACTGCTGCTACCGTTAGGCCGCCCGGCCGTCTACCTCCTCACGCGCCCGGCGGCGCCGCAGGAGGCGTTCCTGGCCCAACTCGGCGCTGAAGAGCGGGCGACCGTCCTCAACATGGGAGGAGAGGTGGCGGCACGGTTGCTCCGCATGCCCGCGCTCTCCGAGGCGCAACTGCTCGACCTTATCCCCCAGCAAGCCGAAGTGCGGCTCGACTCCGGCGTCTCGCTCCTCGGCTACGGCTGGCCCCAAGGCGCGCGCTCCGGGCAAACGGCGAGCCTCGTGACCTACTGGCGCTTTGGCCCCGTGCCCGAGGTCGAACGTCAAACCGGCCACAGCCTCTTCAACCACCTGCTCGATGCCCAGGGGAACAAGGTGGCCCAGCACGACGGCTTTGGTCTGCACGAACGGCACTGGCGCGAGGGCCTCGTCCTGGCTCAGTGGTTCGACCTGGCCCTACCAGAGGACCTGCCCGCGGGCGACTATACCCTGCTCACTGGCATGTACCGCCTGAGCGATTTCGGGCGCAACCACGTCCTCGGCCCGCAGGGCGAGGATGTGGGGGATTCCATCGAACTGGGGCCGCTGCACGTGGGGCGATAGAGGGCCGCCCCTACTATAACCATGCACGGACAGGACGTCAACGTGCACTGTCGCTAGCTTGTACCGATCCTGCGCAATGATGTACAATGCCTGTCAAGAGAAACCTTGCGTCTGTGCAGGAAAGGACTAGATTCATGCAGCCTGACTTTAGAACGCCTAACAAAACCGAATATAATGTGGTACAATAGGGGCTATGGCAAAACCCCTACTACCAGATGGACTATGGAAGATCATTGAGCCGATGCTCCCTCCGGAGCCGCCCAAGCCGAAGGGAGGGCGGCCGCGCATACCGGACCGCAACGTTCTGACCGG
>DAOUGZ010000012.1:0-2583 GCA_034428955.1 Anaerolineae bacterium | reverse complement strand
CCCACGTAAACACCGCAGCACGCTCCCGCCCTGCTGTACGCAGGCTCGCACGCAGTCCTTCATCCAGGAGCACCTGCGCCAACCCATCGGCCAGGGCCTCAGGATCATTCGGATCCGCATACACTGCCGCCTTGCCTGCCACCTCCGGCAGAGACGATGTCCACGCCGTCAGTACCGGCGTGCCGCAGGCCATAGCCTCCAACACGGGGAGGCCAAACCCCTCATAGAACGAGGGGTAGGCCAGGCACGAAGCCGCCGAGTACAGCGCCGGCAGGTCGGCATCTGCGACATACCCCGGAAAGCGCACGCGGCCCTCAAGGCCCAACTCACGCACGCGCTCAAAGATCGGCTCGTAGAGCCAGCCCATGCCGCCGGCGATAACCAGATCGTGTGGGAGGTCGTATTCTTCCAGCAGCCTGGCGAAGGCCGTGATCACCCCACAAAAGTTCTTCCGCGGCTCGAGCGTGCCCAAGCCCAGAATGAAGGGGCGTTCCAGCTTGTACCGCTGCCGTAAGCTCGCCAGCGTGCCCTCACAGGAGATCGGCTCAAATCGGGGCTCCACACCACAATAGATGACCCGAATGCGCTCTTCCGGCACACCCAGCAACTCGGTAACATCCCGGCTTGTGGATTCCGAATCCGCCAGGACCAGGTCAGCCTGCCGCACCGAACGCGGCACCACACGCTTCAGATACTCCCGCAGCACCGGGTGCGCATACTCGGGTACACGCAGGAAAGAGAGGTCATGGACGGTGAGGACTCGGCGACCGCGCAGCAGCGGCGGCAACACGAAATCCGGCGAATGGAACAAGTCTACCGGGCCCACAAAGAGCTCGATCGGCACCGGCAGCCGCAGCCGCTGCCAGAGTATCGAGGTCTCGCGATCGGTCAGAGGAACCGAGCGCATCCGAAAGTTGGGTGCATCGGGCCCCCGTCTTGGGGCGCCCCGTCCGGCCACGAACAGGCGGTACTCGTTCTCACGGTCCAGGGCAGGTAGTGAGTGAATCAGCCCTCGAGTGTAGCGGCCGATGCCTGCCCCTTGCCGGACCGCCGCTGTATAGTCAATGCCAATGCGCATATTCTTCCTGTTCCAGCACTGCGAGCGCAGCGATGCGCTATGCCTCAGCCGCCACCGCCTGGTAGGCGGTCAACAACTCCTCCGCCGCCCCATCCCAGGTGAAGCGGCGGGCCCGCTCCTGTCCCGCTGTTCGCAGTCTGACCCGCAGGGCTTCATCGTGCAGCGCCCTATCCAAAGCGTCGGTCATGCCGTCCACATCGTGTGGGTCCACCAAGAGCGCAGCATCTCCGGCGACTTCCGGCAGGGAGGAGCTAGAGCTGGCCACTACCGGCGTACCACAAGCCATGGCTTCCAGCACGGGCAGGCCGAACCCCTCATAGAAGGAGGGGTAAGCCAGGCAAGAGGCCAGTGTATAAAGCGCCGGCAGGTCCACGTCAGCCGTGTAGCCCAGGAAGCGCACACCTGCCCGTGGGCCAAGCGCCTCGGCCTGCTCGTAGATGGGCTCATACAGCCAGCCTTCCCGCCCCACGATAAGCAGTTCGTGGTCGATGCGGCGGCGCTCCCGCAATCGAGCGAAGGCCTCGATGAGCCCCACATAGTTCTTTCGCGGCTCCAGCGTGCCGACAGCCAGGATGTAAGGACCATCCAGCCTATAGCGCTGCCGCACTTGACTCAAAACGACCTCGTCCTCAACCGGCCGGAACCGCTCATCCACCCCTTCATAGATCACCCGCACGCGCTCGGCCGGAACCCCCAAAAGATCGATAACGTCACGCTCTGTCGATCTTGAGACGGCCAGCACCAGGTTGGCCCGGCGCAATGAGCGCGGCACTCCCTGCACCAGGTACTCCCGGACCGCAGGATGCGCGTACTCGGGCGTTCGTAGGAAGGAAAGGTCATGCACCGTCAGGACTGTCTGGGCCTGCAGAACCGGCGGCAGGACAAAATCCGGCGAATGGAAGACGTCCACCCGGCCAACAAAGAGTTCAATCGGAACCGGCAGCCGCAGCCGCTGCCAGAGGAAGGAGGTTTCCCGATCAGTCAGCGGCGCCCGCCGCATGGCGAAATTGGGTGCCGAGGGCACTACAGCCGCAGCACCGCGCGCCGCAACGAACAAGCGGTATTCATTCTCGCGGTCCAGCGCTGCCAGAGCACCAAAGAGCCCTCTTGTGTAGCGACCGATACCGGCGCCCTGACGAACCGCCGCCGTGTAATCGATGCCGACTCGCATCCCCCTACAAACCTCGGTAGGTCCAGATACGGTTGACGGTAAAGTTCCAAAAGAGAACCACCACAATGGCCAGCGCTTTGGCCAGATTGTAACCCGCCGGCCCCATACCCGAAAAGACCCAGCGATCCAGCGACAGGAACAGGGTCTGGTTGATGACATAGCCGCCGACGCTGACGGCAAAGAACTGCCCCAACTGCCGGCCCAAGGGCCGCTGGCGCGACTCCGGGAAGGTCCAAAGCCGGTTCCACAAAAAGTTGCTCAGCGCCGCCACCGTGAACGAGCAAGTATTGGCCCAGAACTTGGCCAACTCGAGGCCGAGGATGAGGGTATTGAG
>DAOUGZ010000011.1:0-15951 GCA_034428955.1 Anaerolineae bacterium | reverse complement strand
GCACAGGGAAGCGGTGCCACTTGCGCGTCACGAAGTCCTTGGCCGAGCGGATGTAGGTATAGTCGTAGGTATCCGCAATCTCGGTGATGGCCCCCATCCAGTCCTGCACGATGTAGTGGCCGTCGCGGTGCTCCAACACCTTTTCCTCAAAGGTGGGGATCATAGCGAAGGAGACGCCCAGGTCCTCGTGGGGTGAGTGAGGGCGATGAGGGATGCCCAGCTCCTGCAGGAGGTAGTCGTACCAGTCAACCCCCTGGGGGAGCCCCTGCCTGTGCCAGGCCGCCAGGGTCGATTCGCGCGGGCCGCCGGGGCTCAGGGGCACCCGGTCCGGCCGGTCGAAGAGCAGGGCATGGCGAAAGCGCTCCCGTTCGGTCAGGTCGCTCGCGATTGTGTGCTGTTCCGGCAACTCAGCGTCCTCCATAGTAGACCAGGCGCCCCGAGACCTTGAACATGATCGCCGTAAAGATGACGATGATGGTGAAGAGCACCCAGGCTTGCGCTGAGGCGTAACCCATCTTGAAGAAGCGGAAGGCCGTCTGCCAGAGGTAGATGGACATCATCAGGGTCGAATCCGCAGGCGAGCCCGAGCCACCGGTCATCACGTGAACCTCGGTAAAGTACTGGAAGGCGCCGATCAGGCCGGTGATGACGTTGAAGAGGATCACCGGGCTGATCATGGGCAGCGTGACGTGCCAGATCTGGCGCGCTGTGCCCGCACCGTCGAGCGAGGCCGCCTCAAGGAGCTCGCGCGGCACGTCCTGCAGGGCAGCCAGGTAGATGACTACAGCGCCGCCCACCCCCCACAGGCTCATGAGAATCAGCGCCGGCTTGGACCATTGGGGACTCCCCAGCCAGCCGGGCCCGCGGATGCCCACCAGCGAGAGCACATAGTTGACCACGCCGTTGCGCGGGTTGAACATCCAGAGCCAGACGATGGCCGTGGCCACCACCGGTGTGATGCTGGGCAGGTAAAAGATGGTGCGCCAGAGCGACAGCCCCTTCACTCTCATGTTAAGCAGCATGGCCAGCAGGATGCCGATGATCGCCGCCAGAGGGACGGCGAATGCGGCATAGTACACCGTGTTATAGAGCGAGGTGATGAACCGCGGATCCTCGACCAGCTTTTCGAAATTGCGCAGCCCGATCCAGCGCGGGCTCTCCAGGATCGGATAAAAGGTAAAACTGTAATAAAGGGACATGATGAACGGGTAGATGCGAAGGGTGAGGAAGCCCAGCAGCCAGGGGGCGATAAAGAGCAACCCCGTCCGCAGCCCCCGCCGGTCCTCACGGGTTAGCCTATGCCTGCGCCCAGTTAGTGCCATTTGGTCAGTCCTCTTCTTTCGTCGAGCCCGTCTGCGCTGCCGCCTCAGCCTTTGATACCTGTGAGCGCGATGCCCTCGATGAACGTCCGCTGGGCAAAGAAGAACAGCACGATAATCGGCAGCACGCTCATGCAGGTCGCCGCCATGATCCAGGCAAAGTTGCTAAAGCCATAGCTCGCTTGCATGTTGGCGATGCCCAGCGAAATCGTGTAGCGCGCCTTGTCGTTCAGGTAGATCAGCGGGCCAAAGTAGTCGTTCCAACTGCCGATGAACTGGAAGAGGGCGACAACCGCCAAGGCCGGCCGGGCCAGCGGCAGGATCACCTGAGTGAAGATGCTCACCTCTGAGGCACCGTCCACGCGCGCCGCGTCCGATATCTCGCTGGGCAGGCCCATTAGGAACTGGCGCAACAGAAAGATGTAGAAAGGGCTGCCCAGGAAAGCCGGCACCACCAGCGGCAGATAGGTGTTGACCCAGTTGATGCGGCGGAACAGGACATATAGTGGGATGAAGGTGACAAACCCGGGCAGGATCATCGTCGCCAAGAGGACGGCAAAGACCACATCGCGCCCCGGCCAGCGCACACGCGCAAAACCGTACGCGGCCAGCGAGTTCGAGAGCACGGCGCCAAAGACCGACGGTACGGTGACGAGCAGCGTGTTCCCCAGATACTGGGAGAACGCAGCCTGCCGGAACGCGGCCAGGTAGTTGTCCCAGCGAATAGGATTGGGGATCCAGATCGGCGGCCACACCACCAGCTCGCTCGGGTTCTTGAGCGATGTGGAGACCATCCAAACCCAGGGCAGGATAAAGAAACAGGAGAGCAGGACGAGTACGCCGTATTGCAGCAGCTTGAGAGCCAGAGTGGCCAAGCGCACCTGCAGCGGCCTGCGCGCCCGGCCCACCCGCGGCGGTGCGGCGCTGACGGCCGCTCGCGGTTGTCCAGACACAAGAACCTCCTCAGTGGCTGGGTATACGCCGGTTGATAGGCTGGCCCCAATACCTTCCAGATGACGGATCATCGGAGACGCAGAGAGCCACAGAGCGACAGAGCCCTCTGCTCCTCCGCGGTTCTCTGCGTCTCCGACGGTGCAGCGATGAGCAACTCGCTGTGCCCTACCGAAAAGGTACAGAGGCCGGTTCTACTGGTTGGCGTACCAGTCGTCGAGTTCCTTCTGGGCTTGCTCGTTGACAAAGTCCAGTGCTTCCCGGGTCCCCTTCTGCCCGAGGCGCACCTTTTCCCATTCGGCGCCCAACATAGATATGTAGGAGTCTGCGGTGGGGATCTTGGGCGGATACAGGTAGTAGTCGGACTCGAAGAGGTCCTTCAGGAAGACCGTGTCGTAACCCGGGCACCGGCCGGTAACCTCGTCCTTGAACTTGGGCCAGTCCAGGATTTGCGGCGAGACGGGGCCGTTCACACACTGCCACGTCGTGAAGAGGCTGGTGTACACATCCTTGTCGCCGATCGCGCCGGTCATGGTGCCGATGATATCCCAGGCCGACGCCGGGTCTTTCGCGCCCTTGGGGATGATCCAGCCGTCGCCGTAGGTGTACATGCCCTTCTCCGCGACACCGGCCGGCCCCGGCCACGGCCAGACGGTATACTCAAAGTCCGCGGGCTTGTAGAGCTGGATGGTATTGAACTGCCAGGGACCCGTGATCAAGGTGGCGCGCAGACCTGAGAGGAAGGGGTCGTTGCCGGCTGAGCGCTCGCCGCGCCCCTGCAGCGAAGCGTAAAAGTCCTGGAGCTTTTGCGGACCGATCTCGGCCCAGCGGCCGGCCAGCCAATCCAGCGCCTTGATGTTGTTCTCGTGGTTGGCCGTGATGGTCCTCCCATCATCGGAGACGAACTGACCCAGGAAGCGCGCCATGATGATGGCATTCCAGGTGACGTCGCCGCCCAGGATGTTGATATTGCCGCTGTCATCGTAGACGGTGAGCTGGTCGTAGATGTCGTCCAGCTCTTCCAGCGTCTGCGGCGGCTTGTCGGGGTCCACGCCACGCTCAGCGCACATCTTGGTGTTGACGAACACGCCGTAGCACTGGTTCCACATGCTGGCGTAGATGAACTTGCCCTCGTAGGTGCCCAGATCCCAGATGGCGGGGAGCATCCACTCCTTCAACGCATCGATCTGCTCTGGGCTGCCGACCTCGTCGAGGGCCAGGAGGCCATTCTGCGCCGCCAACTGGTAGGCAATATTGGCGCCAAAGACCACCGCCGTGCCGGGCGGGCTACCGGCGGAGATGGCTGCCAACAGCTTCTGGGTCATCGCCTCGGGCACCACCACATGCTTGGCGACGACCCTATCCTGCGACTGGTTGTAGTTGTCGAGGATCTTTTCGATCTGCGTGGCCGCATCCTCCGTCCAGCCGGTCCAGACCTCCATCTCCACGGCTTGAGCCGGGGCGGGTGCGGCCGCGGTGGGCCCCTCGGCAGGCTCGCCGGAAGCTGCGGTGGGCGCCGTCGGGGCGGCGGGCTTACAGGCGCCCAGCACGGCTGCACCCAGGCCGGCGGCCGACAGGGTGCGCAGGAACTCTCTTCGCGTGATATCCGCCATGGCTTGCTTCCTCCTCATTGGGTAGCGCATTACACGAGAACAGCCTTTGACACGTCAGTCACCGCTTGTATAATCCATTGTAGCAGAAGAGCAGCTCCTCATGTTGCACTTTTGACCGCCGACGGGACAGAAAAAGGTCTTGGGTAGGACATGTCAGTCTCCGGGTTCTCGCTGTCCGCGCTCCGCTCCGCCCTCAACAACCTCTATGATCCGCGCGTGCTGAGGGCCAGCCCGCTCATCAGAGTCCTGGGCGTGCCCACAGCGAGCGATGCGGCGACCTGGCTGCGGCATACCCTCGTCTCGGCGATTGACTCCCTCAAGCCGGCGGACGACGTCCCCTCCCATACGCCGGCGCAGCGCGCCTACCAGGTCCTCTATTTTCGTTACGTGCAGCAGTGTAACCAGGAAGAGGTGGCCGACCAACTGGGCCTCAGTGTGCGCCAGATGCGGCGCGAGCAGCGCCGGGCACTCGAGGTCCTGGCCCAGCGCCTGCAGGAGCAGCACGGCCTCGAGATCACAGCCCACCGGCGCCGGGCGCCGGCTGAAGGGAATCCCCCGGAGCCGATCGAGTTGCAGTGGCTGGAAGAGGCGCCCCCGGCCGAGCCCGTGGCGCTGGGCGCAGTGCTCTCCGCCGTCCTCGAACTCGTACAGCCGATTGCCGCGAACTATGCTGTGCGGCTGTATGCCCCAGTCGGTGACGACCTGCCCGCCCTCGCCGTGGATACGGTCGCCTTGCGGCAGACCCTCCTGAGTCTGCTCTGCGTCGCTGTCCGACGCGCCGCCGGCGGCGAACTATCCGTCACAGCCGGACCTTCCGGTTCGCACGTGCGCATTCGCATGCAGGGGGCAACTCGGGGAACCGCGCCGGCGAGTACCCCCGAGGATGCAGCCAACCTGGCCACGGCTCGGCGGCTGGTCGGCGTCTGTGCCGGGAGTCTGGCCCTCACCGACGAGCCTGGCCGGTTCGTCGCCGATATCCTGTTGCCCGCCGTGGCACAGGTGCCCGTCCTCATCGTCGACGACAATGCCGATACGCTCCGACTGTTGCAACGCTATGCGGCCTGCACGCGCTATCGTGTGTACGGCGCGCAGGGATGGGAGCAAACGCTCTCCCTGGCCGAGGAAGTTGGTCCCCAGATCATTGTGCTCGACATCATGATGCCCCGCGTCGACGGCTGGGAGATGCTCCGGCGCCTCACTCAGCACGAGTCGATAGGGCATATCCCAGTGATCGTCTGTACCATCCTGGCGCAGGAGGAACTGGCCGCCTCGTTGGGAGTGAAAGGGTTCCTGCGCAAGCCCGTCAGCCGCCGCGACTTTCTGGCGGCTCTTGATCGGCTCGCCCCCAGGCCTGAGACGTAAGCCCGCTCCACATGCGGATGCAGCTCAGCAAGTCCTGGAAGGCCAGGCCATTGCTGCGCGTCAGAGTCAGTGAATTGCCGATGATCGACTCCCTGGCCGGGTCCAGCGCTGAGATGGCGATGACTGGGATATCGCTGACCTCTGGATCCCGTTTCTTCTCCTCAATGATCCGATAACCGTCGATCCCCGGCATGACCAGGTCAAGCAAAACCACATCCGGCCGGCGCTCACGCAGCATGTCCAGCGCCATCTGCCCATTGTAGGCGCGCAGCAAGCGGTAGCCCTCGCCGGTGGAGGCCAGCATGCGCCCAAAGAGCTGGAGCATTTCCGGCTCGTCGTCGACCAGCAGAATGGTCTTCACGTCGCGCTCCAGGCCATCCAACGCCTGGCGGAGCGCCTGCAGCGAGACGGGTTTGAGCAGGTAGCGCGCCACGCCGAGCCGCGCCGCCGCCTCCTCTTCGCCGGGGACCCAGCAGGCGATGGATGGCGTGCTATAGGGGAGTTGCCCGGCGGCCGGCATAACGAAGGAACCCGCCCGCTCGACGGCCGGGTCGTTGATGATCAGCACCTGTTCGGGAGAGCGTTTCAGGTCCTCAACGGCCTCTTCGATGCGCCGGTACGAGGCCACCTCAGCCCCCTCGAGATAGCGGGCCAGCAGGCGGCTCAGGACGTTGCGCGGCTCGACGACGATGTAGCGGGGGGCGGGTTGTGCCTTGGGCGCTTTGGAGAGGCGGCGCTGAGGCTTGTCGTAATAGCTGGCGGCCAACCAGCGCAGGGCATCGTCTTGGCTGAGGGCCGGCGCCTCTTCGGCCGGCAGGCTGAAGTGGAAGGTGCTGCCCACACCCAACTCGCTCTCCAGCCACATTCGCCCGCCGTGCGCTTCGATGAGGCGCCGGCTGATGGAGAGCCCCAGACCCGTGCCTCCGAACTGGCGCCGAATCGAGCCATCCACCTGCTGGAACGGCTCAAAGACCCGCTCCCGATCCTCCTTGGCGATGCCAGGCCCCGAGTCGGCCACGGAAACCACCACAGTGCCCCCCTCGCGCCGCACCTGCACACGCACGTCGCCCTCCTCGGTGTAGCGAGCAGCGTTGCTCAGCAGGTTCAGCATCACCTGGCGGATGCGCGTCCGGTCGCAGTACACAGGCGGGAGTCCCGCGGAGATGTCGCAGGCAAAGTCCAGGTCCTTGGCTTGCAGCAGAGGCTGGACGGCGACCAGAGCGGCCTCCAGGACCTCGCCGAGTTCGCACCACTCCCTGTGCAGAGTCATCTTGCCGGCATCCACCTGAGAGAGGTCAAGGACGTCATCGACCAGGCCGGCCAGGTGGCGAGAGTTGCGCAGGATCACATCCACATCGCTGAGCAGCGCGGGGGGTAGGTCGCTGCTGTAGGCATAGGGGGCCTCGCTGATCATCTCGCTGAAGCCGATGATCATATTGAGTGGGGTGCGCAGCTCATGGCTGACGTTGGCCACGAACTCTTCCTTAGCTCGGCGGG
Organism: Anaerolineae bacterium; assembly: GCA_034428955.1. GTDB lineage: Bacteria > Chloroflexota > Anaerolineae > SpSt-313 > SpSt-313 > DAOUGZ01. The sequence goes on along the minus strand of DAOUGZ010000011.1, from coordinate 9,209 downwards.
CTTCTTCGGCAATCTGGTACATCTGCGCCAACCGGTCGGTCAGCCGCGCCAGCTCGGTGTTGGCATGGACCAGATCCTCCTGGGTCTGCCGCAGCTCCAGGCGCTGGTCGCGCGCCTCTTCCAGCGCTTGCTGCATACGCAGGTAGCTGGTCCAGAGGGATTCGGTCACCTGATCGTGCAGGTGAGCGGCGATGCCGGCCAACCCCGCCGCGCCCCAGATGGCGACGAGAGCAACGGCCGGCCACGGTCCGCCGGCGAGCTCCGGCCACGCCAGGGCACGCGCTACGATGACGCTGGCCAGTGCAGCCGCCGCCAGCCCGGCGCGCGCTCCGATCAGCAGTGCAGCGATGCCCGCAGGTAGGGCCAGCAGGCAGAGCACGACGCCATAGGGCACCCAGTGCAGGGCGAGGGAAGGCGCTCCCAGGCAACCCAACACCAGTAGCCACACACCCAGCACACGCCAGCGGCTCCCCAGGAGCCCGGCGGCAACCGGCAGGAGCATCAGGCCCACGGCAAAGTAGTTGAGCGCCATCGGCCAGCGCAACGCCTCGGTGAACAGCATGAGCAGCAGGCCGAGGACGACGACGCCACACAGCACAGGGCCCGTCATCGCCCGCCTAACGTCGGTCCGCATGACGTGAAGCGAGGATGTCGCCGCAGAGAGTCCGGCCATGGCATCTCCTTCCTGGGTAGAGGGTGATCCTCATGCGCTGGAGGGAGTTATGAGGTGAGAGGGCAGTGAGAACGACGAGCACCTACAATGCGGTAGCTGTCATTTCACGATCCGCTGCCGTTGCAAAGAGTCGGTGCCAAAGTTCAGGGTCAGGGCCAGGCGCAAGCCGGTAGCGGCGAGGTAGTTCTGAGCTTGCCTCGTGCTGGCGCAACAGGCGAGAGACTGCCTTGATCTCGAGGATGACCTTGTAACTCGGTCACGGCATGGCCTCGTATCCCCCCTTGTCTCACGCGCAATCAGTGTGCTGGCCTGCAACGCCGATCAGTATGACCGGCCGAAGATGGCCACCTCGTGGGCCTCGGCGCCGCAGATGGCGCAGCGGCCGGCTCCGCCCGGCTGCTCGAAGGGGATGCAGCGGGTGGAGGACTGGATCTCTTTCAGCCGGGCCTCGCACTCGCGGTCCCCACACCAGTAACCGCGCGCAAAGCCCTTGCCGGTAGCCTCGGCCAGTTCGTCCCAGTTGGTGACGTCGAAGGTGTTTTCCTCACGGAAGCGCAGAGCGCGGGCCAGGAGGTTCTTCTGGATGGCTTCCAGCATCTCGCTCACGCGCGCCGCCAGCCCCTCGCGCGGGACAAAGCTCTTGCCCTCGCGGCCGGGCATGTCGCGGCGGGCCAGCACGACCTGGCCCTTTTGCACGTCGCGCGGGCCGATCTCGATGCGCAGGGGCACGCCGCGCATCTCCCAGTCGTTGTACTTAAAGCCGGGAGAGAGGCCCTCGCGCTCGTCCAGCTTGCAGCGCACGCCGGGTATGAGTTCGGCCATCACGCTCTGGGCCATCTCGAACACGGCGGCCTTTTCCTCGTCGCTCTTCCAGATGGGCACGATCACCACCTGGTAAGGGGCCAGCCTGGGCGGCAGGATCAGCCCCTGGTCGTCGCCGTGAACCATGACCACGGCGCCCACCATGCGCGTGGTCATGCCCCAGCTCGTCTGCCAGGCGTACTTGAGTTCGTTGTCCTGGTCCAGGAACTGAATGCCAAAGGCCTTGGCAAAGTTCTGCCCCAGGAAGTGCGATGTGCCGGCCTGCAGCGCCCGCTTATCGCCCATCATGGCCTCGATGGTGTAGGTGCACACGGCGCCGGCGAACTTTTCCGCCTCGCTCTTGCGCCCCTTGAGCAGGGGGATAGCGGCGTCGTTCTCGGCAAAGTCGACATAGACGTTGAGCATGCGCAGCGCTTCCTCTTCGGCCTCCTCACGGGTGGCGTGGGCCGTGTGGCCCTCCTGCCAGAGGAACTCGGTCGTGCGCAAGAAGAGGCGCGTGCGCATCTCCCAGCGCACTACGTTGCACCACTGATTGATGAGCAGGGGCAGGTCGCGCCAGGATTGCACCCACTTGGCGAACATGGCGTTGATGATCGTCTCGGAGGTTGGGCGCACGATCAGGGGCTCGCTCAGCTCCTTGCCGCCGCCGTGGGTCACTACGGCCAGCTCGGGCGAGAACCCCTCGACGTGGTCCGCTTCCTTCTTGATAAAGCTCTCGGGGATAAAGAGTGGGAAATAGGCGTTCTGATGGCCGGTGGCTTTGATCCGCCGGTCCAGCCCGCCCTGGATCGCCTCCCACACGGCATAGCCGTAGGGGCGGATGACCATGCAGCCCTTGACCGGCGTATAGTCGGCCAGCTCGGCCATCTGCACCACATCGGTATACCAGCGGGCATAGTCTTCGCTTCTTGGCGTTACACTCTGGGCCATGAGAACTCCTTGCTAGAGCAAGCACATACTGCGTACTGCGTAATACGTAACCTCGCTTGTTGTCGCAGGCGCCCTTACGCATTACGCAGTATTCTTATCTCCACGCCGACCTGCGCACCACCAACTGCTCGCGTTGTGGGCCGACAGAGATCAGGTCGGCGGGCAGGCCGGTCAACTCTTCGATGCGCCGGATGTAGTGGCGCGCGGCCTCGGGCAGGTCCTCCCATTGGCGGACGTTGCGCAGGTTGTCGCGCCAGCCGGGCCATTCCTCATAGACCGGCTCGCACTCGGCCAGGCTCACGCCTACCGGCGGCCAGTCCTCCGTTTGCATGCCGCGGCAGCGGTAGGCCGTGCAGATGCGCAGCACCGGCAGGCCCGAGAGCACATCCAGCTTGGTCACCGCCAGGCGAGTAAAGCCGCTCAGGCGCGCGGCGTAGCGCAGGATCACTGCATCCAGCCAGCCGCAGCGCCGCCGGCGCCCGGTGGTCGTGCCGTACTCGGCGCCCTCGCGCACCAGGTGTTCGCCCACCTCATCGGTGCACTCGGTAGGGAAGGGCCCGGCGCCGACGCGCGTGGTATAGGCCTTGGCCACGCCCAGCACCTGGCTGATCATCCCCGGCCCCACGCCCGCGCCCACGCAGGCACCGCCGGCGATGGGGTTCGAGGAGGTTACGAACGGATAGGTGCCGTGATCCAGGTCCAGCAGCGTGCCCTGCGCCCCCTCGAACATGACCCGGCGGCCTTCGGCCAAGGCACGGTGCACGATGAGGCTCGTATCGGCAATATAGGGCGCGAGCCTCGCGGCTACCGGCTGCAGGCGTGCCAGCATCTCCTCAATATCCAGCGCCGGCTGCCCATAGAGCCGGGTGAGGATTTCGTTCTTTTCCGCAGCCACCTGACGGAAACGGGCGGCAAAGGCGTCGAAATCGAGCAACTCCTCCACACGCAGCCCGGTGCGGGCCGCCTTGTCCGTATAGGCCGGGCCGATGCCGCGCCCCGTGGTGCCGATGGCGCCTGCGCCACGGCCGAGTTCCTGCGCCCGATCCAGCGCCGGGTGATAGGGCAGCAAGAGGTGCGCCGCACGGCTGATGCGCAGGTCATCCAGGCCAAAGCCGTGGCCGGCTACCTCGTCCATCTCTTCCAGCAGAGAAAACGGCTCCACCACCGTGCCGTTGCCGACGATGCACAGCACGCCCCGGCGCGTAATCCCCGACGGCACCTGGTGCAGTCGGAGGGTGCAGCCGTCCAAAACCACTGTATGGCCGGCATTGTTCCCGCCCTGATAGCGTACGACGGCCTGGGCCTCGGCAGCCAGCATATCCACGATGCGGCCCTTGCCCTCGTCGCCCCACTGGGCACCCAATACCACTAGACCCGGCATTTTGCCCCTCCTAATCAATAATCGCTCTGCCGGGCAACGCTGCCTGGACAAAAGAGGGTCCGCCTTGGCGCGGACCGGGCGTATTCTACCACAAATAGCGTGACCTGCCGAATGAATCAGGGGGTGGCGAAGGAGCCAGGGAACTAGGGAGCCGGGGAATCAAGGAACCAGGGAACCAGGCCCCATCTCCATGCGCCCCGGTTCCCTGGTTCCTGGGGTCCTGGGTATAGCCCCTCCCCGCGGAGATAGCTCACGCCAGCGTCGCCAGCACCTCGCGATTGACGATTGTCGCCTCTTGCCAGCGCCCCTGCAAGCAGGCCCGGACGCAGGCAACCGCCTGGGTGGCCATGCGCTCGTTAGCGGCTGTGGTGCTCGAGCCTATGTGAGGGGTCAGAATCGCGTTGGGGAGGGTGCGCAGGTCGCGTTGTGGGTCAACTGGGGCATAGGGCTCGTTGACAAAGACGTCCAGCCCGGCGCCGCCGAGGGCTCTTGTGGCCAACGCGTCGTACAGGGCATTCTCATCGATAAGCGCCCCTCGCGCTGTGTTGATCAGGCAAGCGCCCGGCTTTAGCAGCGCCAATCGCTCGCGGTTGAAAAAGCCCACCGTCTCGGGGGTCACACTGAGGTGAAGCGAGACAAAGTCGGCCTCGGCCAGGGCTTCCGCCAGATCGGTTGTGTAGGTAGCGACGCCGTAAGCCGGGGCCAGGTCCTCAGCCCGATCCAGGCCGCAGGAGGCGAGAGCGTCCGGCAACGGCAGGCAGTCAAAGGCCACGACTCGCATGCCCAGGCCCAGGCCCGCTATGCGTGCCGTCCGCCGGCCGATGCGGCCAAAGCCGATTACGGCCAGCGTCAGCCCGTTGACCTCACGCCCGTTCTGAGGTGCCCAGGAGCCCTGCGATAGGGCCGCGCCGGTTGCGTGGATGGGGCGGGCCAGCGCACCCAGGAACCAGATGGCGTGCTCAGCCACCGAGGCGTCGAGGGCGCCGGGCGTGTTGGTGACGACGAGGCGCCGCGCTGTGGCCTGTGCCAGGTCGATGCTGTCATACCCGACGCCGAAGCGGGCAATCACTCCGCCCGCCGGCAGGGCATCGTAGACCTCGCCCCGGTAGCGCTTGACCCCGACGATCGTCGCCGGCGCGCCGGTTTGGCGGATCGCCTTCGCCAGAGCTGCCTCGTCGTCTGCGACGGGGACAAAAACCACATCGTCTGCCTGGTGCTCAAACACTGCACGGCCCTTTTCCCACTCGGGTTGGGTGACGGGTACCGTTATGGGTGTGGATCGCGAAATGGACATTTACCTACCTCCACCAGAGAGTGAGCTACAGGCTCACGCTGGGCCTCTGCGAGCGTAGGGTCTGGCCCCCGGCCATGAACCTACTACCGCCCTTGCGAGCGCAAGGTCTGGCCCCTGGCCATGAACCCGCTATCGCCCCTGCGAACGTAGAGTCTGGCCCCCGGCCATGAACCCGCTACCGCCCTTGCGAACGTAGAGTTTGGCCAATGGCCAGGAGTTGGTCACAGCCCCTGCTAAGCATCAGGATATCCAGGCTCAGAGCGATGAAGCGAAAGCCCTGAGCGATTCGACGTTGTACCTCATCGGGCTCGGGGTAGACGACGTGAATCCCGGCGGCCTTGCCTGCGCTTTGGCAGGCAGTCAGCACGGTGTCCATGGCCTCCAGCATCCGCGGATGATCGAACTGGCCCAGCAGGCCCATAGAGCCGGAGAGATCGTATGGCCCGATGAAGACGGCATCGACTCCCTCAACGGCCAGGATGCTATCAATGTTCTCCACCGCCCGGATGTGCTCGATCTGGGGCACGACCATCACTTCGTCATTAGCCTGCTCGAGGTATTCGGCAAAGCCACGGCCGTAGCCATGGGCGCGGCCGATGCCAATGCCACGAATGCCCACCGGCGGATACTTGGCTACCCGCACGGCGGCAGCCGCCTCCTCCGCTGTATTGACCAGGGGGACGATCAGACCCATGAACCCCGCATCGAGATAGCGACGGATCCAGATGGGATCGTTGGCCGGCAGGCGCACAAAGGGCACGCACGCCGTCGCTTTCATGGCCTGTAGTAAGCAGAGGCTCGATTCCAGGTCGTTCGCGCCATGCTCGCAATCGATGGCCAGCCAATCGAGCCCCGATTCGGCCATCAGCTCGGCCACCACCGGGCTTGCAATCGTGACCCAACTGCCAAAGGAGATCCCGCCCTGCTCAAGTGCTGCCTTTACTGGGTTTGTGAGAGTCACTCGTGATATCCTTTCGTTGCGGGATGGAGACCGATGAACCAACAAGACCAAGACCACAAAGACTTTACAAAAGACCTCTTTTGAGTTTTCCTCTATGATACCCTTGTGTCTGCTCTGAAAATGGGGCGTGATTCACCACAGAGAACGCGGAGTGCGCCGAGACTCTGAAGGGTTTCCTCTGCGCTCTTGGCGTTCTCTGCGGTGATGCCCGTTTTCATGCGCGGTGGTGAGCGGCGCGCTCATGAACACTTCGTGGTGAGGCGCTGTTTTCATATCAGAGGCCGAGGCGTGCGTAGAGTGCGTGGGCCTCTGCCGCCGTCTCGACCACGGGTTCGATGGCCAGGCCGTGCGGGTCCAACTCCCGGAGCAGGACATCCAGATCGTCCGGTGTGATGTCTCCCCACACGTACAGCGGCTTGTGCGCCTGGATTTCGCGATAGATGGGCAAGAGTTGCCGTGCCCGTGGCCCACCCTTGTCGATGTGCAGCTCGATGACGGCCAGGTCACTATCCAGCAGGGGCTGATAAGGGATATAGCGGGCCGGGTGGAAGTGGATAAAGGTATAGTCAAAGGCCGACGCGATGCGCCGGTCGTAAGGAAGGATGAACTCCTTGTAAAGCGTGGGGGAGAGCAATGCTGCCGCATCCTCTTGCAGCCAAAGGCAGCGGCCGGGCGCCCAGAGATTGTAGAAGAAGGAACCGTAGCCGCCGGCGAAAGTGGGGATGGCGTCGAGCTGAGCATGGCCGAAAGCGATCCAGAACTCGGTGATTGCTTCGGCCAGAGCATGCACGCGCGCCGGGTCATCCAGCATGGCATAGATGAGCCGGTCCAGGCCGAGGAGAGCACTCAGCAAGTCCGAGACGCCACGCATCAGCGTAACCCCCAGGGGATAGCGACCCGCCGCGTGCTCACCCATCGCCTGATACATCTCCAGACAGCGCGCCACCCAGGGGTTGGTCGGCGAGAAGCGAGGGGCAATGGGCCAGCCCTCCGAGCTGGGCGGGTGGCTACGGCAGGACCCCGTGACGTGGTCGGCCTCGACCTCGCAGCCAAGCGCCGCCTCCAGCCAGGGGATGCCCCAGAACGCCGTCGCCGTCCAGAGCAGATCGCCCGGGCAGGCCGCATGTGCCGCATACAGGCGATCGTTGTCGGCCAGGTAGGCGGCGATGTCAACATCCTCAGGAGCTAGCAGGCCCTGGGGGAGAGCGGCCGCCCCCCGGTAGCGATGTAGTGGGTAGTAGCTACCGACGAAAAAACCCAGGAGGGGCCTGTCGTTTCGGCGCTCGAGAAAGGCTCGCATCTGCTCATAATGCGGAACAAGGGTTGTAGGCATCGTTTCCATACCCCGCACGAACTTGTCTATTGACATCTTGTGCGAACTCGTAGTATAATAGCTTCGTCGACGGTCTACGGTAGACTATAGACTGTCGACCGTCTACGCTGATTATACGACATATCCGCACGTTTGGCAAGGGGTCAGAGAAAGAATGTCAGTCTTCAAAACGCCCCGTATCCAGCGAGAGCTTCTCAGCGCCAAGGTGGCTGACCTGCTTCGCCGCATGATACTCTCCGGCGATCTGCCACCGGATACGCACCTGGTGGAGGACGAGCTAGCCAGCCAATTGGGGACGAGCCGCGCGCCGTTGCGAGAAGCCCTGGGCCAGCTGAGCCGTGAGGGGCTCGTTGTCAGCCAACCCGGCCGGGGCACCTTTGTCAAGGGCTTTACCGCTCAGAGCATCCGGGACCTCTTTGCCTTGCGTACAGTATTGGAGGCCTTTGCCGCCGAGTTGGCGGCTACCAGGATCAAGCCGCAGGAGGCTGAGGAACTGCGCGAGCTGCTCAACCAGATGCAAGATATCGTCACCAGGGGGGAGGGCAGCGACTATGTGGACGTCGATATCGAGATTCACCGGCAGATCTGGCGTATCTCGGGGAATGAGCGGCTGGTGGACATGCTGGAGCTGCTGGTTGTCCCCAGCGAGGTGTTTGTCAAGGTCAATGCCGAGGCCTATGCCGACTGGCCCGAGGTGGTAGAGCTCCACCGCCAGTTAGTCGATGCAGTGATCTCTGGGGATCAGCAGCTTGCGGCGCGCACCATGCGCGCCCACCTGGCGAACGCGCTACAGAAGGCACTGGCAGCGATCAAGCTTCAGGGGGCGCAGTCATAGACTTTGGCCCAAGCCGGGAAGGCTGTGCACAGGAGGAAGGGAGATGTAGCAGCAGGTCTCACCATACAAGACATAATTCAGCGGCTCCGCCTTGCGTCATCCCAGTATCTCTTCAAATGAGGAGGAAGAAATGAAGGAGCGTAGGATCACGCGTCGGACCTTTTTGGCTTGGTCGACTATTATAGCCGGCACTGCCCTTGCAGGATGTGCACAACCAGCACCTAGTGTCGAGCCCAGCAAGGCCCCTGCTGAAGCCACAGCGGCTCCAGCGGCCACGACGGAGCCAACCAAGGCATCAGAGATGCCTACTCTAGCGCCCAGTGCCTTCAAGGAAGCGCCCATGCTGGCAGAAAAGGTGAAGGCCGGCGAGTTGCCGCCCGTCGAAGACCGGCTGCCGCTCGAGCCACGTGTGGTCGAGGGCCCGGAGGGCATCGGCAACTATGGCGGCACGGTGCAGATGCTGGAGGGCCAGACGGCATTGTCGGTTCCGCACCGCGTCACCGTCCATGGCCTCTTTGGGTACAACATCCCTACCTCGGCCTATCACGCCGATGTGGCCAAGGACTGGTCCTGGAACGACGACTATACGGAACTGACTATCTACCTGCGCCAGGGCCTGAAATGGTCCGACGGCGTGCCCCTCACCACAGAGGATTTCAAATGGTACTGGGACAACGTCCTGTTCAACGAGGTCCTGCGCCCCAATGGCCCCGGCAGCCCCTGGATCATCGACGACGTCCCAACCAAGCTGGACATCATCGACGACTTTACGCTCAAGTACACTTTCGCCACGCCGTTCCCGACGATCCTGGACCTGTGGGGCCGCTCCAGCCAGTCCTCCCCTAGCGCGTGGTTCTGGGGACCCTCACACTACCACAAACGGTTCCATGCCGATTTTGTCGACAGCGTCGATGACCTGAACGCCGAGGCGGAGGACAAGGGCTTTGCGGCGACCGAAACGGCCCCTGCCTGGGTGGCCT
>DAOUGZ010000010.1:0-2138 GCA_034428955.1 Anaerolineae bacterium | reverse complement strand
TCGCCATAGCGCTCCAGGGCGCCGTCGCGTGTTGCCGGGTCGGCCATGGCCGCTTCGAGGCGTGCCAGCTCCTCTTGCTGCGCTTGCAAGTGCCGGAAGACGCTGAGCATTTCCTCGTACAGGCGCGCCTCGCTGGTGACCTCGGGGCGCTGGGGGAGGTAGCCGAGCCGCAGCCCGCGGGCGATGTGCACCGTGCCGTCGGACGGCTGCTCCAGCCCGGCCAGGATGCGCAATAGAGTCGTCTTGCCGGCGCCGTTGGAGCCGACGAGGGCTATGCGTTCGCCGTGAGCCACAGAGACGGAAATGCCGCCAAAGATATCCTGGGCGCCATAGTGCATGGCAAGGCCGGCAGCGGTCAGAACAGACATAATACATACCACCTGGGAGTCATGCCCCGATTATATCACAGGAGCAAACAGGGAACAATCGGCCGGCCTTGACTCCGGATTCGTTCTATGCAATAATCGGCTACTGCCAATGTAGAGCGCGCTGCCGTCGTTGCCTGGGTCGCGGCCGGGCAGCTCGCGCTGCTGATTCTCCCAGGTTCAGTAAAGCTTGCAAAGGCTCATTGCCCGGCCCAAGCCCCGTACTGGGGGTAACGCGGAGTGTCAGGCTTGGTCTGACATTCCGGCGGGTTGCCGGATGGGCCATGGGAGACCCGCGGCAGTCAGGAGGACGGGGTATGAGCCGGCCGGATCCTCTTTATACCGAGCAGGGATGGCGCCGGGCGTTGCGCTGCCCCGAGTTCATCGCCTACCTGGCGCTGACGCGGGCGCCGTTTCAGGGCAGCCGCAGCGAGATTCTGGCTGCGCGGCAGACCCTGTGGGCGACGCCGCTGATCCGCGACGTCCTCGCCTCTCAGCGCCCGGCCGGCGATTGGCCCTCCTACCTGCCGGGCCGCGCCGAGCGCCTCTGGTTCCGCCAGCACCCTCTGCCCCTCATCATCCTCTGTGAGGCGGGCTTTACCCTCGATCACGAAGCGGTGCGCCGGGGCAGCCTGCACCTCCTGTCGACGCTGGAGGACGGCGTCTTTGGCAACCCCTGGCGCGAGGTCGACGAACCGCTGGAGTATTACGAGGCGCACAACGGCTACTGCCTGGAGGCGGCGGCGCGTTGCGGGCTGCGCAGCCATGCGCGGGTGCAGCGGGCGGTGGAGGTGGCGCTGGCGCAGCAGCGCTGGGACGGCGGCTGGAGCGTGCAGCCGCGGCGTGGGCGGGCTGCGCAGGCCGAGGCGGGGCGCGAGCCCTCCTGCGATCTGTGTACGGGGATCATGGTGCGCGCCTTGGGCCATGCCGCGCGCCTGCCCGATGAGGTCATCGAGCGCATTATGGCCTTTCGCCTCGACGAGCGCAGCGAGGCGCCGGCCGAGTGGTGGATCCCCGAACTCCTCCTGCAGCTCGAGTTCCTCGCCCGTCAGGGGCGCCGCCTGAACGACCCCCATGTGCAGCGGCTGCTGCACAAGCTGGAGAGCGCCCGCGACGAGGAAGGCGGCTTTTTGCCGCACGAGAGCCACAAGGGCTACTATCCCCCCGAGTACACCCAGCTCATGTACGAGCACCTGCGCTGGTGGCTGGGCGATCACTGGCAGTAGGATTAGGGCGCGCCAGGGCGTTGCTGACGGCGGCCCACTCCTCCAGGCTGAGGGTTTCGGCGCGGCGCTGGGGCTGGATGCCCGCCTGCCGCAGGGCTTCCTCGACTGCGCCGCTGCTGAGTTGCAGGCCCGCGGCCAGGCTGTTGCGCAGTTGCTTGCGCCGCTGGCCAAACCCCGCGCGGGCGACGTCAAAGAACCACTGCCGGTCCGGCACAGGGAGGGGCGGCTCGGGGTAGACGTCGATGCGCACGACGGCGGAATCGACCTTGGGGGCGGGGAAAAAGGCGCCGGCCGGGATGCGCGCCACGCGCTGCGGCCGGCCGTAGAACTGGACGCTGACGGCGAGCAGGCTCATGTCGCCGGGTTTGGCGACCATGCGCTCGGCGACCTCGCGCTGCACCGTCAACACGAGGAGCGACGGCGGGGGCTCCGCCTCTAGGAGGTGGCGCACTGCCGCCGAGGTGATATAGTAGGGCAGGTTGGCCACGACCTTGTAGGCCCCGCCGGTGAGGGCGGCCGGGTCGACGGCCAGGATATCGGCCTGGAC
>DAOUGZ010000009.1:0-13686 GCA_034428955.1 Anaerolineae bacterium | reverse complement strand
GGGCCTGACGTGGGACCAGCCGAATATCTTCCGCGGCGACGAGGACACCGGTGAGCGCGTCTTTGGCGCAGACTATTACCAGAATATGATGATCTGGTCGCTCCCGGCGGCCATGGCGGGGCAGGACTTACGGGGGCCCTGCACCCCTGGCGGCCTGGTGGACCGAGTCTTGCGAGCGGGCGAGAAGCCCGGGTAGGCAGCGATAGAGCGAACACAGCTGCATATGAGCAAGAAAGCGAGGGTTTCTCCATGGAGGCTACCAGACCCGGTGGGCTGATACCCCTGGGCCTTCCTGAGAGGACGTGGGTAGAGTTCAGGGCGCATGGCTTCCCCGATCCGGTCTGTGGCGTCATCTACCGGCTGGGAGAGCCCGCTGTCAGTGGTGTGCCCCTCGGAGGGATCGGCACTGGCTGCCTGGATCTCGATACGTCCGGGACCATTGGCTTCTCGACCGCGTTCTCCTACGCGCCGGGGCATGATTGGACCTCCAGGTTGGCACCCAACCGCACGCGTGGCAAGCTGGATTGGCCGTTCCTGGGCCTGGTGATCAACGGGGAAGTGTGGGTCCTGGCTGGCGTGGAAATGGGAGGCGTCAAGACTCCTGATGAGATCCACTACTGGGGACACTACCCGGTAGCGGACCTCGAGTACGAGTGCCTTCTCCCGGTCCGCGTCGCCTTGCGAGCCTGGGCGCCTTTCATTCCGGGCGATGCCGAGGCTTCCAACACGCCCGGCGCCGTCTTTGAGTTACACCTCCACAATGCCAGCGATACGGCCCAATCTCCGAGCATCGTCTGCACTTTCCCAGGCGCCTGCCAGGAAGGAGAGCGCGCGGAAAGCTACACGCGATGCTCCATCGAGAGCGATATCCGTGGCGTCTGGGTCAGCGATGAGCAGCACAGGGAGCACTTCCTGGGCGCCATCGGGCAGGAGAGGGTGCAACTGGGAGGGAGCATCGCTGCGCAGGGCTCGGCTTGGGCCAGGGTGGCAACGAACCTGCCGGCAGCTACGGATGATGACCCAGGGTCATCCCTACGCCTCGACCTGCACCTGGAACCGGGCGAGACCCGCGTCGTCCACATTCTGCTCGCCTGGTATGCGCCAACGTGGGAGTCCTATGCGCCGGTTTCCGGAGCTGCACTGGGGCCAACGGAGACGGATGCCGGCTGGTCATGGACGCGCAGCGGGCAGAGCTACAAGCGCAAGTATGCGCAAGCCTACGGCAATGCCTTGGAGGTGGCGCAGTTTCTTGCGCGCCAACATCAGCCACTTCTGGCCAGGGTGCTTGCCTGGCAACAGGCCGTCTACAGCGACCTGAGCCTGCCCCCATGGCTGCGTGATGCACTCGTGAACGTCCTGCACCTCCTCAGTGAAGATGGCCTCTGGGCGGCAGCAGATCCTTCGCTTGGGAGTTGGGTGAGGCCGGAGGAAGGGCTCTTCGGCTTCTGTGAGAGCCTGGTTGCTGATGGACAGATCGAATGCATCCCCTGCAGCTGGTACGGTAACCTGCCGATCGTGTTCTTCTTCCCTGAATTGGCGCTGTCTACACTACGGGGCTACAGAGCGTACTCTACATCGGAAGGAGACGTGCCTTTCTCGTTTGGTCAGGGCTTCGACATGGCCTCGCCAGCCCACTACCGCCAGCGATCGCTCAATGGACCCTGCTATGCCGACTTGGTCGACCGGCTGTGGCAGCGCACGGGAGACGATCAAATCCTGGACGAGTTCTACCCCGGTGTTAAGGCCTCGGTTGAGTACACTATGTCATTGCGGCCGGGAAGGAACGGCGTCATCAGCCTGGCAGACGGCAACGTCGGCGGCGACGAGTGGTACGAGAGCATGCGCTTCTACGGCATGGTGCCCCACGTAGCCGGGTTGCGCCTGGCACAACTGCGCATTGCGGAACGTATGGCCGAGCGGGTGGGTGACCAAGCCTTTGCCGTACAGTGTCGTGAGTGGCTGAAGCAGGGGAGCCACTCACTGGAAGGTGAGATGTGGTGCGGAACTCACTACCTTTTGTACAAGGAGCCGCAAAGCGGTCGTCAAAGTGACCATCTACTGGCTTTCCAGATGGATGGCGAATGGGTCACAGACCTGCACGGTCTTCCAGGCGTTTTCAATCCGAACCGCGTGCTCCGAACCCTCGAAACGATCAGCAGGCGGTTGGACTCGCTCAGCGAGTCTGGCCTCGTCACTCTATGCCAGGCCGATGGCAGCCTCGTGGACATCAATCAGGTGCACGAGCGTCAGGGAGGGCTGGCCTGCTGGCCGGCCTCGGTCTTTATCCTGGCAGCCATCTACGTGTACAAGGGACTGGCCAGGGTGGGGTTGAACATGGCCCGGCGCACCATGCACACGGTCGTCTGCAAGATGGGGCTTGGCTGGGATTTTCCGAACATTATAGACGTCTCCCCGTGTTCAGAAAGGCTCATCTATGGTTGTGACTATTACCAAGCGATGAGTCTTTGGGCACTGCCAGCGGCCATAGAAGGTAAGTCTCTGGAATCTGCAGTGTCAAGCGAGAGCCTAGTGAGCCGCGTGCTGCTGGCTAGGCATGGATGCGCAAACTAGGTTGCCACCAGCATGACCCCGCAGGCAGAAGCAGGCCGGGTGATGCTGGACTCGCCGAGCATGCACCTCTGAGGTAAGCAGGGGGAGGGTCGAGATGATGACACGCCGCCTCGCCTTTACGTCTGGTGTTGGCTTCGTCAGGACGCGGTCCTGGCCAGCGAGCTTGGGCAATGACTATCCGAGTCCGATTCTATCAACCGGGCTGTACTGACGATGCTACCCTTGGAGAGCCTCCGACGTCAGTTGCACGTACATCCTCACCACCTCCAGGCCCGAAATGCCCGAGGATCTTCTGCTGGCTGAAGAGGTCTCCGCGTGATCGTAACCCCGAAGGCGAGTGCCCCTTCCAGAGCGTCGATGCGGAGGTGAGCCTCGGAATAGCGATCGTATGCCGTATAGCCGGCAGGGTCTACCTGCGACCAGTCGAGGTATGCCGCCTAGATGATCTGGTCCCCAAGGGTCTGGATATGGGCGTTCGGCTTGTGCTCGCGCAGAAAGTCGGCAACCGTGTAGCGCACGGCGTGCAGTGGCTCCTCGATGTCCAGAGCTTCCTCCTCAACCGGCTCAGCCACGGGCTCCATCAGCTGGCGCTTGAGAAGATCGGTGCTCACGATAGCGGCCACTGCCTCGTCGGCGCTCATCGCTGTGCGCAGGGCCTGCACATCCTCGCCACCGGCGACCTCACAGGAGCATGGGTGCCAGCCCGTTGTCACATGCCCATAGTCCGGGCAACGGTCCTCGATGCAGACCCCGACATCGTGGCCGCCCATGCACCCCAGGGATCGGTGCCAACTCTGGCAATTCCCACAGAAATGCTCGCCCTCACGCTTCACATTCGCTGTCATGCCGTTTTCTCCCGAGTGATACGGAGGGGCCGGTTCGACGGCCCCTCGCTACGATTGAGGGCTAAACAAGCACACGCTTGATCGCATCGCGCAGCGCCCGCAGGTCGCGAACCTCCTCAAGAAGCTCGGCCTCGCGAGCCTCAGCCGCCAAGGCCCGGCACTGCCACTCGCGAGCCTGCTCAAGAAAGTGCTTGGCCCACCGCTCGCTGTGCTGGAGCTTCTGGCGGAGGTCACGGATGCGCTTCCAGATGGTCCGTTTGCCGTCCTCAAGCGCCTGCTCGCGAGCCCGAAGGTCGTTCCACTGGGCAGCGAGTTCGGCCTCAGCCTCTTCGGCGCGCTCGTCAATGACCCGCCGGCCGGTCGTTTCGGCGAAGATGCTCACGGCGTTATCCGGCCCCATGACCGTAAACAAGAGCCAAAGCCAACGCCGCCGCGCCATGCGATCCAGACCCGCCTCGAACTCGGCCAACTCGCCCAGCGAGCGCCGGCCAATGAGGTCCTGCAACTCGACCAGCAAAGCCGTGTCGCTGGTGTCGATAAAGCCCGAGTTCATCAGCTTGGTGATGCGCTCGAAAGCATTGGCGGCCCGGGTGTTGAGAACGGTTGTGGTCTGCATGTTGCCTCTCCTGAAAGTATGCGTCATATCGTTCAGTATGTTTATAGTATAGCGCACATCGTTTACTTTGTCAAGGGTTTTTGCAACGAATTTCGAGCCAATTTGACTTGAAATATGGGGGCGGGCCTCGGGCCCGCCCCAGCTTGACTACCCGTCTACCTCGGCGTGCTCCTGGGCGTAGATGCCCAGGAGGGCGTTGAAGGGCACCGCGTCAATCCGCTCGCGGCTCACACCGCGCTTCTCACCGTAAGCGTAGACCCACGTCATCACATCGGCCTTGCTCACATACTTGACGACGCAGGCTTTGTTCAGCCGATTCTCACTGTGCATCCACTCGGCCCCCTCGCCGTTCGGATCTATCGCCGCGTAAAAGATGCCACAAGCAAAATCGCCCTGCCACTCCCTGTGGCCGTAGATCGGACGTGGCGCGTTGTAGATGGTCCAGTTGGCCGGCACATCCGCCGGTCGCTCCCCCAAAACGATAACTTGCTTCATGTTGCCTCTCCTTGCCGGTCTATTATCCGGCCCGACCGGCAGGGCGAAAGACTACTTCTCGCGGCTGATAAACCGGCCATAACGGGCCTGGGGGAAATACTGCACACCGTTGGCAAAGCGAATGTACTTCTTCCCGCCCCGGCCCGTCTTGACCTCGGCACCTTCGGCCTCAAGCTCAAGCAACGCCCGGTCGCCGCCAATCTTGAGTTCGCCGGCCTCAAGCTGGGCCACCTCACGCCGAATGGCCTCAAGTGTTACGGCCGGAGCACCCAGAGCCTCAAGCTTGCTAAGCCGAGCCTTCGCGGCAGCGAGTTCGTTGCGAATGATGATCTCACCGATGGTCATGTTGCCCCTCCTGAAGTGTGCGTCACATCGTTCAGTATGTCTATACTATAGCACACATCGTTTACTTTGTCAAGAGGGTTGGGCGATGAATTTCGAGCCAATTTGACTTGAAAAGGAAAAGCGAGACCCTTGGTGTGGGGCCTCGCTTTTGGAGGGGGCTCAGCGGTGTCCGAAGCCCGGATACCAGCGGATAGTGGGCACGGGCTGACTAGGGCGAGTGAGGTTCTTGGGTGGCCGAGTCGGCATCGTGTACACCTGAAGGTCTTTGCCTGTGTCCTCTATCTTGTCGGCGAGGTTCTCAGGAGCACTCGGCTTCGGGTCATTCGGCATCTGCATGTTTGACCTCCTGGCGTCTGACGCGCTCAACCTCCACGCGATTATACAGCTTGCTCAGGGTCTTTTGTAGGGCCAGGGTCAAATCAACCTCTAGCTGGGTAGCGAGGGTAGCGACCATGAACACAAGGTCGCCAATCTCGCCTTCCAGGTCTGGCGGCTCGGTGTTGCCGCGTAGGTACTGGCCGTCTGCGTAACCGGATTTCATCAAAGCGCGTTGGACCTCGGTAGCTTCTTCGAGCACGAAGGCCATGCTATCACGGGGTGAGGGGGTCGGAAAGACAGACTCGGCCTCACGCCGAAACTCGGCTACCATCCGTTGCAGGGCATTGCAATTGATCCGATCGTGTGTTACCACGGAATCTCCTCCTTCGCCACTTCGGGGGCCTGGACCTGGGCCCGCTGGCCGTTGTTGTTGGACTGGCGCTCCTGACGGTCGCGCTTGCTGCTCAGGAACTTGACCTGATACGCAGTAAGCTCGAGGTCGCAATGAGCCGTACCGTCGCGGCCCATCCAGATACGCGGCTCGTTGATTGTGCCCTCGGCATAGATCAAGTCGCCTTTGACTACATACTCGTTGACGACCTCAGCGGTCCTGCCCCAGAACGTAACTCTATACCAAACGGTCTTGGCGTTCTCGCCGTACCCATGCTCTACGGCCAGACTGAGGTTCGTAACTGGGTTGCCGTTTGCCGTATAGCGCATTTCGGGATCTCGGCCAACGCGCCCGATAACTATCGTCTTGCTAAGCATTTATGTCTCCCTCTACCGGCCTAACTTTGACACTAACGCCGGGGTTTTTCTTGTCGTGCCTCTTGCGAAGATGCAGGTCTACTACCTGCCGGTCGTCCTCCCAGATAATCTCGTTGCACGCATCCAAGACGGCCTTGGACAGGTTGTCAAGATCAACCCGGCGTCGATGCGGCAGCGAGAATAAAAGCTCCACGGCTACATGGCCAGTGAGCATATCGGTATTTCGCATGGCGAATCTGGCCAGGTTGGTAACGGCATCCTCCCACTCTTGCACTCGGGCTGGTTTGAAACCACGCCCCTTTCCGTATCGAAACGATTGCTTAGGAACTGGCGCCCCGGAGACGAAGAACTCTATCATCGGTTATACGGGTCCTCGGGAATGTCTAGGAACTCAAAGTCAGAGATTGGGCCACTCAGGGCCACATCGCCGCTGGCGCCCGTGTCCTCTCGCCCAATGATGATCTGCTTCCCATTGACTGTTACCTCACGCCACATCCTCACCAGCTTGCCGGTCGCTTTGTGGCGCATATATTCGCCTTCGGCGGGATGGTATCGGCCGTCCTCCCCAAACACGCCCATGTCTGCCTCCTTGCTACATCCAGCCACAGAGACGATATATCAACAGAACCACCAGCAGGGTGACGAGCGCGGCGATGCACCATGCGACAACCTCTTCGCCTTGGCCATTCATACAGCCTCCCTTGCCAGCACCTTGCCCACGTCCATGCCAAGCGGAGCCGTCTCTGGCCAGGGAAACAAGCGGGCACGGATACCGGCCGCGTTTAGCCGGTTGACCAGCCGCACGCCGGCGGGCGTGATGTCGCGCTTGTGCACCTTCAGCCATGCCTCACGCCCCGCATCACCGCCGCCATTCCCCGGACGGTCGTTGTCGTAGGCCACAAAGATTGTGCGGGCACCACAATGAGCCAACAGCTCGGTCCAATCGTCGCTCCAGTAGGATACGCTTAGCGTTGCCACGGCGCTGATGTTCTTGCCCAACTGCTCCAGCATGAGGGCATCAACAGCATTTTCTACGATGAAGAGGTGGGAGCCCTTGACCACCCGGTCAAAGACGGCCTTCCCCAGCCATACGCCTCGCACAGGGCCATCGGCCAATCGTTCGCCGTTGTAGAGCACCGGGCGTGTACCCTTGGGGCTCAGCCATCGCTTACAGTCGCACTCGAGGGCTCGTCCACGGAATCCCACTACATGGCCCCAGCAGATCAACGGCACCTGCAAGCGAGGATGCTGACACTGGCTCGTATACTCCGGCCACACCCCGTACCCGAGATGATAGCGCCGGATAGTATCTTCGCTCAGTCGTTTGTAGGATTGCCACTTGGCCACTCGGTCGGGGTGGCGCTGGTAGATTTCCGCCAAGTCGGACCAGCGGAGCCACTGGCGAAGGTCAGCTTCGCTCGGTTCCTGGGCCTTTGACCTCGGCTCATAGGTCCGGTCGGCGCGATATAGCCGCTTGAACTTCTCGGCGTCGATCACGTTGAGCATCTTGGCCAGGAAGGGCAGGCTAGCTGACTGGCCACAGACGAAGCAATGAGCCCCACGCTCTGAGAAGGAAAAGTGGACCTGCCCCCGGCGCGGCTCTTTGCCGCACCAGGGACACTTCGTATGAACCTCTCCACGCCGGTCGGGCTGCACGCCCAGCCTGGAGCAGAGAACGCCAAAGATGTCTCGGTTATCCATGCGTCCCCTCCCTGGCCACGGCATGATCACAGTAGATGTCCGCCTCATGCCCAACCGTCATGTCAATTTCAACCTTCAAGGGCAGAAAGCCCCGGACCAAAGGACGGTGCGCAATGCAAAAGCTCATATGGTATTCGAGGTGCCCCTTTCGCCGGCGCTCTCGTACCCGGCAATCCGGACACCGGTAAGCATCGGCGAGCACCTGAATCAGGCCACGACCGCTCGCACGTCTGCCGGGAGGAACAGGAAAGCCCTGTCTCTCCGGTTCATCTGTAAGCATGTAACCCGTTGCCATGTTGCCTCTCCTCTTCTGCGTTGGCCGCAAGAATCACACGGGCCTTGGTGAGAGCTGTGCCCACAGCGCACAGCCTTTCAGTCAGTATGGCCATCTTCGCCTTCTACCTTCTCGGGCGGCGGAGGAAGCGTCATGCTATGCTGGCACTTCGGACAGAGCACCGTGTAGACAGCAGGATCGCTGTCCGCAGGACCGACGAAGGCAAAGTTTACCAGCCGAAAATTCCAGTCGCACTCGTCACACTCAACGAGGTAACTCGGTGCCCGAACCGACACATAGGCATCACCGTCACAAACGAGGTCGACTATTTCGTACTCCAAGAACTGAATCATCTCCCCTCCTTACGCTACGCTCAATGCCTGTGAAGTCGTCAAGTAACTGCGCTGGTAGCCGCGCTTGCGAGCCCGCTCCACGGCGCGCACGGCAAGCTTGTGGGTGATACGTTCGGCGCACTCGCCTTTGCTGATGCCGTCCTCCCATACGCCCAGCTTTTGCGCAAAACGAATCTGAGCAACCGAGGCCGGCTGCTTGCGCCATGCCTTCTTCTTGCCGATGAGAGCCGCATTGCCGTACTCGGCAATCCACTCTTCGGTGTCCTCGGAAATCTCCTCAAAGGTGGCGTACTTGATGATCTCGGCGTTATCCTGGCGATAGCCCCACGCATTTTCCTCACGCCGCACCAGCCAGAGCCAGCACTTGCCATCACTGTCGGGTTGCGAAATCGCCAAGGTCCTCTCGACACCAGCCACTTCCCCGAGGCCCAGGGTGAGCCATCCGTCACCCTGGTTGCGATGCCAGGAGAAGGGCGAAGCGTCCAGGTAGTCAAGCTGGCGGCTCACAATCTCCATCGGGTTCCCCGTCAACCACTTGGTTTCCTTACCGTTGAACGTAAAGCCGCCGATAACGTCGCCCGGCTCGGTGTCCTCATCCTGGGTGATGTAAACGTCCTTGCGAGCATCCACGCCCAATACATCGCCCAGCATGCAGATGTTGCGAGCCTCCAATGGAGCGTAATCGAGGACCAAGCAATCTTCTTTTCCGGGAGCTAACCTCAATCCCCGGCCAACGCATTGAATATAAAGACCATCAGACTTGGTGGGGCGAACCATATGCAGCACAGAGATTTGCGGCAGATCGAGGCCCTCGGTCCAGATTCCTACATTGCACAGCACGTCAATTTTGCCGGCCCGGAATCGGTCTAGGATGCCCTGGCGCTGGTCCTTCTTGGTCGTGCCGTCCGCGGCCTCAGCGCGAACACCCGCTTTGCGGAACGCTTCGGCCAGACGGTAAGCCCCGTCCACGCTCTCGGTGAACGCCATGCCCTGCCGGCCCATCGCATACTTCCGGTGGCTCTCGGCCACAAGCTCGAAACAGTTATCAGTCTCGTACACATCGGCTAGCTGTTTACCTACAAAGTCACCGTTGCGCGAGGCGACACCGGCGACCGAGATGCCGGTCTGAATGGCAAGCCAGCGAGGCGGCGCGAGGTATCCCCAGCCAATCATCTTCCGAATGTCGTAGTGGAAGGATTCTTTCTCGAAGACAAGGCCCAGGCTCTTGCCGTCCGAGCGGATGGGCGTTGCCGTCACGCCCAGGCAGCGCATGTCCGGATTGGCCTCACGCAGCTTTTCAAGCACAGATAGGTAAGTCTCCGAACAGGCGTGATGTGACTCATCAACAATCACATAGTCAAACGCACCGTGAAACAGCACCTTCTCTAGCCGGTTGCCGCTGCTCAGGGTCTGCACCGTTGCCGAGATGATGTCTCGGTCGCGCTCATCGTAAGAGCCCATGACTGCACCAGCCCGGCCCCTCCATGAGGGCCAGAACTGGTACAGCCGCTCGATGGGCTGGAAGACAAGCTCTTGCCGGTGCGAGAGGATCAGGCCGCGCTGCCCCTCGCCGAGTACCTCGGTCAGCAGAGCGAGCATGACGACCGTCTTGCCAGTGCCGGTGGCTGCCATGCCCAGCACGGATTTATAGCCGTCCGCCCAGTCGCGGCGCACGGCGTCAATCGCATCCCTCTGGTATGGCCGCAATCGCACTTTTGCCCCCTGTCTTCTCAGCATGTTGCCTCTCCTCTTCCATGAAAACACACGTGATACGCTGCATCGTGGCCAGGGTACGATATACCCCGAAAAAAAAGACAGTCTCCGACCTACTTAGCCAACCTCCTTTCAATGGATCTCCAATTGGCGCGTTCCCGGCACCAGGCCCGCCACTCGCGGCAAAACAGCTTGTACTGGTTCTCGCTGCTCGCCAGCCACCACTTGGCAATCGGGCTCTGCGGCTTGCAGAACGCCAACTCGTCAACCACGCGAGCGGCATCCTCAGCACTCGCCTTCTCGGGGTTCTCCCCGAGGCGGCGAAGCTGCCCACGGGCATACTCCAAAGCCTCTCTTCGCAATTCTGCACAAGTCCTCCGAGCCATGTTGCCCCTCCCTCAAAGTATACGTCATGTGGTTGACTATGGCCATAATATAACATACGTCTCACTCTTTGTCAAGGGGTTTGGGGCCAATTTCGAAAAGATTTTCTCAACCCACGTGCCGTATGTATTTCTAGGATAATAAAGTCACATATATATATATATACTATATATGTCGCTTTATTATCCTAGAATTACGCATGGAATTACGTATTGAATTGCGTATTGCGTCGAGCGCATTTTGTTGGCCGGCCACCTTTCTTCGAGGCGGCAAGCTCAAGTGACCATCCCTCTTCTTTGGCGAGTGCTTCGAGGTATTTGGCAGCGGTCGGGCGCGACACGCCTAGCTTGTTCACCAGATCGGTTGTTGTGACAGCGCCGTGATGCTGATAGCAAAGCTCGGCCACTTTGAGCACATCGGGCCAGATATAAGCATCGACTCCCTCGGGCGCTTGGAACAGGTCGCGGATCTCCAGCAGTCGGGTCGGCGGAAGTTCCCATACCGGCAAATTGAGCAACAACCATATGTCCACCGGTTTGTTCACGGGGCGCGCACGGTGCGCGGCCTGGATAACCTCAGCTTCACGCATGGACCAGAGCACGGCATCTAGATCCGGGTCATTCCAGAAACCGCTTACCGGGTATTGTCGTCCCTGGCCGTCCTTGGCATCCACATAGTTGAACGGTGCTTGCTTTGAAAAGAACGTCCGGGCAAAAGCGTTCATACGCTCGAAGAATAGCATCTTAGCTGCATACTCCAGGCTTGCGAGTGGAGGCTGGGGCACGCCGGCCACAATCAGCGCATCCACGTTCTCCAGGGCGTTCGTACCGCGAGCCGCATAGAAGTGTGTATGGGCTAGGTTGCGAAAGGTCTGGGTCTGCTCCAGCACACCCTGAAAAGTGATGATAGCCGGGCGCTTGTAACCGTTCTTCTCGATGATACGAGCGACCTGTTGCTCAAGCTGGGCCACTTTACTTGTAAGCTCGCCGTTCTGGGTTATGAGACTCGCCTTGCCGTTGGCCCGGTCAACAACCTGATAGATAGAGCCTTGTAGCTTGGGCTGTGCATCGACGATCTTCGCTCGCACACGGAAACATGCTTCGTAAAGACGAGCGTTGGCCGTTGCATCCAGCCAAGCGATATGAGCCGGAAGCTCTGCGTTTACCGGCCGGCGAAGCAAGAGCTTGAGCTGTCCCCGCCTGAGTAAAATGCGATGCGGATATGGTTCACCCTTCAAAGCGGCTCGTGCTTCCCTCAGCAAGAGGGGCACAAGCTGGCCGAGGTGCGCATAGGGCACACCTTCTACTTGTGAAGCATGGTAGATGTCGGGCGCCAAGAACTCGGCGGATGCAGGCAGGGTCCAGCTTTCACACGCCTCGATAACGTGCTGGGCGCCACCGAGTAACTGCAAGAGCGCCTCGCCATCGGTACGAGCCTGGGCAGCACAGAGCTGGCTCATGATGTGGATAATCTCCGAGAGCGAATCAGTCGGATCGAGCCCCGGTGGAGCCACCCACTGCGCCGGAATACTCCACTCGTGGCAGAACGCCTGGAGCGGAGACTCGTCGCCGATAACGGCGTTGAACTTGAGCGGATGCCCAAGCATGATATGCTGATGCTGGCCGAAGATGATTGGTTCGCTTCGCCGCTTTTGGGCATGGTACTTGCAGCCATCATTGATCACGTCCCAGCCACAAATCTTTTTGCAGAACTCAATGCCCCTGTAACCCCGGTCCATCCATGTTGCAATTGCTGTGGCATGCGGGCAGGTTTCCGGCTCGTCACGGTCGGGATCACCCTCCTGGCGAGGTAGCCACTCGTACCACCATTCGGGATGCTTGGCAATGGCCATAACATCATGCCAGAAGTCGTGTCTGGGCCCGACATACAGCACACGTTTACCCTGCTCAGCCAAACGCTCAGCCTGGGCAACTGCGGCAGTCGTTTTTCCCACGCCCGGCAATGCCTTGATGAGAAGCATATGCGCCGGGGTCGGCTCGGCAAAGTAATCACGCATGGCGTTGGCAATGCGCTCGCGAGCCTGCACAACGGTAATCGCCTCGGTCTTTGCTATGTCTGGCGGAGCGATAGGGGTAAGCTTGCGAAACAACCCCTTGATATAATCGGGCTCGTCCTCGATCTTCTCGGCACTAGCCCAAGGGTCTTCTTCGGCTTTGGTCAGAAGGTCAAGGATGAATTGAACGTCCACGGTAAGCTCCCCCATGAGCATGAGAGACAAAAAACTCCTGCGCTTCTGACTGGCGCGGTGGGGTGGTAGAATTGTGAGCGTTGGCGAGACGCTAGAGCCACCGCCCCAGTCAGTAGAGCAGGAGTAAGTTATGCTACCACCAAAAACGAGGCGTGGGGTCGCCACTCCCCACGCCCTTGATTATACCATACCTTAGCTATTTTGTATAGTATCCTGGGTATGGTTTTATCCTATGGCAACAGCCTCGCATAGAACTCGTCGGAGAATTGCCAGTCGTTGGGATCGGCCCAGACCAGAGTTGGCTGGGGGGTCGGTGTTGGTGAGGGAATCACGATATACAGAAACGAGCGTGCCGGCGTTCCGGTCGGCGCCGGCGTAAACGTCGGCGTTGGTGTCATCGTTGCCGGTCTCCAGGGCGTGCCATAGGGGGCCGGTTTCCAGGTCGGCATCGGCTCGGCGGCCAGCACCCGGCTTGACACCGAGATTGACGTGTTACACAGCGCCAGGATCAACGTCGCTAGAATGAGCAGTGTCAGCACGCCGGCCAACAGACGGGCTTGTTCTACGTTGTCATTCATGGTCCTCCTCTGCATGGTCCTCCTCTGGATGCGGCATATTCGTCATATCCACTGGGCCGACTGCCAGAGCGATTAGAAGGGCAGCACCTGCAAGCTCTGCGGCTCGTTCTTGCACTTTGGCTGGGTTAGGCGGCGTCTCGCTGATAGCGTAGTCAAGCCAGCGCACCTTGTTCTCCGCTACAATCTGCAAGTAGACGAGCAATGTATCAAAGTCGCGAACCATTCGCTTGACATGCTCCATGTCGGTTTTCAGCGCCGGCCTGACCATAGTAGCCAGGAAATCAAAGGGCTTCTGTTCGCTCACGGCAAGTCCTCTTGTTTGGTCGGTTCCTGGCTGAGGCTGCGCAGACGGGCTCGCCAGTCGTTGATACGCTCATCATCCGCATTGACGGCCTCAAGCATTTCGCTGGCGAGGTCTACCAGAGCCGCATAGCGCCGATGCTCTTCCTCGCGTTCGAGATACCACTGAGTGAGGTACTGGAGCAAGTCAACACATTCCTCTATGCTGTCCCATAC
>DAOUGZ010000008.1:0-5083 GCA_034428955.1 Anaerolineae bacterium | reverse complement strand
AGTGGGGGCTGGGTGTGGGCCGCCGAGCCGCACAACAGCGGCTCCGCCGCGCCGGTCCAGGGCACGCTGTATCACATGCGGGACGGCGCTCAGACCTGGGAGGCGCTGCCGGGCACGCCGGGCCTGGATGCCTTTCTGCAGCAGGGCGGCGACGTCTTGCAGCTGGATTTCGTGAGCGCGCAGGCCGGCTGGGCCATCGTGCGCGCGGCCGACGGGCGGACGACGCAGCTCGTCGCGACTCAGGACGGCGGGCGCAGCTGGGAGCTTGTCGACGCCCAGATGGCAAGGTGAGCAGTCTTGGAGAGGAGAGCCCATGAAGGGGCGCGCTATCCTGATAACGCTCGTGGCCGCCTTGCTCGTGGCTTGCACGCACGGGGCTGCCCCTCTGCGGGCCGTCTACCTCGTGCAGGGACAAGGGCAGCTCGACCCGGCAGAGCTCGCAGCCCATCCCGAAGTCGCTGTCGTGCACACCTGGGCGGATTTCCAGCGCTTAGCCCGGTCGAAGGTGGCGCTCTGGATCGACAAAGATGCAGTCGACCTTGTAGATAGGCAGTGGCTGAATCAGGCGCCGCAGAGAAGCTATCCTCTCGTCGTCGTGGGCTATAGCAGCGCCCTGTATGCCTTCCGGGAAGCGATTCCGGCCTTTGGCATCAGTGGCCCGTATGTCGATTGGAGCACGACGGCTGTGGGGCCGGGCTTTAGCGTGTGGATGCTGCGCGACGAGGCGGGCGCCTCGCATGGGGCCGATATGAAGGGCTACCAGGGGACGCCAACCGTGCAGGCGATCCTCGAAAAGACCGACGCATTCCTGGAGGAAAGGCCCATCGACCCGTGAGCCGCGAAGGCGACGCCTTGGCAAGCGCTGCTCTCATCGGCAGCGGAGAGGAGGTTGCCCCATGAGACGATGGTTGGTGCTCTGGCGGTGTCTGATGGCGATGGCCACGGTGCTGGCCCTGGCGGGCTGCGCAGTGGCGCCCGCCGTGCCCTCGCCGCTGGCAACGCCTGTGCTCGCGCCAGGCCCCAGCGCCTCGCCAACTGCTCCCCCTGCAACCGATGTGCCGCCCACGGTCAGGCCTTCGCCCACCTCCTGGAGCGGCTCGTTGCAGTGGCCCGCGGGCACGGTTGCGCTCTATGGCGTGGCCGAGCGCATGGGCACGCAGGAGGCCCTGGAGCTCTACGCGCTCGATGCGATGGGCTCGGCGACCAGTCTGGGCGTGCGCGTCCCGGCGGGCGCCCGCATCTCAGACGACGGGCGCTGGATCGTCTACCTGGATGCGCCCCCGCCGGTCGCCAGCGCCGTCGTGGTGCGCAACCTGCAGAGCGGCGTTACGCGCAGCGTGCAGCTCGGCCTGGCCGCCGGTGGCGGGTCGGTCGGCCCGTGGGCCTTCGACCGCGACGGGAGCCGCCTGGCCTTCCTGGAGGTGGCGCCGCCCGGTATGGGCAAGTGCGCCGCCTGGTCGATCACCGTCGTGCAGCTGGCCAGCGGCTGGAGTGCGCGTTTCGAGCGGGCCAGCGAGTGCTCGCTGCTGCCGGGCATCCCGCTCGGCTGGTCGTCCTATGGCGACCTCCTGCTCGACGTCTTTCGCCCCTACACCGAGCGCTCGTGGGCCAACGTCTGGGCCTTTGCCCTGCCGCCCGGCCACCCCGCGCGTCCCATCGAGTCGCTGAGCCACCGCCAGCTCCTGGCCCCCGAGGCCCAGGGCTGGGGCGTGCGCCTCTCGCCTGGCGGCACGCGCCTGCTCTACCTGGCCCACGACCCCGGCTACACCCCGGCGGGCCTGGAGGGCGCCAACCCCGACATGGCCGTCAACCAATTGTGGACGCTGGACGTGCGCAGCCCCGGCGGCCAGCCCACGCAGTTGATCGATGTCGTCGATGGCGGTGCGCTGGCCCGCCTGGCCGCCTGGTCACCCGGCGGCGATGCCATCCTCTTTGTGCAGGGCCGTTACCCGCCCGGCAGCGGCGCGCAGGGGGCCGGTCCGCTGCTCGGCGCCGCCTCGCTCAAGGTCGCCGACCTCACGGGCGCGGTGCGCACGGTGGGCCCGCTGCCGGAGGCGGGCGACCTCACTGGTCTCGAGTGGTGCACCCCAGCCACGGCGCTCGCGACCTTAACCCGCGGCACGCGCCAGGCGCTCTACGCCGTCGACCTGGCCGCGGGCCAGGCAACGCGCGTAGCCGAGGCGCCGCAGCTGGCCGTGCTGGGCTGCCTGCCGGCCCAGTCGCCCACGCTGGGCAATGTCGAGCCGCCCGTGGGGCTGGTCTATCGCCGGGCCGACGGCCTCCTCTACCAGGTGCGGACCGGGCAGGAGCAGCGGCCCGTAGCCTGGGCGTCGGATGTGCTCTCGCCCGACGGCCGCCGCGCGCTCTATGTGCGAGACGGCGATATCTGGCTCAAAGACCTGCGCACCGGCGAGCGGCGCAACATGACGGCCGGGCTGGGCGTCGTCGCCGTCGCGCCGTTATGGTGGCCGGGGCAGCCCGAGCGCATCCTCTTCTTTGCCCACGAGCGCACGGTCGAGCTGGAGCCGGGCATGCGCGGCTACCTGGCCACGGTAGCGCTCGACGGCAGCGGCTATCAGTTGCTCGATGGTGAGCACGAGGCCGGCCCGGTGGCCCCTGCGCCCGACGGCCAGACCATCGCCTATGGTGCGGGCTGGCTCTACCGCTGGGGCCAGGGGGTCGAGACGTTTGACCCGGCCGCCTACGGGCTCCCAGGCGCCCGACGCTTGACCAGCCCCGCCTGGTCGCCCGACGGCACGCGCCTGGCCTGGCGGGCGAGCGGGGCTATCGCTGTGTTCGACCTCGCGGCGCGCACGGGGCGGCTGCTGCATCCCTACGAGGGCGTGGGCATGGGCGGCTGGGAGTCCTCACCCTCCTGGAGCCCCGACGGCCGGTGGCTCTCGACCTACATCCGCGATCAGAACCCGGAGCAGGCCGGCCTGTGGCTGCTGCGCCCCGATGGGTCCGAAGAGCGGCGCCTGGGCAATGGCAGCTACACCTGGAGCCCCGACAGCGGGTGGATTGCCATCACCACGAGCAGCCAGTCCGCACCCACCGTCACGACGCTCGTAGAGGTGGGCACATGGCGGCGCCAGGAGATCATGCTGCCGGACGACGCCTACGTCGTGAGTTGGCTGGCCGCGGAAGCAGCGAAGTAGGGGATGCTATATGGCAAGGACTGCCGCACCGTACTCGTCTTCTTTGCTGTTCGCCTGGCGCCACCATAGAAGCGTGTCTGTGCTCGGCTGTTGCGCGTAAAGGAGAAACAATGGGCGTTTCTGTGAAGAGGTCCTTGGCTACGCTGATTCTCCTCCTCGGCACCCTGCTTGCCGCCTGCCGGCCTGCCCCAAGGGCGCTCCCCATCAGCACGCCCGAGGAGGCGGGCCTGTCGTGGCAGGAGTGCCCGGTGGGCGGCTTGGCGCAGGTGGCGCCCTGCCTGGGCACCGAGCGCCCGTCGCAGAGCGAGGCCGAGCGGGCGCGCCTCGGCGTGCGCAGCAGCGTGGGCTTGCGCCTGACCATCGGCGGCGACGTTTACGAGACGCACCACCTGGGCCTGGGCGTCATCCCCGCCTGGCCGTGGGATCCCTACGTGCTGCTCAGGGACGGCCGGCCGGTCAGCCTGCTCTGCGGCAAGGTCGAGACGCACGACCCCGAGATATCGCTGCAGGAGATCGCCGGCCAGGCGACCTGGGAGTTCGCCGACGCGCGCCAGGCCACGGTGATCTACGGCGGGCGGGACCTGCGCCACGTCTATGGCCTGCAGGCCGCCTATGCGCCCTCCGAGCTGGGCGGCAGGCTGGCCTTCATCGGTAAGCAAGGCGGCCACTACTTCCTGCTCTACGACGGCCGGCAGGTCGGCCCCGCCTTTGACGAAATCACCATCGCCTACTGCTGCGAGACCGCGCTCTACTCGGCCGGCGGCGGCGAGGGACGCTACCGCTTCTGGGGCCAGCGCGGCGATCAGGCGTACGTAGTGGAGGTGGCCGTCGCGCCGCTGCCGCGCGCCTTCAAGGGCTACGAGCTCTACAGCTGGCGCGAGGGGAGTGACTGGCGCTTTACCCTGATCGAAGGCACCAACCGCCTCAAGAGCTACGAAGAGATCACAGGGGACGCAGACACCGGCAGCGCTATGCCCAAGGTCACGGTTACCGGGGTGGAGGCGCTCAAAGCCACCCTCGACCGGCTGCCCTGGGGCGAGAGGGTCTTTTGGCCCGATGAGGCATGGTGGAGGCAGACGCATCAAGGAGCCAAGGGCAACCTGGTGCAGCCTGAGCAGGCTGTTGTCGACGATATCGTCAGGCACTGCGGGCAATTGGGGATCGAGCTGCAGCGCCCGTGACCCGGGTGGAGGGGACGGCTGTGGATGGGAAGACAGTGAGAGCTCTAGTGCTTCTGGCCGGGGCCGCTGCGCTGCTCGTGGCCTGCAGCGCCTCGGCGATACCGCCTACTCGTGCGGAAACGGTTGCCCCTGTCGCGGCCAACAGCCCCATTTCCAGCGCAGCGCCCAGTGCGACCGGTCAACCCGTCCCCGCCGCCATGGCGACGCCAGCCGTCGCCTGGCCCTGGCCCGCCGAGCTGCTCTTCCAGCCCGG
The DNA here is from genome assembly GCA_034428955.1 of Anaerolineae bacterium. GTDB lineage: Bacteria > Chloroflexota > Anaerolineae > SpSt-313 > SpSt-313 > DAOUGZ01. The sequence goes on along the minus strand of DAOUGZ010000008.1, from coordinate 491 downwards.
CGACCTGCCGGAAGGTATCGGCGCTGGCCAACTCGATACGGCCATCCCCGAGTACATGCGCGACAAGTATACACCACCCGACGCGGCGGCGAGGCTCACCTTCGAGCAGGAGGGGGCTCAGACGAGCTGTGGGCAGGTGCAGGTATTCGCCTATGACGATGCAGGCCGACTACAGTCGGCCTACCGCCAGCTCGTCGCTGCGGCGGGGATGGCCATCGGCCCACAGGGGGTGCCCGTGCCGGGGTTTGGCCGGCAGGCGGTCGTCTTCCCGGCGGCGAGCGACGGGCAGCCGGTGCGGCTCTACTTCCAGGTCTGTCGCAGCCTGGCCGAGGTGCGCCTGGCCCTGCCCGATGGCGAGCGTGCGCTGCTCGCCTATGCGGCGCGGCTGGCCCAGCGGCTCGACGCAGTGCAGTGCCAGGGGGCTGCGGCCGTCCCCGTCCTCTCGCCAGCCTCGCCACAGCCTACGCCGACCTCCGTGCCCACTGTGACCG
>DAOUGZ010000007.1:0-32590 GCA_034428955.1 Anaerolineae bacterium | reverse complement strand
ACTCATGCTCAAGTGGGTCTCCGGCGAGCAGGTCACCTTCCTCGAGCACTATGAGCACCACCCGGAGTGGATCCTGCTCGGCGTCGACGGCTTTATCCCCGATCAACTCATCGACGGCAAGCCGCAGATCAAGGACATCTCCACCGTCCTCCTCGACGGCATCGCCCACTGCTCGCGCCTCAAGACCGGCCGGCTCACTCTAGCCTGTCTGTCGGAGGACAACGTGGGCTATCGCATGCACATCGTCAGCGGCGAGGGGCGCACGCCGCCCCAGTGGGTGGAGATGGGCGTGCCCCTGCCCTCCTGGCCCTCGGTCAAGTTCTACCCCGACGGTTCAGTGCGCAGCATCCTGGATCACGTCCAGTCGCAGCACTTTGCCGCGGTCTTTGGCGATTATGTCGATGAACTGGTACACATCTGCTACTTGCTCGGCATCAAGGCCGTTGTGGATAGATAGGCGATCGCAGAACCCTGGGTGCTTGAGGAAAGAACAGAGCGCAGAGGACGCAGGGGCCAGAGTTTCCTCTGCACTCTGCGTCCTCTGCGGTGGCACCTGTTATCACACGTCGGAGGATTGCGCGCTATGCGCGAGGCGACCTGCCTGCCTTGCGTTATGCGCGCCTCCGCTGCCTGCTACCACTCGCGCGAGTCGGGCACGGGCAGCCACTCGCCGCCGCGGCGGATGGATTCCTGGCTGACCAGCCCCGGCAGCGTCATATCCATCGCCTCGTGGATGCCGATAGGCACGGGCTTGCGGCCACGGATGGCGTCCACGAAATCCACCACCTCAAAATAGTCGCCGCCGCCATGGCCCGCCTCGAGGGCCTCCTTGGGCGGGTGCTTCCAGAACTCGGGCAGGTATTCCTCTTCAAAGCTCTCCAGCGGCACCCACTCGTTGGGGTCCTTACAGTAGCCCTCGACCCACACCCAATTCCCCTCGCCGTAGCGCCGCGCACTCTCATAAGCGCCTTTGGTGCCTTGCAGGGTATAGTTGGTCATGGCGTGAGGTCGCTTGGAGAGCATGTCCACCCGCACGCGCATGAGCTTGCCCGTCGCCGTCTTGCAGAGCAGGAGGACAGTGTCTTCCATGGCGTGCTCGGGGTCCGTCCAGCGCCCCGTGCCAACGGAGCTTATGTGCACCGGCCGCTCCTTGACCCACTGCAGGCAGGGCCCCAGGCTGTGGGTGGGGTAGGTGCAGCCGTTGACCCCGACCTGCCAGTAGTAGCGCCAGGTCGGCTTGCCCTCGGTGGTGTGATGGAGCGCCGAGAGCTCGTGGATGTATTCGCCCTCGGCGTAATAGACCTCGCCAAAGAGCCCTGCATCCACCATGGCGCGCACCAAGACATTGGGCCGCATGTAGGTATAGTTCTCGGCCATCATATAGACGGCCGGGCTCTTTTTGCACTCTTGCACCAGCCAGCGCGCCTCGTCGATAGAGACAGCCGCTGTCACCTCGGAGAGCACGTGGATGCCCCGCTGCAGCGCGGCGATAGACTGGGGCACGTGGAACTGCATCGGCGTAGCGATGACCACCGCATCGGGCCGCGCCTCGTCGAGCATGCGCTCGAACTGGGTGTAGAGCCCGGTGATGCCGGTGTTCTTGCCGGCCTCGGCCAGCGTTATCTCGCTGACGTCGCACAGGGCGACAATCTCGGTCTCGGGGTGCACCTGGAATGCCTTGAAAAAGCTCGAGGAGCGATGAACGCCGGCGAATGCGACCTTGATATCCTTGCTCATGGTCCACCTCCTGTACGGGTGCCCTCAGTACCCAACGTATCCGGTGCTCTCGAGTTCGATGCCCAGCCCCTCGCACACTGCCTTCCAGCGCCCTTCCATATCCGGTGCGTGCAGCCGGGGCACCCAACCCAGCTTGAGGTAGGTGCGGATAGCGGGCAAGCGGTGGTCGTCGGTGAGTAAGAAGAGGCCGGGGAGGTCCGCTTCCAGCAAGCGACGAGTGGCAGCCGCACAAACGGCGTGTCCCAGCCCCCGGCCACGGTGCTCCGGGTCGGCGGCCACCCAGCCCAACTCGCCCACATAGGGATGGCGCTCCGCGGGGTGCTGCTGCGCCGCCGCCGTGGCTACGATCATCCCACTCGCCTCGTGGATAACAAAGAACAGGCCGCCGGGGAGGCTCTTCTCCCGCGAGGCTGCGGCCTTCTCCGGGTTCCAGTTCTCAAAGCCGGCCCGGTTCATCACCCGCACATAGCCCTCATCGTCGCCGGGCTGGTAGATGCGCAGGCGGTAGCCCGGCTGCAGGCGCCAAGTCGGCGGGCTGTCGTGGCGCGCCTTGGGCCAGACCATCTGGAGTTGCTTCATCGCGATACCCACTGCTTCTCTAAGCGCAGAGGCACAGAGGGCTTGGCTGCGTCCTCTGTGCCTCTGCGATATCCATCATTCTTCTGCTTGCCGGCCACAGGTGGCCGGTGTCGCTACTTGAGCCCGAACTCGGCGGCGGCCTGAGCAGCGGTCATCTCGCCCTTGGCTACAGCCTTGAGCCCCTGCAGGAAGCGGGTCGGGCTCTCGGCCTGGATGACGTTGCGGCCGAATACCACGCCGCGCGCGCCGGCCTTGACCGAGTTCTCGGCCAGTTCCAGGGCCTGGATCTCGCGGTCCATCTTTTCACCGGCCAGGGTAAAGACGGGGATGGGCGTCCCCTGTACCACCTCGGCAAAGCCCTCGCCGGTGTAGAAGGTCTTGATGGCGTCAGCGCCCAACTCGCAGGCGATACGCGCTGTCCGCCGGATATAGTCCTTAAAGCCTTCCTTGTCGGCCTCGACCTCGGGGGTAGCAAAGACCTCGCCGATCACCGGCAGGCCCAGGGCATGAGCTTTGTTGGCAATACGAGTAAAGAGGCGCACGTTCTCCGCGTCGCGCCGCTCGCTGCCCGTCTTGAGCACGAGGGCGGCCAAGACGATCTCGGCGCCCAGGCTCACTGCCGTCGTCAACGGCATGTCCTCAACCGTCTCCGACTCTCCATAGTCCCAGGGAACGCAGTGGCGGGTGGTCCAGTTCACACGGGCGATAGCCATCGGGCCACCGCGACGGGTAAAGAGCTTGCCCGTGAAGCGGATCATCTGCGGGGCCAGCAAAACGGCGTCGGCCTCAACCAGGTTCTCGGCCGCTGCCGTAAAGTCAACCAGCCCGGGGATGGGGCCAAAGGTCTGGGCGTGATCGATAGCAACGACCACAGCAGGCTTGTCGTCGGCAAACAGACGGTTGAGGCGAATCTCGAGTCCAGTCATGGAATACCTCTTTCTGAAAGTGGAGCGAAAACGTCAAGCAACAAGCGCCGGGAGTCAAACGTCACCCGTCAATCGCCACATGCCACGCATCCCCTCACGGATCAGGCCTGACGTTTGACCCCCGCCGCACCCGTCCCTACACCAGAATAACCTCCACCCCCTGCTCACGCAGGTCGGCCACAAAGCCATCCGGCGCTTCAGTATCAGTGATCAGCCGGGTAATCTCGGTCAGGGGCACGATGGTGCTCAAGCCCACCCGATCTATCTTGCTGGAGTCGGCCACGACGATCACCTCATCCACCGAGCGCACCATGGCTCGGCTCACCTCGGCCTCCAGAACGGCCGAAGTCGTCACCCCTGCGCCGAAACTCAGCCCATCGGTCCCCAGGAAGAGCTTGTCGGCATGGAGGTCCTGGAGGTTGGCGAGCGTCTGTGGGCCGACCAGAGCCTGGTGGGCGGGGAGGAAAATCCCGCCGAGCACGATGAGGTGGACGTGCTTGGCCGTCGCCAGAGCGCGAAAGGCGGGCAGCGATGAAGTGATGGCTGTCGTTTGCTCGCCATCCTGCGATGAGGCCGCGACCTCGAGGGCGACCTGCAGGACGGTGGTGCCGGAGTCGAGGATGATCCGGTCACCCGGCTTCACGAGGGCGGCGCCCGCCCGACCGATGCGCTTCTTTTCCTCCAGGTGAAGCTTGGTCTTGTCATCGTAAGACTGGTCGAGGGTCTGCGCGCCCACCATGACCGCCCCACCGTGCACCCGGTTCAGCAAGCCATACTCCTCCAGCTTGCCCAGATCCCGCCGGATCGAGACCTCGGAGACGCCAAAGCGCCGGCTGAGTTCAGAAACGTGCACGACCCGGTCCTCCCGGATCGCTTCCAGTATGGCCAGTCTTCTCGCATCGGCTCTAGCCACGGCCGTCACTCCATCCTAACCGGTCGCCACCGGAACCCTCCCGCAGGTTCCAGGACCTGCTTCAGAGGAGGAAACGTGGTTCAGCACCTGCCCTGCCGCAGGAAGGCCATCGCGAAACCTGCGGGAGGGTCAAACTAACTTTGCGGAACTCGGCATCAAACGCACGAAATGGTTGTAACCATAATAGCATACTGTTCATTCCTTGTCAATACCTGCTCACGTTTCGAAACTTATTCGGTCCTTGACATGCACGTAAAAGGGCGGTATACTGGAAACGAAACGAATCTGAAATATTCTCGGAAGCGCTTCGGACGTGGTGGATTTCGAGCGGATGGTCGCTTGATGCGCTGACTCACAGGAGGCATTCAGACCATGTACGACAAGAACTGGGCTAGAGTTGACATGAATTCGGTGCCGCAGATGAGGGTACCTGCGCCGGGCCCCAAATCGCAGGCGATGCACGCGCGCGCTGCCAAGTACATGAAGGGCTATTCGTCTCAGGTACGCCTCTTCCCCGTCGTCTTTGAGTCGGGCAAGGGGTGCACCCTCACCGATGTTGACGGAAACGTCTACATCGACTTTTCTTCCGGCATCTATGTCACCGGCCTCGGCCACTGCCACCCCAAGGTGACGGAAGCCGTGCAAAAAGCCGCCGGCGAACTGATGAACTGCCACGACTTTACCACCCCCATCAAGATGCGCCTTCTCGAAAAGATCAACGAGATCACGATTGGCCAGGGTGGCAAGAGGCTCAGCGGCGTGCAGCTCTACGACTCGGGCACGACCGCCGTCGAGGCCGGCCTACGCTTTATGCGCGCCGCCACCGGCAAGTTCGAGTTCATTTGCTTCCATCGCGATTTCCACGGCAAGACCATGGGCGCCGTTGGTCTGGCTCGCCTGGACGTCAGCCAGGGGCTACGCGCCCCGGGTTACTTTCTCGCCCCGCGCGGCAACTGCTACCGTTGTGCGTTTCGGCAGACGTACCCCGACTGTGGCCTGATGTGCGTTGATTATCTCCGCACCGTCATTAGCGAAGAGACCTCGGGCCGCGTTGCGGGCATCGTCCTCGAGCCCGTCCAGGGCTGGGGCGGCAGTGTCGTGCCCCCAGACGGCTGGATCCAAAAGATCCGTGCCCTCTGCGACGAGTACGGCATCATGCTGATGGCCGACGAGGTTCTCACCTGCATGGCCCGCACCGGCAAGATGTTCGCCATGGAGCATTGGGACACGGTTCCCGACGTCATGACCCTCGGCAAAGGCTTTGGCAATGGCTTCCCGGTCACCGCCATGCTCGTTGCCGAAGAGAAGAAGGAAGTGGTGGAAAAGATCAGCGCCAGCACCTCCTATGGCGGCAACCCCATGGCCTGCGCCGCTGCCCTGGCTTCTCTCGAGGTCATCCAGGAAGAGAATCTCTGCGAGCGCTCGGCCCACCTCGGCGAGATCCTGCTCAAGCGTATGAAAGAGATCGAGGCCCGTTCCCCCATCGTCGGTGAGACACGCGGCTTGGGCTGCCTCCTGGGCATCGAAATGGTCAAAGACAAGCAGACCAAGGAACCCTTCGAGGAGGCCGGCAAACTGGTGTACCAGAAGGCCTTCCAGAAGGGCCTGGCCTGGGTGCCCGCCGGCCACATCCTGCGGATGTCGCCTCCGCTGATCATGGATGACGACCTGGCGCTCAAGGGCCTCGAGATTATCGAAGAGAGCATCCACGAGACGGAGAAGGAACTGGGGTACGCGTAGCGCGTAAACATCAAGCGTCAAACGCCACTTGTCATCGTCATGTGTCACGCATCGCCTCACAGACCACCTCTGGCGTTTGACGCTTGACGAAAGAGAGGTCCTCATTATGACCAAGAAAACCATTCGCTTCGGGATCATCGGCGCCGGGCTGATGGGCCGCGAGTTCGCCAGCGCCACCGCCCGCTGGGCGCACCTTCTGGATATGGATGTAGCGCCGCGCGTCGTCGCCGTCTGCGACACTAATCCGGCTGCACTGACCTGGTTCAGCGACAACTTTGATCTGAGCTTTACGACCGCCGACTATCACGATCTGCTGAACAGCAGCGAGATCGATGCCATCTACTGCGCCGTGCCCCACAACCTGCACGCCCAGGTGTACTGCGACATCATCACCGCGGGCAAACACCTGCTGGGCGAAAAGCCCTTCGGCATCGACCAAGAAGCGAACAACCGCATCCTGGATGCGGTCCGCGCCAACCCAAACGTCTTTGTGCGCTGCTCCTCCGAGATCCCTTTCTTCCCCGGCGCATACCAGATTATCCGCTATCTCTACGAGGAGCGCTTTGGCCGCATCATCGAGGTCGAAAACGGCTTCTGGCATTCCAGCGACCTCGACCCGAACAAGCCCATCAACTGGAAGCGCATGATCCGCTTCAACGGCGAATACGGCTGCCTGGGCGACCTGGGGATGCACGTCTTCCACGTCCCGCTGCGCTTTGGCTGGATGCCCAAGAACGTGCGGGCGCTCCTCTCCAAGATCGTCTCCGAGCGGCCCGATAGGGATGGACGCATGGTCCCCTGCGAGACGTGGGACAATGGCATCATGGCCTGCGAGGTCGAGACCAAGAGCCAGCGCTTCCCGATGACTCTCAGCACCAAGCGCATCGCCCCAGGCGAGACGAACACCTGGATGATCCGTATCGCCGGCACCGAGTTCTCGGCCGAGTTCACCACCAAATACCCCAAGACCCTGCGCACCATGAGCTACCGCTCCGGCCAGCCGCAGAGCTGGGAGACGCGCGACCTGGGGTACGAGTCGGCCTATCCGACGATCACGGGCGGCATCTTTGAGTTCGGCTTCCCAGATGCGATCCTGCAAATGTGGGCGGCCTTCTGCGACGAGTTGGTGCACGGTCCCGACGGTATGAAACAACCCTTCGGGTGCGTCACCCCCGAAGAGACAGCCCTGCATCACCGTGTGCTTACGGCGGCCCTCGAGTCTCAGCGCACGCAGCAGTGCGTCTTGCTTTCCTGAGGAAGGGCAAGCGCCCTCCCCTGACAAGATTGATACGGAGGAGCCGCCAGACGGGAGGTTGCTCTGCTGCCCACCATACCGGCGGTAGCGTATCCGGCCCAAGCTAGATATACGTCGGAGCGGCGTGTGCTCCGGCGGCCCACGTACCGCTCTGGACACTGCAAGTCACTGGAGACATGTGTGATGGGAAATAACAACGGTTCACCTTACGAAATCGCGCTGGCCCAGTATGACAAGGCCGCTGCCTACCTCGACATCCAGCCCGGCGTCCGCGAGATGCTGCGCCACTCCAAGCGCGAGTTGATCGTCAACTTTCCGGTCAAGATGGACGACGGCTCGGTACGCATCTTTACCGGGTATCGCGTGCACCACTCCATCACCCGCGGCCCGGCCAAGGGCGGGATCCGCTATCACCCCGACGTGACGTTGGACGAGATGCGCGCCATGGCCATGTGGATGACCTGGAAGTGCGCCGTCGTCGGCATCCCCTTCGGCGGCGCCAAGGGCGGCGTAGCCTGCGACCCGGCGACTCTCTCCAGAAACGAGCTGGAGAACCTGACCCGCCGCTACGCCACCGAAATCGCCATCCTGATGAGCCCGGAGGGTGACATCCCTGCCCCCGACGTCAACACCGACGCTCAGGTCATGGCCTGGATCATGGACACCTACTCCATGCGTCGCGGCTACTCCGTCCCCGCCGTCGTTACCGGCAAGCCGGTAGAGTTGGGCGGCTCTCTCGGCCGCGCCGAGGCGACGGGCCGGGGTGTGGCCCTCTGCACTACCGAGGCCATGAAGCACCTGGGCATCCCTGTTGAGGGGGCGACGGTGGCCGTGCAGGGCTTTGGCAAGGTTGGGGCGCCCACCGCCTACCTGCTGCAAGACTATGGCTGCCGCATCGTCGCCATCACCGACATCAAGGGCGGCATCTACAACCCCAAGGGTCTGGACGTACGCGACGTATTGCGCTATGCTCGCGAGCACGGCGGCTTTGTGGTGGGCTATCCCGCGGCGGATAGCCTGACCAACGAGGAACTCTTCGAGCTCGACGTGGACGTGCTGGCCCCCTGCGCTCTGGAAAAGGCCATCACCGCGGCCAACGCCCCCAAGATCCGGGCCAAGATCGTGTCCGAGGGCGCCAACGGTCCCACAACGCCGGAGGCCGACGAGATCCTCTACGGCAAGGGCATCTTCCTCGTGCCCGACGTGCTGGCCAACGCCGGCGGAGTGACCGTCTCGTACTTTGAGTGGGTGCAGGGCCTGCAGCACTTTTTCTGGAGCGAACGCGACATCAACGCCCAACTGCGCGAGGTCATGGTGCGCAGCTTTGTGGACGTGTTGCGCATCGCCGAGGAAAAGAAGGTGGACATGCGGGTAGCCGCCTACATCCTGGCCATCGATCGTGTGGCCAAGGCACATACCCTGCGCGGGACGCACCCATGATGAACACGATCGGCATCGGCATGGTCGGCTGTGGCATGATCGGTCGGGTACACACCCTGGGTTATCGCGATATTCCACTGATGTACCCGGGCCGGTTGCCCACCCTGCGCCTGGCAGCAGTCTGCACATCGCGACCGGAGACGGCCCAAGCAGCCGCAGCAGAATCCGGGTTCGGCGCCTGCTGTTCGAACCTCGATGAACTCTTGTCGCGCGACGATGTGCATGTGGTAGACGTCGTCGTGCCCAACCACTTGCACCACCCGATCGTATCTGCGGCCATCGCCGCCGGCAAGCACGTCTACTGCGAAAAACCCCTCGCCCGCGACGGCGCCGAGGCTCGCGCCCTCGCCGCTGCCGCTGCCAAAGCGGGCGTGCAGTTCGGCATGACCTTCAACTATCGCTTCATCCCGGCGATCATGCGCGCACAGCAACTCATCCGCGAGGGCGCCCTGGGCGAGATCTATACCTACCGGGCCGTCTTCCTGCACACCGGCTACCAGGACCCGGCTCGCCCCATCTCATGGCGCATGAGCAAGGAGCAGGCTGGGGGCGGCGCCCTCTTTGACCTGGGTTCGCACATCATCGACCTGATGCGCTATCTGCTGGGCGAGTTCCACTCCGTCCGCGCGACCCTGCATACCTACATCAAAGAGCGCCCCGTCTCCGTCGGCTCGGCAGAAAAGGCACCCGTGCTGGTCGACGATGCCGCCTGGATCGAGGCCCGCATGCAGAGCGGCGCCCGGGGAACCTTGGAGGTCTCCCGCTATGCCACCGGCACCCTCGACGATCTGCGCTTCGAGATCTATGGGCGCCTGGGGGCGTTGCGCTTCAACCTGATGGACCCCAACTGGCTCTACTACTATGATGCCCGCCGGAGCAACACACCTCTCGGAGGCGAACGGGGCTGGACCCAACTAGAGACCGTCCAGTGCTACCCGGGCGCCGTCTCGCCCCCTGCCCGCACCACCCTCGGCTGGGCGCGCACTCACGCCGAGAACCAATACGCCTTCCTCAAGGCCGTCGTCGAGGGGACCCGCCCCGAGCCGGACGTGATCGACGGCCTGCGCACCCAGTTGGTCATGGAGGCGGCGCAGGAATCGGCCGCCGTCGAGAGGTGGGTCCAGGTCGCGCAGGAGTAGCAGCTTTGGGTTGATTGGGGGATACTTGCAATGTCTCTTGGAAGTATCCCCCAATCAACCCACAATTCCCCTTTTGCCCTCCAGCCGGATTCCTCGTACACTCTAACTGTTGTGTGGCCTTTCACAGCTCAGCGTGGAGGAGTATACGATGGCTCAAGTCTCACCCCCTCTGCCCGACTGGGACAATCCCCAGGTCTTTGAGCGCAGCAAGGAAGCGGCCCACGCCACCCTCATGCCCTACCCCGATGAGAAGTTGGCCCTGGCCGGCGACCGTGCTGCCTCACCCTATTACCTCTCGCTGAACGGCACCTGGAAGTTCAGCTATGCGCCGAATCCCGCGTCCGCGCCGGAAGACCTGGCCGACCCGGCCCTCGCCGATGACACATGGGATGATATCACCGTCCCCGGCAACTGGCAGTTGCAGGGCTACGACAAGCCCATCTATGTCAACGTCCAGTACCCCTTCCCGGCGGAGGATTATCCCCGTGTGCCCCGCGAGGATAACCCCACCGGCTCTTATCGACGCCGCTTTACCGTTCCTGCGGAGTGGGACGGCCGGCAGGTCTTTCTCACCTTCGAGGGCGTCGACTCGGCTTTTCACCTCTGGGTAAACGGCCGGCCGGTCGGCTACAGCCAGGATTCGCGCGTTACCGCCGAGTTCAACATCACCCCCTACCTCGTGCCCGGCGAGAACACCGTAGCGGTGCGCGTCTACCGCTGGTCCGACGGAAGCTGGCTGGAGGATCAGGACTTTTGGCGCCTCAGCGGCATCTACCGCGACGTCTACCTCTGGTCCGCGCCCAGCCTGCACCTGCGCGACTTTGCCGTGCGCACCGAACTGGATGTCAACTATTGCGATGCGACGCTCCGTGTGCGGGGCAAAATCAGGAACTACTCCGGCAGCGACACAGCCAGCTGCACCCTGGAGGCGGCCCTGTTCGACACGGAGGGCCGACCTGCCCTGCTCGAGCCGGTTCGGAGCCGAGCCGACGTCCGCGGCGGGGCCGAGCTGGAGCTGGAACTGGCCGCCGAGGTGGCGAGCCCGCGCAAGTGGTCCGCCGAGCAACCCTATCTGTACACGCTCCTCCTGACCCTGCGCGACGCAGCAGGAGAGGTGATCGAAGTCGAGAGCTGCCGCGTCGGCTTCCGGCAGGTCGAGATCCGCGACGGCCAGCTTCTGGTAAACGGCGTCCCTGTGATTCTGCAGGGCGTGAACCGCCACGAGCACGAGCCCGACACGGGCCACACCATCTCGCTGGAGTCGATGATCGAGGACATTCGCCTGATGAAGCAGTGCAATGTCAACGCGGTGCGCACCTGCCACTATCCGGACGACCCGCGCTGGTATGACCTCTGCGATGAGTACGGCCTCTACGTCATGGACGAGGCCAACGTGGAGACCCACGGCGTGTGGAGCGTGCCCTCGCAAGAACCGGAGTGGCGAGAGGCTTTCGTGGCGCGCATGGTGGGCATGGTCGAGCGCGACAAGAACCATCCCTCGGTCATCATCTGGTCGCTGGGCAACGAGTCCGGCCACGGACCCAACCACGTGGCTATGGCCGACTGGACCCACCAGAACGACCCCACGCGGCCGGTGCACTATCACCCGGCGGGCGACCATCCCTCCGTCGATATGATTTCGCTGATGTACCCCACCGTCGCCCGCCTGGAAGAGGTAGCCAGCGACGAGAACGATGCCCGCCCGGTCGTCATGTGCGAGTACGCCCACGCCATGGGCAACAGCCCCGGCAACATGAAGGAGTACTGGGACGTCATCTGGGCGCATCGCCGCTGCATCGGCGGATTCGTGTGGGACTGGGTCGACCAGGGCCTGCGCCGTCGCACTGAGGACGGAGAAGAGTGGTTCGCTTACGGCGGCGACTATGGCGACGAGCCCAACGACGGCGCCTTTTGCATCAACGGGATGATCTTCCCCAACCGCGTGCCGCACCCTTGCTACTGGGAGCACAAAAAGCTGACCCAGCCGGTGCTCGTCACGGCGGCGGACCTGGCTGCAGGCCTGATCAGGGTCAGCAACCGCTACGACTTTACCGACCTCTCCGGCCTGGAGGGCACCTGGACCCTCTCCGCCGACGACCGGGTGCTGCAGCAGGGCACGCTGCCCCGCCTGGCCCTCGGCCCCGGCGAGAGCCGGCTCGTGACGCTCCCGTTGACGCTTCCTGAGGCAGAGCCAGGAGTCGAGTACTGGCTGGCGCTGAGCTTCCGCCTGGCCGAGAGCACCCCCTGGGCCGAGAAGGGGCATGAGGTGGCCTGGGAACAGTTCGCGTTGCCCATGCCGGCTACCGAGCGGCCTACCCTCTCCTTGGCGAGCATGCCCGCCCTCACCCTGCAGGATACGTCGTCGCAGGTCGCTGTGCGCGGCGAGGGCTGGGAACTCGTCCTGGACAAGGGCACAGGGACGATAGCCGGCTTCCGCAGCGGCGACCACGAGCTGCTGGAGAAGGGCCCCGCCCTGCAGATTTGGCGGGCGCCTACCGATAACGATGCCAACACCTGGGGCGAGCAAAGGATGGCCCTGCGCTGGCGCGAGGCCGGGCTGGACAGGCTGCAGGAAAAGGTGGAATCCGTAGAGGTCAGCCAACCCGCAGCCCAGGCTGTGCGCATCGTCGTGCAGAGCGAGGTCACCCCAGCGGAGAGCGAGGTCGAGGGTCCCCTCGGCTTTCGCTGCACCTACACCTACACCATCTACGGTTCGGCCGATGTGGTCATCGATACGCAAGTCGAGCCCTTTGGCGCGTTGCCGCCCCTGCCGCGCATCGGCCTGCAGCTCACGCTGCCCGGCCGGTACGACACCATGGCCTGGTACGGCCGTGGCCCGCATGAGTCTTACATCGACCGCCGGGCGGGCGCGCGCGTCGGGCTCTACAGCGGCCCCGTGCGCGAGCAATACGTGCCCTATATCCGGCCCCAGGAGAACGGCAACAAGACGGACGTGCGTTGGGTGGCCCTTACCGATGGTGCGGGGAGCGGCCTGCTGGCCGTGGGCGCGCCGGTCCTGGAGGTGAGCGCCCACTACCTAACACCGGAAGACCTGACCGGCCTGCGCCACACCTACGAACTGCCCTGGCGCGAGGAGGTCACCCTCCATCTCGACTATCGTCAATGTGGGCTGGGCAGCGCGAGCTGCGGCCCGGGCGTTCTGCCGCAATACATCCTCCAGCCCGAGGAGGCGCGCTTCCGGGTCCGCCTGCGGCCGCTGGCGGCGGGCGATGATCCCATGACCTTGAGCAAGTCGGACGTGGAAGCCATCGGCTGAGCGTCTCGTTCAGCAGACCTGGCAGGTTCCCGGGAACCTGCCAGGTCTGCGGCCCACAGGAGTACCGATGACCACCATCGAGGACCGCATCGCCGAGGCGGCGCAGGTCGTGCCGTCGCCGCAGCAACTCGCCTGGCCTGCACCTGGCGCCCAGGCTGCAAGCGCTGAGCCTCTACCACACCGGCTGGGGACCCGCATCGTGCCGAGGAGATGACCGTGATACCTGAGGACCGCAAGCCGGCGCCCCTCGCCTTCAAGCCCGACCTCGCCGAGGCCGCCCGGCGCTGGCAGGCTTTTTACGCCGGCGAGATCATCGACCGGCCCGTCGTCTATGTCACCGCGCCGCGCCGCGGCTACACCATTCCGCCCGCCATCAGCTATCGCGAGCGCGCCTTTGACGACATTGATGCCGTCATTACCCGCGCCCTGGCCCGTGCCGAAGCCACCTATTGGGGCGGCGAGGCGGTGCCCGCCTTCTTCCCCAGCATCGGACCGGATGAGGTGGCCGTTTTCACCGGCGCCGAGCTTCGCTGGGGCGAGGACTCGGGCGACACGAACTGGTCGGTGCCCTATGTCGAGAGCTGGGAGCAGGCCCTGCCCCTGCGCCTACAGGAGGATCATCCCCTCTGGCAGCGTCTGCTCGCCCTCTATCGCCGCGGCGCCGAGCGCATGGCCGGCAAGATGCTCCTCAGCCCACCGGACCTGCACACCAACATGGACCTGCTGGCCGCCATTCGCGGCCCCCAGCGGCTGTGCGCCGACCTGTTGGACTGCCCGGAACTCATCGACCGGGCCATGGCCGACGCACGGGCCATCTTCCGCCGCTTGTGGGCAACCGTAGCCCAGGCTGGGCGCATGGACGAACTCGGCTACTGTCATGTCTTTTACGCCATGGACGGCGCCGCCGTCCTGCAGTGTGACTTTTCCTGCATGGTCAGCCCGGCCATGTTCCGTCGCTGGATCCTCCCCGCCCTCGAGGAAGAGGCCGAGATCGTCGGCCATGCCCTCTATCACTGGGACGGGCCAGCGGCGCAGGTGCACACCGCCGACCTTGTGGCCAGCCCGGGTCTGCTCGCCCTCTCCTACGTCCCCGGCGCCGGCCGCGGCAGCCACATCGACTACCTCGACCTGCTCAAGCGCGTGCAGGCCAGGGGCAAGGCGGTACAGGTCTGGGGCACACCAGAGGAACTCAAGACCATGCACCGCGAACTGCGGCCGGAGAAAGTGCTCTACTGCGCGCACGCGGCTACCGAGGAAGAAGCTAAAGCCCTACTGGACTGGTTTGCGCGCAACACGTAGAATAGGGGCCATCTGACGTTTGACGATCCGTTGCCCTGCATACAGGAGGCTTTCCCCATGCCCATGACTTCACGCGAACGCATGCTCACCGCTCTCAACAACGGCCGGCCGGACCGCCTGCCCTGCCAGGTCCACGGCTGGATGGAGTATTACCTGCAGCACTACCTTGGCGGGATGGACTGGTACCAGGCCTATGAGCGCTTTGATATGGACTATGCCATCTACGTCTCGCCCGACTATCGCTATGACGAGAAGGACCTGGCCAATTGGCAGGTCGACCGCAGGGACCTGGGCGTCGATGAGGACGGCAACCGGCGCTGGGTGGAGACCATCACCACCCCCAAGGGCACCCTCCACCATGCCGGCGCCCGGAACGAGATCACCGGCTGGGAGACAGAGCCCCTGATCAAGAACGAGCGCGACTTTGAAATCTGGAACGCCTTCTACCCCGTCCCCATCGCCGCCGACTTTGCCCGTATCCGCGAGGCGCGCGAGCGGCTCGGCGACAAGGGCATCGTGCGCAGCCATCCCTTCAGCCCAGGCCAGGGCAGCCCCTGGCAGTCCTTCTGCACCCTGGTCGATACCCAGCAGGCCATCTTTATGGCCATGGACACACCCGATTTCGTGCACCACGCCCTGAGCGAGATCGTCAAAAAAACCCTGCGCGTCACCGAGATGTGGCGCGGCACCCTCGCCGACATGGTCGAGACGGGCGGCGGTGCCGGCTCCAACACCGTCATCAGCCCCAAGATGTTCCGCGAGTTCTGCCTGCCCTACGACCGGCAGCAACACGCCGCGCTGCACGAAGCGGGGGTCAAGATCGTCTATCACCTCTGCGGCGGGCTGATGCAGATGCTGGACCTGGTGGTGCAGAACGGCGCCGACGGCCTGGAGACAATGACCCCGCCCTCTATGGGCGGCGACTGCGACCTGCGCGAGGCCTCGCGCCGTGTCGGCGACAGGCTGTTCTTCATCGGCGGGTTCGACCAATACGCCGGCTTTGAGAACGGCACGCCCGAGGTCGCGCGGCAGTTGGTATTCGACTGCTTCGAGGCCACCAAAGACCATGCCGGCTACATCATCGCCCCTTCCGACCACTTTTTCCACGGCGACCCGGCCAATGTGCAGGCCTTTGCCGATGCGGTGAAGGAGTGCTGGTACTGATACCGGAGAGGCAGGGGGAGCCACGACTCTCCCTGCCTCTTCACCCTCAGATCGCGAACTCGGGCAAGGCGTCCGCGTGCGCCCTCGATCAGTTCCTCAATCGCCGCCGGCCCGGCCCCTTTCCCCAGGATAGCCGGGGCCATGCGCGCTACCTCCGCCACCGGCTCGTCCGTTTGGAGTCGCCGCGCACAACTCGGCTCTCCACAGGTGCGCCGCACACCACACTCAGCATCGTGTACTCGTTCGACCGATAGTTCTACCCCCCTACCGTCAGATAACGAGACTCGGGAGACGCAGAAGAGCGGAGCGCCGCGGAGTCCACGCTGAAGAGGTGGTTGTGTCCTCTGCGGCTCTCTCCGCCCTCCGAGGGGCCGGCGATGGACAAAGCCAGTTGGGCTTGGGCGTAACAGGCCGGAGCATACTGGCCATCCGGCCAGGCAGAAAACCGGCCATCGCGCCATCGTCGCTCCCGCTCACCTGGCCGATGCCCCAGCAGATGCCGTGCTATATACTACCAGCAGGGAGGCCTTACGCGGCAAGTGGCTGCCGCCCTCGCGCAAGTAGACCCACGACAAGATAGGGGATACACGTCGTGACCGCCAAAAGGACCACCCGGCGCCGGTTTCTGCTATTGGCGGCAGGGGCCACCGGCGCTTGTGGGCTATCGTGCGCCGGCATCGCCACCATCGGTACTCGAGACCCGGCCATCGACCTGCCATCAATAACCTGTGGGGAGGAGAAACCCATGTCTGATCGTATTCTGGTCGCTTATGCCAGCCGTTGCGGCTCCACAGCCGAAGTCGCAGAGGCAATAGGCCAGGTGCTCTGTGATGCCGGCATGCCCGTAGACGTGCACCCGGTCAAGAAGGTGGGTGACCTGGGCAAGTACGGAGCGGTCATCTTGGGCACGGCCATTCGCGCGGGGCAGCCCCTGCCCGAGGCGGTCAAGTTCGCCCAGCGGAACCAGCAGGTGCTGGCCCAGTTGCCGGTAGCCTATTTCAACGTCGGCGCCGCCTTGGTGGACGATACGCCGGAGAACCGTGAGCAAGCGCACCAGGCCCTCGCCCCGCTGCGCGCCGTCCGCGAGCCGCTCAGCGAAGGACTCTTCGCCGGCAAGGTCGACCCGGCCCGGCTGCCGTTTATCTGGCGCATGCTGCTCTCGGCCATGAAGACGCCGGTCGGCGACTTTCGCAACTGGGAGGCCATCCGCGCCTGGGCAACGGAAGCGGCACCGAGCCTAGCCAAGGGCTGAACCTCACCTCAGACGCACACTGCTCTGGTCTCCCGAGGAGGGTCCACACCATGAAAAAGACAACCCGGCGCCGCTTCCTGCTCCTCGCAACAGGGGCTACAGGCGCCTGTGCCTTATCCTGTGCGAGCCTGGCTGCCATCGGCACCCGCGGCCCGGCCATCGAACTACCGTCCACAAGCTGTGGAGAGGGGGAGGCTGTGTCTATAAAGGTTCTGGTCGCCTATGCCACCCGTTGTGGGTCTACGGCCGAGGTCGCGGAAGCGATCGGCGAGGTGCTCTGTGAAGCGGGCCTGGCCGTCGACATCTGCCCAGCAAAGCAAGTGCGAGACGTGAGCTCGTACCAGGCCGTTGTCTTGGGCAGCGCCATCCGCATGGGCAAGCCCTTGTCTGAGGCGACCGAGTTCGTCCGGCACCACAGCCACGCCCTGGCCGCACTGCCGGTCGCCTATTTTCACCTGGGCACCAGCATGAACCGAGACACGCCCGAGAACCGGGAGAAGGCATCCGCCGCCCTCGCCCCTCTGCGCGAGGTGGTTGCGCCGGTCAGCGAGGGTTTGTTCGGCGGCAAAGTGGACCCGGCCAGGCTCGAGCTGGGCTGGCGCCTTGCTCTATCTTTCGTGAAGGAGGGGGACATGGCCCCCGGGGACCATCGCAACTGGGAGGCCATCCGTAGCTGGGCAACGGAATTGACGCCCCTCCTGGTCGGCGCCTGAACTCGGGCAGATTGCGGGAGAGGAAACGTGATGTGGCACCGCCGCAGCGGGCTCGGGGTGTTGAGGGTTGGGGGGCAGAGTGGTGGGGCGGCTCAGCGAGCCGCCCCTCACCAAGACGTCCCTACCTATTCTCCCTGGGCCTCGTTCCAAGCCGCAGAGTCGGGGTAAAAGAGCGACATGCCGAACTCGGCCTTGCCGAACTCGGCAATCTTTTCCTGCACGGGCACCGAGGTCAGCCATTCCTGGAACTTGGCCGCCAGGTCGGCGTTCACGCTGGGGTGCTTCTCAGGGTTGACGCCGATGACGCCGTAGGGGTTGAAGAGAGCCTCGTCGCCCTCAACGAGGATTTCCAGATCGAGCTTGGACTGCTGGGCCAGGTAAGTGGCCCGGTCAGTAAGCGTGTAGGCCTCTTGCTCGCTGGCCATCATCAGCACGGCACCCATGCCCTGTCCGGCGGAGATGTACCAGTCGCCGTCGGGGGTAATGCCCGCTTTCTCCCAGAGGCCCTCTTCCTTCACGTGCGTGCCCGATTCGTCGCCGCGCGAGACAAACCCGGCCTGCGCCGCTGCGATCTTGCTGAGCGCCTCTGCGCCGTCCGTCAGGCCCTTGATCCCCGCTGGGTCGGCCTCTGGCCCCACAATGATAAAGTCGTTGTACATGACGTCCAGGCGGTTGATGCCATAGCCGCTGGCTACAAACTCGTCCTCCCTGGCACGCGCATGGACGAGTAGCACATCGGCATCGCCATCTTCACCCGTCTTGATGGCCTGGCCGGTGCCCACGGCGATGACGTCTACCTTGCAGTTGAACTCGGCCTCAAAGTCCGGCAGCAGATAGTCGAGCAGCCCCGAGTCGGCCGTGCTGGTGGTCGTCGCCAGGATCAGGCGAGAAGGCTCCGCCGGTGCGGCCTCAGCCGTCGGGGGCACGACGGTAGCCGGTTCGGTCGTTGGGGCTTCTGTGGCGGCCGGCGCGGCCGTCGGCTCGGCCGGTGCCACCGGCGTCGGTGTCGCCGCCGGGCTGCAGGCCACCAGTGCGACCAGCAGGCTCAGGCACAGCAACAGCATCCCAAGCTTCTTGTTCATGGTTCACTCCTTCGTTGGTACTGCAATAGTGCTTGCCAGAAACGACTCCTGGCAGCCTGTGGCATTGCCGCTTGGAGCACAGATTGCCAAAGCTAATCGTGCGCCACTGGAGCGCCTGTCGCTTTGGCGATCAGCGCGCCGGTTGATAGCGGGCAATACCTTCAGCGAAAACCGGGCTATGCGCTTGGCATCCTCCCGGTACAGGCCCCTTCTAGTAGACCATCTCGCCGCTGACGAACGCTTTTGTCTCGGCTCGCTGCGGCGAATCAAAGAAATCCTGGGCCGGCGCCACCTCCACCAGCTTGCCGCCGACCAGGAGCGCCACGTGCCCGGCCAGCCGTCGTGCCTGAAAGATGTTGTGGGTGACCAGGACGATGGTCGTGCCGCGGCTACGGTTGGCATCGGCGACGGCTGCCTCGATTAGGCCCACGTTCGCCGGGTCCAGGTTAGCCGTCGGCTCGTCGAGGAGCAACACCTCGGGCTCCAGCACCAGGGCGCGGGCCAGAGCCACACGCTGCAGCTCGCCGCCCGACAGGGTCTGCACGGGCCTGCGCGCAAAAGCCGTGAGGCCCATCTGCTCCAGTACCCTCTCCACCTGCTGCCGCACGTCCCGCCGTCCGCGTATGCGCAGGCCATAGGCCACATTGGCGAACACGCTGCTCGAGAGGACGGCCGGCCGCTGGAAGACCATAGCTACCCGGCGGCGCACGGTCAGAGCGACGGCGTCGGGCCGGGGCAACCACTCGCCCTCAAAGGCCAACCGGCCGGCCGCCGGCGCCTCCAGGAACCCCAGCAACCGCAGTAGAGTGCTCTTGCCGGCGCCACTCGGCCCCACCAGGCCCAGGATTTCGCCCTTCTGCACGGAGAGAGCGGGGATATCGAGCACGCAGCGGCTGCCGTAGACCTGGCGCACCTGCTGCAGTTGGTAGACCGGGGTGTCCATCAGTCGAAAGCCTTTCCCTGTAGGCGCAGGACGGTAGCATTGATGGCAAAGGTCATCGCCAGCAGCAAGATGCCCATCGCCAGGGCCAGGTCAAAGTTGCCTTTGCGCGTCTCCAGCATGATGGCCGTGGTCAGTGTGCGCGTTGAGCCTTCGATGTTGCCCCCCACCAGCATCACGGCGCCCACCTCCGAGATCACGCTGCCAAAGCCGGCCACGATCGCCGCCACCACGCCTACTCGGGCCTCGTTGAGCAGGGCCCAGGTAGCCTGCCAGGGGGTGGCGCCCAGGGAGATGAGCTGCAGGCGCAGGCTTGGGTCAACGCCCATCACGGTGGCCATGGTAAAGCCGGCCACGAGCGGCGTGGAGATGATGACCTGGGCGATGACCATGGCCCCAACGCTAAAGAGCTTGGGCACCCAGGGTAGGCTCAACGCGCCGAGGGGGCCGCTGCGCGACAGGAGCAGGTAGACGAAGAGCCCCGCTACGACAGGCGGGAAGCCCATGCCCGTGTAGAGCAGCGCGATCACGATGCGCCGGCCTATGAAACGCTTCAAGCCGAACCAAGCGCCCAGGGGCACGCCGATCACGGTGCTGAAGAGGAGGGCTGTGGCGCTGACCTGCAGCGAGAGCAGAGCAACGTGCAGCAACTCGGGGTCAGCGTGGGTGATCAGTTGGACTGCTTGGCGTAGGGCGGACAAGAGTTCCTGCGTAGCTGTTCCTCCCTTGAGAAACAAAACGCGGCCGGCCCCCCAGAGATACGGAAAGGGGCCGGCCGCGCATGAGCGACGCACAGATCCCAGCAGACGCCATATCGCCGCCGGCGGCGAATCGAGTCCGTCAGGGTCTGTGAAACGCCACTAACACACAGCGATCAACCGGTGAGGTGATTGCCAGAGCGGCAGGCGCTGCAGTGGCGCGCAGCCAGCTCTAGCAATCTATGCTCCAACCGGTGGCTGGCGCATAGGCGCCATTCTCCTTCCCAAACACGGGGGGCATGGACGTTTCCAGCCATACCTTCGGCCCCGCAGCGGCAGAATCCTCCCGCTCTCTGCGGTGTGATGCTGCGCTACTGGTTGATAGCGGGGCACCGGCCGTCGGCCATGGTCTTGTCTGTGACGGTAGGCCGAGCGGCTCGGAGAAACGGGTGCTAGACCCAAGTACTTCAAGTATTGTAGCGCATTGGGTCAGAAAGTGCAAATAGCGACAGATTGGAGCGTCTGCCGCTCTGACGATCAGCGCACCGGTTAATGCGATGCCGGCTGCGCTTCCAGCGTCATCTTGACTTCCATCTCCCGGCCATCGCGCAGGACGATCAGCGTAACCTCATCCCCTACCGAGGCCCGGCTCAGGAAGGATTGCAGGTCTTGGATGCGGGTGACCGGCTCGCCGTTCCAGCCAGTGATGACGTCGCCGCCCACGAGCACTCGCCGGCCGCCGACGGTCACCGGCTTGTAGCTACCGCGCAGGCCCGCCTTATCCGCAGGGCTGCCGCCCACGATCTCTTGCACGAGGACACCCTCCTGCTCGCCGGGCAGGCCCGCCGCCTCGGCGATCTGCGGCACGAGGGACACCCCGTTGACGCCCAACCACAGCGGCCCGGCCTGCTCCTCCCGGCTCACCCGCTGCGGCTGCGCGGCGCGGTCGCCACGCGCTGCCAGGGTGACCTCCACCTGCTGTTCCTTGCCGCCCCGCAGAATGGTCAGCGTTACCTTCTCCCCGGCCTGAGTCGAGCGGACCAGATAGCTGACGAGGTCATCAAAGGTCCGCACCGGCGCCCCATTGATGGCCGTGATGACGTCCCCACCGATACGCGCATCCCGCCCATCGATGTTGATCGTCCGGTCGCTGCCGCGCAGACCCGCCTTGTCCCCGGCCGCGCCGGGCGTGACCTCCACCACCAGCGCTCCACGCTGGTCCTGATCGAGCCCCATGGCCACGGCCAGCTCCGAGTTGAGGGTCGTGCCGCTGATCCCCAACCAGGGGTAGGCATAACGGCCTTCCTCGATCAATACCGGCACCACCTGCTGCACGATCGCCGAGGGCACGGCAAACCCGACACCCGCCGAGGCTCGCGCCGGCGAGACGATGGCTGTGGTCACGCCGATGACCTGCCCTTCGCTGTTCAGGAGCACGCCGCCCGAGTTGCCGGGGTTGATCGGCGCGTCGGTCTGGATGACGTCGGGAATGGTGTAGGAGGGCGCATCCGCACTGGCGCTGGCCTCCGACTCTACCGGCAACGAGCGACCCAGAGCGCTGACAAAGCCCACGGTCATCGTGTTCTCCAGGCCAAAGGGCTGCCCGATGGCGATAGCCAGGCTGCCCACCCTGACCTGGGTCGAGTCGGCCAGTTGCACCGGCTGCAGGCGGTCGGCCGGCAGATCGACCTTGACCACCGCCAGGTCGCTATCCGGATCGGTGCCGACGACCTCGCCCGATACTACCGTATCATCGGCAAAGATGACCTTGATCGTATCGGCACCCGCGACGACGTGGTTGTTGGTCACGATGTGGCCCTGCTTATCCCACACAAAGCCCGAGCCGGAGGATTGCCGGTACTGTTCGAGGGGCTCCTCTTGCCAGCCGAACCCGTCGAACGGCCATTCACCGAACGGCCAGCTAAAGGGCCAATTCCCTGTGCTCGTCTGCTTCTGAGATACCTGGATGCTGACAACCGATGGACCGACCTGCTCATAGATGCTCTGTAGCGTCCCCTCCAGGGCCGCCAGCGCCCCGGCGCTCGCCGATGAGATGGGAGCATGGGCCGGAGCCGGGGTCGCCTGCGGGAGGGCGGCCGGTGCCTCTTCCGGCGCCAGTTGGGCCGCCAGGTCCTGCGCGGCCCGCAGCGGCGCCAAATGCCCCAGGCTGCACGAGGAAAGGAGCGCGATCACCACACCCAGCGCGAGAACAAGTGCAAGTATCCGAGCTTTGCTTCTCATCATTACCTCCTGACCCCATTCTCGCCCACTATGATCGGCGAATAGCTTCAACGAGCATAGTATACCGCCGGCCGGCCTGGTGTGTCAACGTTATGTTGCTCGAAACGTCAGAACGGGGGATGGGAAGGCGCAAAGCCGCCCCCGCATCCCCCGTTCCGATTCCCCCAGCCGGTGCTATACCAGCGCGCCGGCCTCGCGCAGCGTGCGCCGCAGCGCGGCCACGTCCACCTTGGCCGGCTCGACGCCGCCCTTTACCGCCAGCGCCGCCGCCGTGCCCGCCGCCTGGCCGATGGCCACGCAGGTGCCCATCGTCCGCGAGCCGGCCATGCCCTCGTGGGTCGCCGAGATGCAGCGCCCGGAGGAGAGCAGGTTGGGCAGGCCCACCGACAGCAGGCTGCGGTAGGGGATGTCGTACCAGTCGCCGTCCGGTGGGTACAGCTCATCACGGCCGTACATGCGCTCGTGCTCGGCCGCCCAGAAGGGGCAGGCCTCGCCCCGAGGGCACTCGCGCACGCAGAGGTGCACGGGGTAGGTGTGGCCCAGGGGGCAGTGGATGTCGATCCACCAGGAGCCGCGGGCCACAGCATCCTCGAACTTGCGTCCGTGGCGCACGTCCTCGCCGGTAAGCGCGTAGGGCCCCACAATCTGCCGGCTCTCGCGCGGGCCCACCTGCGGCGAGGTCTGCTGGACGTAGCATTCCGCAAAGCCCGGCACGTTGGCCCGCAGGTAGCGCACCAGCTCCCACACGTCGCGGCGGACCGCAAGCTCGGCAGCGGTCATGTCGCGCGCGTCATCCGAGTTGCCGCCGAAGCGGCTCATGTTGGCCGAGGTGTGATCGCTGTGGTAGGCGTTGAAGGCGAGATAGTTGGGGTTGTAAAAGTGGAAGCGGCCCTTTTCCAGCTCCTGACGCATTTGCTCGTGCAGCGCCTGGGCGCGCTCGCGCACGGATGGGTCAAACCCCGCCAGGTGGAAGAAGGAGCCCATCGACTCCGGGCGCCCATCGAAGGGCCGGCCGTGGGTCGTCGGCGCGCCGGCGCGGTAGGCCACATCGGCATCGCCGGTGCCGTCCACAAACACCCGGCCGGCCACCGCCCCCCGGCCCGATTTGGTCTCGACCACCACCGCACGGATGGCCCCTTCCTCCACCACAGCATCGGCCACCCAACTGTGCAGCAGCAGCTCCACCCCAGCCGCCGCGCACATCTCGTCCAGCGCCACCTTCATCGCCTCGGCATCGAAGCGAATGCCCCACTCGCCCAGGGATTCCTCCCAGGTGGGGGCGCCGTCCAACTCGTGCATGCGCTCGGTGAGCTCGCGCAGCAGGCCCTCGACGATGGGCGTATGGCTGCGCGAGGCGGTGTGGCCCAGGATGGGCGCCACCAGCCCGGCGGTGGCCAGCCCGCCCATAAAGCCGTAGCGCTCGATGAGCACGGTATGTGCGCCCTGCCTGGCCGCGGCTATCGCCGCCGCAAATCCCCCCGGCCCCCCGCCGCAGACGACAACATCGGCCTCGGTGACCACGGGCAACTCGCGGGCGGGCTCTCGGATTGTTCGCGCCATTTCTCCTCCTCCATGGCTCAACGCCAGCAGCACATCGATCATCCATAGACGCTACGTCTGCGATACCGCCTGCAATTTGACCTGGGCGGGCGGCAGGCCCTCCGTTCTGGCGGTCAGGGTGATCTCGCCCGGCCGGCCGTTGCTGCGCACTACGGCCAGCATGTGCCCCCGGAAGGCCCGGCGGCGATCGCCCACGTACATCTCTTCCGTGACCGGGTTGCCCGTGCCCACCGCGATCAATTCGCCCGCGCCGCTGACCTCCACGGTGATTTCGGGCTCGCCATGCTTCACCTGCACGCCGTCCTTATCGTGCACCGTGACATCGACATAGGCGATGCTGCCGGTATCCGCCGGGATCACGCCCCGATCCGGGGTAAGGCGCAATACGGCCGGGTCGGACGCCGTCACGAGCTTGAACCGCCCGGTCTCTTGGCCTCCCTTGTACCCGATGGCCTCAATCGTCCCCGGCTGGTAGGTGACCTCAAAGGTGACCTTGTTCTTGACTGCAGCCCCGGCGGGCTTGCGGCCCACCGTCTCGCCGTTGATGACCAGCTCTACCTCGTCGTCGCTGGAATACACATCTACCTGCGTGGGCCGGCCCTCCTGGCCCGGGAAGGTCCACGTGTCGAGGACCGGCTCCCAGGCCCACGGGTTGAAGAACAGCTTTTTGCCGAACAACTCTGGGTCGAGCACGGCGATGAACGGCGCGGTCCGCAGGCCCCATAGCTGCTCGCGGTAGTAGGATTGGGGCCGTTTGACGCCGCACAGGTCAAAGTCGCCGCAGCCGTAGAGGTGGTAGGGATAGGGCGCGCCGAAGCCGGGCTTGTCTATCGAGATCGCGCCGAAACCCGCTTCGCCGATGTAATCCATGGCGATCCAGATGAAATCGCCGATCACGTGCGGCAGGCGCGCGGTCTCTGCCCAGAAATCGTACGATCTGTGCCCCCAGGTCTCGGTGCCGATGATGACCCGCTCGGGAAAGTTTTTCCCATCCGTTGTGTAGCGCTGGCACTGGTAGTTGTAGCCCACCGCATCCAGCGCCTGGCAGAAGGGAGCGGTCGCCATGGCCCAGCGATCTTGCTGCAGGTCCTCCGGTGGAGGCGAGGGGGCGAATGTCTTGCTCATGTCCGGCTCCCCACCCTCCATCAGGGTGAAAAAGTCGCCGATCAGGGCGGCAGTGACCGGGCGGGTGCTGTCCAGCGAGCGCACATAGTCGGCCTGGCGCTGAGCCCAGGCTGCCCCGGCGGGCGACCCTAACGCTTCCGGA
The DNA here is from genome assembly GCA_034428955.1 of Anaerolineae bacterium. Lineage (GTDB taxonomy): Bacteria > Chloroflexota > Anaerolineae > SpSt-313 > SpSt-313 > DAOUGZ01. The sequence continues at coordinate 7,368 of DAOUGZ010000007.1, read as the reverse complement.
ATCTCGTTGCCGATCGACCACATGAAGACGGACGGGTGGTTGCGGTCGCGCTTCACCATCGCGGCAGTGTCGCGCTGCCACCAATCCTCAAAGTACAGGTGGTAGTCGTTGGGGGTCTTGGCGACAGTCCAGGAGTCGAAGGTCTCATCGAGCACCAGGAGGCCCAGCCGGTCGCAGGCAGCCAGCAGGGCGGGCGACGGCGGGTTGTGGGCGCTGCGCAGGGCATTATACCCGGCAGATTTGAGCAGCTCCACCTTGCGCTCCTCGGCCCGGTCAAAGGCCGCTGCGCCCAGCGGGCCGTGGTCGTGATGGATACAGCCGCCCCTCAGCTTCATCGGCGCGCCGTTCAGGCGAAAACCGTGCTCCGCGTCGATGGTGATCGAGCGGATACCAAAGATGGTCGTCTCGGTATCCACCACGCTGCCGTCGACCAGCACTTCGCTGACCAGCCTGTACAGGTTGGGCTCGTCGACTGACCACAGCTTGGCCCCCTTTACCAGCAGAGTCTGTCGAACTGTGGCGAGCCGACTGAACGACTCAACGCGGGCGACTTGCGCACCGCCGGCATCCAGGATCGTGCTGCGCAGGAGGGCGCCCTCCAGGCTACTCAGCCCGGCCAGCTCTGTGGTCACCTCGACCACCGAAGCCTCCGGGTCCACCACCGGGGTGGTGACAAAGACGCCCCACGGCCGGATGTGCACAGCGCCCCCCACATGCAGCCAGACGTGGCGGTAGATGCCGGTGCCGGTATACCAGCGGCTGTTGGGCTGAGCGGTGTTGTTGGCCACCACGCCCACCGTGTTCTCCTGGCCATACATCAGGTAAGGGGTGATATCCACGACAAAGCTCGAGTAGCCGTATGGCCGGCGGTGCACCAACTGGTTGTTGACCGAGACCTCGGCGTGCATGTAGACGCCTTCGAACTCGAGCTGCACACTCTGCCCCTGCCACGCTTCCGGGACGGTGAACCTCTTGCGATAGTTGGCCACGCTGCCGGGGAAGTAGCCCACATTTGCCCCGCCTGGGTTGCCCGCAGCGCGCGGCTTGCCGATCATCGCATCATGGGGCAGATTGACGGGCTGCCAGGCAGCCGGACGGAACATCGCCATCAGGCCCGTCTCTTCCGAGAACTGCCAACCCTGGTCAAAGTACTCTTTCCTCATTTCCTGACCTCCTGATGGAAGGCGAGACTTTCCACGTTTCTCCCTCGCTAGCCTTTGAGGCCGGTCAGCGTCACGCCCTGGATGAAGTAGCGCTGCCCGGCGGCGAAGAGCGCCAGGACGGGGATGATCATCAGCGTCGTAAGGGCCATCATATAGTGGGTATCGGGGATCTGCCCCGCTCCCCCGCGCAGCAGGTAGAGCCCCACCGAGAGCGGCCGTAGATCCGGCCGGCCAGCCATGTAGACCAGCGGCGCCAAAAAGTTGTCCCACCCGGCCTGGAAGGCAAAGATGGTCACCGCCGCCAGGGCCGGCTTGGAGAGGGGCATGATGATCTGCCACCAGATGCCCAGCTCATTGCAGCCGTCGATGCGCGCCGCGTCGCTGATCTCCTCGGGTATGCCACGGAAGAACTGGCGCAGCAGAAAGATGTGGAACGGATTGCGGGCCAGCAGCGCCGGCACGACCATCGGCAGGAAGGTGTTGATCCAACCGATCTGATTATAGATGACAAAGAGCGGGATCAAGCGCACCACATACGGCATCATCAGCGTGCTGAGGAGCAGCATAAAGAGGGCATCGCGCCCCGGGAAGTGGGTGCGCGCGAACCCATAGGCCACCAGCGAGCAGGTGAGCGCCGACCCAAGCACATCCGCGACGACGATGACCATGGTGTTGCGCAGATAGAGGGCTACCGGCACCTCCTGGAAGACCCGGACGTAGTTGGACCAAGCCACAGGGTTGGGGATCCACTGGGGCGGCCAGATGGCAATCTGCTGCAGCGTCTTGAGCGACGTGGAAACGGTCCAAACCAGGGGCACCAGCATGACCACCGACCCCGCCATCAGGATCAGGTGGGTGGCGCTGTTGGCGATCAGGCGAGCCTGTGAACTCTTGAGGGCCATGGCCTGCACTCCTAGCTGTAGTACACCCAGCGATCCGAAGTCCGGTTGACAAAGGCCGTCAGCGCGAGGACCACGACAAAGAGCGCGACCGCCATCGCCGAGGCATAGCCCATGCGGAAGTAGCGGAAGGCATGGTTGTACAGGTGGAGCATGTAGAAGAGGGTCGAGTTGAAGGGGCCGCCGCCGGTCATGATGAAGGCGCTGTTGAACACCTGGAAGGCATTGATCAGGCCCATCATCAGGTTGAAAAAGATCGTCGGGGTCATCAGCGGGATGGTGATGTGCAGCAAGCGCTGCCGCCCCCCCGCCCCGTCGATCTCGGCGGCCTCGTACATCTCTTGCGGCACGCCCTGCAGCCCAGCCAGGTAGATAACCACGCTGCTGCCCAGCCCCCACAGGCTCATGATGATCAGCGCCGGCTTGGACCAGGCCGGGTCGCTCAGCCAGCGCACGATCGGCAGGCGCAGCGTCTCCAGGACCCAGTTCAGGATGCCGCGCCGCGTCTCAAAGATAAAGGTCCAGACGATCGTCGCCGCAACCGTGGGCACCACAGAGGGCAAGTAGTAGATGGTACGATAGACCGTCGTACCGCGGATCTTGCGGTTCAGGAGCAGCGCAAGCGTGAAGGCAAAGAGAATCCCCAGGGGGACGCTGAAGCAGATGTAGTAGAGGGTGTTGGTCACGGCCTTCCAAAACAGCGGGTCGCGCCCGAACGCCTCGGCATAGTTTGCCAACCCCAGGAAACGTGTCTGGCTGCCGGTGATCGACCAGTCTGTAAAGCTGTGATAAAAGCCCGAGACGATGGGGATGGCGTCGAAGCAGATGAAGGCCAGGAGCCAGGGGGCGATGAACGCCAGCCCCACCCAGCGGCGCAGCCTGACCCGCAAGGGGCGGGGGCGGGCCGCCGCGACCCGCCCCGCGCTGAGCGCCTGCCCCATCATGAATGGGTGCTCCAGTACTCGTCGACGACCGCCTGGGCCTCTTTGGCGGCATCCTCAAGGGCCTGGGCGGGCGTCTTTTCGCCGAACATGGCCGACTGCACCCCCTGCCCGATGATGTCGCGCACACGGGCATGGATGGGCAGGATCTGGACTGAGACGTCCGTCTCCAGGGTCTTTAGGACCTTGTCCCAGTGAACGTTGGCATCATAGTACAGTTGGGCCTCGTTGCACTCCTTGAGTGGCGAAGGCCGTGCCTGTTGCTGCATGAACCAGCAGCCGCCGTCGTCGTCGTACGTGATCTTTTGCACCCACTTGAAGGCCGCGTCGCGCACCTCGGGCTTGAGCACCTTGGGCACGACATAGCTCCAGGCGAACTCTTCGCCGGCCAACCCCTGGGACTTGGCCTGAGGATTGCTGCCGTTGTACGGCCGCGGCCCGATGTCCCAGGTCATATCGGGCTTGTAGGTCTCCATGTGGAAAAAGATGGAGACGTTGGCAAAGTTGCAGAGCTGCTTGTCGTTGTACCAGGGCTGCGCCTCCGTCGCCTCGCCGGGACCGGCGAAAAAGTCGGTCACGTTCTGCACGCCACCGTTGATCTCGTTGGTAAAGCGGACCATCCAGTCCAGGGTTTGCACCCCTTCCTCGGAGCCGAAGGTGACCGTGCGCAGGTCCTCGCTGTAGATGGTGCCGTTGTTGCAGTAGAGCCAGGCCAGGAAAGAACCGGCACCGGTGCCCACATCCGCGCCGATCCGGACGACGCCTTTGGCGTCGATCTCGGTGAACTCTTTGGCCACCGCTTCCAGCTCTTCCCACGTCGCCGGGACGACCGGCTCCTTGCCCGCCGCGGAAAACATATCGTTGTTGGTGAGGACCAGGCAGGTGATGCCGCCACCGGTGGGCATGGGCATAGAGTACAGTTCGCCCTTCCAGTACATGTTGCCGATCTCGGCATCGTAGAAGCGGCTGAGGTCGAGATTGTTCGCCTGGACGTACTCGGTGATGGGGGTGATCAGGCCGTCGTCGGCGAACCTCAGCAGCTCGGCGCGGGCCGCCATGAGCACTTCGGGTGGGTCGTTCGAGACCAGGGCGGTGAGGAGGTTCTCCTCGCGCCGTTCGAAGGGCTGGACGAGGTTCTCGACCTTGATGCCGGGGTTCTGCTCCTCAAAGCGCGCAATGATCTGGTTCGTCAGCTCCTCGCGGGCAGCACCCCAGACGTTCCAGTAGCGGATGGTGATCGGCTCCTGTGGAGCCACGGCGGGCGCGGCTGTGGGTTCGGTCGCCTCGATGGCTTGAGTGGGCTCAGCAGGGGCCGTGGTCGGAGATGGGGTAGCCGCGGGCGCTGCGCACGCTGCAAGCGTGCCTGCGGCCATCGTGCCAACAAGACGTAGTAGCTGCCGGCGAGTCAATCGCCCGTGAAGGTCCGAATTCCGCAACATGGGCTCTCTCCTTTTCGCCACACGTGACCGATGGCTGGCCAGGGGGCGATGGCCCGAAGCGCCTCGCCTGCCCGCTGGCGCCAGCCGTCCGCTTCTTTGCGGGCCACTACCAAGCAATGCGGTTGTGGCCAGTACTGGCAACGGCATGTTTCCCTACTCGCTACATTGTGCCTCCCCTCCGGCCCAGATGGGGGCCGGGCCCCATTCTACAGGCGCCCACTCCTTGGCGGGGCCGTAGTATCGCCGGCGACAAAATCGCAAGGCACGAGCAGGTGCTGCGGCTCCGGCGGAGCCGTACCGTCGAGGCGAGAGGCCAGGATGCGCACTGCCGCCTCGCCCACGGCGTGCGTATTCAGGCGCAACTGCGTCGGCATCGGCGAGTTGGCCAGCAGCGTGCCGCAATCCGCGAGGCAGGCAAGGGAGAGATCCGCCGGCACCTGCAAGCCTGATCCCTGGGCCAGGCGCAGGAGCAGATCAAACGTGCCGACACCCTCGCAGATGATCGCCGTGGCCCCCGCCTCACGCATCTCCGCCAGGCTCTGTTGCGGCTCGGCCAGCGCCTCGCGATCCCAGACCAGGATCTCGGCGCCCTTGGCCGCAGCCGCCTGGCAGCCGGCCAAGCGATCGCAGGATGACTCGAGATCGGCGTGGAACTCGATATAGGCCAGGCGCCGGTGCCCCAGCTCGATCAGGTGACGGGTGATGGCGGCGCTGCCGCTCTGGTAATCGCTCACCGCCCAATCTATGGCACAGCCAGGCACCTCGCGCCGGCCGATATAGACAAAGGGGTAGCCCTCCTCCGTCAGCCGCCGGAGCTCGGCCCGGTCCGGGTAGGGGCCCATCAGCACGGCGCCGTCGGCCAACTGGAGCGCGTTCGTACCGCCGTCGAACACCCCGCGCCCTACCTGATGGTTGCGGGTGAAGAGCAGCAGGTTATAGTCTTGCCGAGAGGCCTCGCGCTGGATGCCCAGCAAGAAGGGAAAGTAAAAGTCGTCTCGCCGGTACGGGAACACGGCTTCGTAGGTGAACACGCCGATAAGCCGGGTGGAGCCACCGGCGAGCATCTGCGCCACCGGGTTGGGTGTGTAGCCAAGCTCTTGCATCGCCTGCAACACGCGCTTGCGCGTCTCATCGCTGATGGGTATGCGGCCGCTGCGGCGGTTGAGGACCATCGACACAACGCCTCGCGAAACGCCGGCGAGGCGGGCTACATCGGCCTGTGTAGGTCGCTTACGGATCATTGAGGTTCCGCCCTCTCATAGTGCTTCACAGAGGCTTCGGCAGGAAAGCCCAGCCCCAGGCAGCGCCATAGTCTCTGCCGATACCTGCCTGACACAGCACTGGTGTGGAGGGAAGCGCGCTTGCGGCCGCGCCTGCTCTGCCCCGGGCCGTAGCTGTAGGCCCGTTGGAGCACCGTCTCCGGCCCAGGGATGGGCAACGCGCGTGACCTAACGCGCTTCAATTGTATCACACAGTCTATGCATTGTCAAGATAATCATGGTATTCGTATACATGATCGCAGCAATCGGCGCCCTCCATCAGCGTCTGCGTGCGCCGGAAGCGGATGCGCGGGTTGAAGGCCTCCACCGCCGGCCCGTCACCCCGGCAGATCCACAGCCCCAGGTCCTCGGCACCGAGGGCACGAAAGACCTCGGCCCAGAGGCAGCGAGTGTAGCGATAGGCCTGGCGCGTATCCGTATCCTCCAGCTTGGTCCATTCGTGCGAGGCGAGGCAGGCGCGGTCCATCGCCGCGCAGTAGGCGCGCACGCTGTTATCGGCCGCCTGGGCGCCGCGCTCGGCAGCGCCGGCCACCGAGTTGGCCAGCATGCGCTCGCGGATGCGCTCCGCCGCGTCGGGGCCGTAGAGCTCTTGCGCCGCGCGCACTGCCTCCACGAACAGGCCCACCGCGCCGGCCATCTTGCGCCGCAACAGCTCGTCGATGGCGCGCTCGGTCGCTTCGTCCACCGGCTGGGGCAGCAACTCTTGCAGGGTTCCCATGGCTCCTCCTATTCTGTCGAAGAGTATCTACTGTGTTCATCTTACCGTGCAAGATGCGCCCAGTCAAAAGGCCAGGCCATGTCAGGGGAGCCGCCCGGCCGGCAGACGACGGGGAGTCCTCCGCGAGCGACGATGGCCGCCAACTGCCATCGCGACGCCGAGGAAGCGAGCTGAGGATGTGCCTCGCCAGCGGCCAATCGTAGCCGGTGTGTGATGGGTGATCTGTGAGCCGTAAGCGGCGGTAGGGCCAAATTGGGTTCGTTTGGTATTTTTCGCGAGCGCTGGGGATTGGGGAGGGAGACTCCGCTCGGCATGGCCCTCCTAGGCGGTAACTTGGCAGGAGCTGGAGAAGCGGCCCGCTCGCCTGAGCGTGGACCCCACCCCAACCCCTGCGGGCTTTGGCCTCCCCCTCTCCCGCGCTGGAGTGGTTTAGGTCCAACACAGCGTGGGGGAGGGGCCTTGCCCTTGGCGCCCACGCGTTGGGGGGCCAAAGACCGCAGGGGCAGGGGGAGGGGTCTTTTACGCCGACAGCTCGCCATGTCATGCTAAAGTTACCGCCTATGCCCTGACCCTCTCCCCCCTTCTGGGGCCGCGGGGCATCTCGCCATGGCGCCGGACTACATGGCCCCACTTGGGCTGCGGCTTCGGTGGAGGGACCCCCCTCACCCTGACCCTCTCCCCCCGGAGTGGCTGCGGCCACTCCAGAGGGAGAGGGGATGTGTGCTTGAGGCGTGGTCGTGGGCGATGCAGGGGGCGGCTCGGCGTTGCGGCGCTCGCGTTGGAGGGTGCGGAGGGTGTTGAGGGCGCGGTGGAGCTGGCGGTAGAGGTGGGCTTCGTAGCGGGCGTAGCGCAGGGCGAGGCCGGAGGCCGGCACGGCGGCGCGGTCGAGGGCGGATTGGGGGTCGCGGTTCGCTTCGTAGGTGAGGTC
>DAOUGZ010000006.1:0-4748 GCA_034428955.1 Anaerolineae bacterium | reverse complement strand
GTGACGCGCGTCCTCGCCGGGCCACCGCAGCCGCCCTTTGACGGCTCGACCCGCGGCACCGGGTTGATCAACTCCGGCATCGGCTTTGGCGTGCCGCGGGAGACCCTCGCCGGTTTGCCGCATATGCGCCGGGTGAGCTTCCGCGGCGAGTACCCCTTTGCCTGGGTGGACCTCACCGACCCCCGGATGCCCCTGGAGGCCACGCTGGAGGCCTACAACCCCTTCATCCCGCTGAACGAGGACGACTCCAGCCTGCCCGTGGCCCTCTTTCACGTGACCCTGCGCAACCCCGGCTCCAGGCCAGTGCAGGCCACCCTGGCCGCCAGCCTGACCAACCCCGTCGGCTATACCCACGGCGGCTTTGTCGGCCAGGGCCTGGGCGGCAACGTCAACCGCTTTGTGCAGGAAGAGGGCCTGCAGGGCTTGGTCATGACCTCGGAGCGCTATGCCCCTGGCGACCCTCGCGCCGGCTCGCTGGCCCTGGCCACCCCCTGGCCCGCGCTGACCCATCAGACGGCCTGGCTGCGCGCCGGCTGGTACGACTCGCTGCAGCGCTTCTGGGACGAGTTCACCGCCACCGGCGAGCTTTCGGACCGCACCTACGACGACCCCTCCCAGCCGAACCACACGGACACGGGCACCATCGGCCTGCAGGTGAGCCTTGGCCCCGGTGAGAGCGTGACCCTGCCCGTCTACCTGGCCTGGTACTTTCCGACCTTTGAGAAGTACTGGCACCAGGGCGCTTGCGATTGTGCGGAGGGGTGCTGCAGCCCGAGCAGCTTGCCCACTTGGCCCAACCACTACGCTACCCAATTCCAGGATGCTCTGGACGTGGCCCGCTACGTTGCGCGCGAGGAGGAGCGGCTGCGCGCCGAATCCCTGCGCTTCCACGACGCCCTGCACAACTCGACCCTGCCGCCCTATGTCATCGACGCCGTGGCCAGCCAGGCGTCCATCCTGAAATCGACCACCTGCCTGCGCCTGACCGATGGCACCTTTTACGCCTTTGAAGGCTGCCACGCCGAGGCCGGCTGCTGCGAGGGGAGCTGCACCCACGTCTGGAACTATGCCCAGACCCTGGCCTTCCTCTTTCCCGCCCTCGAGCGCTCCATGCGCGATGCCGACTATGCCTACAACCAGCTCGAGGACGGCCGCATGGGCTTCCGGCTGCAGTTGCCCATCGGCAGTGCGCCCTCCCAGTTCCACCCCGCCGCCGACGGGCAGATGGGCGGCATCCTCAAGGTCTATCGCGACTGGAAGCTCTGCGGCGACACGGCCTGGCTGCGCGGGCTCTGGCCCCAGGTACGCAAGGCGCTGGAGTATGCCTGGCAGGCCTGGGACGTGGACCGCGACGGCGTGATGGAGGCCATCCAACACAACACCTACGACATCGAGTTCTGGGGTCCGAACACGATGATGGGCACCTTTTACCTGGGCGCGCTGCGCGCCGGGGAGGAGATGGCCCTGGCCCTGGGCGAGGCGGAGGCGGCCGAGGCCTACCGCCGGCTCTATGAGAGCGGCCGGGCCAAGATGGAGGCCGAACTCTACAACGGCGAGTACTATGAGCAGCGCGTCGACCCCAACGCCCACGAGATCGTCGCGGTAGACCTGGGCCAGTCCATGGGCGGGCAGACCCCCGGCGACCCCAAGTATCAGTATGGCCAGGGCTGCCTGGCGGACCAGGTCATCGGCCAGTGGTTCGCCCGCCTGGTCGACCTCGGCGACCTGCTGGAGCCGGAGCACGTGCGCCAGGCGCTGCGCTCGATCTTTTGCTACAACTGGAAGGCGGATCTCTGGGAGCACGCCAACTGCCAGCGCGTCTATGCCCTGAACGATGAGCGGGGGCTGCTCCTGTGCACCTGGCCGCGGGGTGGCCGGCCGACCTTCCCCTTCCCCTACTCGGATGAGGTCTGGTGCGGCATCGAATACCAGGTGGCCGCGCACCTCATCTACGAGGGGCTCATCGACGAGGGTCTGGCCATCGTCAAGGGCGTGCGCGATCGCCACGACGGCGTGCGTCGCAACCCCTGGAACGAGTTCGAGTGCGGCAGCCACTATGCGCGCTCGCTGGCCTCGTGGAGCGTGTTGACCGCCCTCTCCGGCTTTCGCTTCGACCTGACGCGGGGGATGATCGGCTTTGCGCCGCGGCTGGACCTGGCCGAGTTTCGCACCTTCTGGTCGGTAGGCTCGGGGTGGGGCACCTACAGCGAGAAGCGCGAGGGCAAGGCCGTGCAGTCCGCGCTGCACCTGGACTATGGCACGTTGAGCCTGCGCGAGCTGGGCGTCGGCGCAGGCGGCCACGCCCGCGTCACCCTCAACGGCCGGCTCATCTCCGAAGGCACCCGTGTGGCCCTGCAGCAGGACTGCCCGCCCGGCGACTCCCGGCCCTGCGTCACCTTCGAGCCCGCCCTCAACCTCACCGCCGGCGACGTGCTCGAAATCGAACTCGCGCCCTAGCAGTCTACGAAGAGGGTTCACTGTTAGCGGAGCTCAGGTTAGGGCCGTGGTGCGACTGCGCCGCGGCCCTAACCTGGATGGGTATGTGGGGGTAATCTGGGGCCACCGGCCCCAGATTACCCCCACATACCTCTTGCGCCTTGAGCCCCTCTACTCCCCTCAGTATAATGCCCCTGACTCTACCAACATCCGCAAGCCAGGAGCATGCTATGCCACAAGATACGGCTACCTTTCTCAAAAGCCTCCCCTATTTTGCGAGCCTACCGCCCGAGGTAGTGGGCCGCCTGGCCGAGCAGGTGACTTCCCGCACCTACGCCCGCGGCGAACTCGTCCTGCTCGAGGGAGACCCCGCAGACGCCGCCTATTTCGTGCAGAGCGGCGAAGTGTGCGTCTACATGCTCTCCGCCGAGGGCCGCGTGCAGGTCCTGTCGCGCCTGGGCGCCGGGCAGGCCGTAAGCCTCGTCCCCATCTTTGACGGTCAGCCGAACCCCGCCAGCGTCGAGGCGGTCAACGTCGCCACGGTGCTCTCGCTCCCCCGCGATGTCCTCCTCGCCCTCGTCCGCGAACAGCCGGCGGTGGCCGAGGCCATGCTCGCCGACCTGGCCGCTCGCTTGCGCCGTATCACCATCCTGGCAGCGGACCTCTCGCTGCGCACCGTGCGCAGCCGCCTGGCGCGATTTCTCCTGCGCTATGCCGACCAGCCCGGCCGCCGGCTGACCCAGGCCGAGATGGCCGCCGAGCTGGGCACCGTCCGTGACGTCGTCGGGCGCACCCTCTCCGACCTGCAGGCCGAAGGCCTCATCTCCATCCAGCGGCATCGCATCATCATCCGCGACCGTGCCCGCCTCGAGGCACAGGCAGAGTAGATAGAGTGCGACTTTAGTCACAGACTCCCAAATGGGTCCTGGGTATAATGCAGGTGAACCGCTGAGGCATCGGTCACCATTGGCTGTACCAGGTGTGGTGGCTGAAAAGGCGGTGATGGTCACCAGCCCTCAGCGGCGAGCAAGGACAAGGAGTTATGACCATGCAAGATCAGGTGCACGGCAGTATCGATGAGGAACTGTGCACGGGATGTGGGCAGTGCGTAGAGGCCTGCCCGAGCGGGGCGCTGGAGCTGGCGGAGGGCCGGGCCGTCCTGGCCGCTCTCGAAGCCTGCAGCTATTGCGCCGACTGCGAGGATCTATGCCCGCAGGGCGCCATCAGCCTGCCCTATGAGATCGGTTACGAAGAAGAGTAACCCAGGCCTTATCAGGAGTTGGACATGCCAAAACGCCAGATAGTACGGATTGATGAAGAGCTTTGTACGGGCTGTGGCCTATGCGTGACCCCTTGCGCCGAGGGCGCCATCGAGATTATCAACGGCAAGGCCAAGGTGGTGAACGAGGTCCTGTGCGACGGCGCGGGCTTTTGCCTCTCCGTCTGCCCGACGGGGGCGCTTTCTGTGGAGGTGCGCGAGGCGCCCGCCTTCGACCCCCAGGCGGCGGAGGCCAAGGCCGAGGAGGCCGGCGAGACCTATATCACCCAGACCTGCTTTCGCTGCGGCGCGCGCGAAGAGGACGCCGTCCTCATACCCTGCCGCAACCGCGGCCGCAGCTTGTGGGTCTGCACACGCTGCCTACCGGCCCTGATCCACGGATAGCGCTGCGTCGCCGGGAGCTTACATCAGGACGCCGCCTGGAGCGCGCCTTGTCTACCAGAGTCGCTGTGAAGCACGAGGAGGATAGCCGTGACGCTGAACCGCGCCTGCCCGGGGGCGCGCCAGTTCCGCGAGGTACGCCCCGAAGACTTGACCTGCCCCCACTGTGGGCAGGAGGTTGAGATCTGGAGCGACGAACTGACCGCCCGCTGCCCGCACTGCCGGCGGATTGTCGCCCGCCGGCGCGGTGCATCGTGCATCGACTGGTGCGCCCATGCTCGCGAGTGCATCGGCTCGGCAGCGTATGAGCGGTTGCGAGGTAAAGAGTCGTGAGTGAGGTGCCTCTCTACGACGTTTTCAGCGCCGATTATGACCGCTTTGTGAACTGGCCGGCGCGCCTGGCCTTCGAGTTGCCCTTCCTGGAGGGGCTCTTTCGCCGGCACGGCGTGCGGCGCGTGCTGGATGCGGCCTGCGGCACGGGGCAACACGCCATCGCCCTGGCCCGCCGCGGCTACACGACCGACGGCGCCGACCTGAGCGCGCCGATGATCGCGCGGGCGCGCGAGAACGCCGCCGCGGCCGGGGTGCGGGCGCGCTTTGCCGTTGCCGGCCTGGGGGGCATTGTGCCACACCTCCCCGGCCCCTATGATGC
>DAOUGZ010000005.1:0-10990 GCA_034428955.1 Anaerolineae bacterium | reverse complement strand
GACCATTTCCGTGCCGAGTATTACGCCGTACAGGTGGCGGGAAGCACGACGACGTTCTACATCACTGCAACGTCGGAGGCCTATCGGCAGCAGGGGATTGATGAATTGCGCGGCAAGGGCGAGATGGCCGTCGAGAAGGGCAAGATCAAGCGTTTCGATTTTGAGGCGACGCCCGAGACGGTGCACGAGATACAGGAGAGGAAGGTAGCGGCGCCGCAGTGAGGGCAGACCTGACGGGTTTCCGAAACCCGTCAGGTCTACAAGGTTTCCTACTCTACTCCCCCACTACCTCGAACTCGCCCCGGAGCCCGCTTTGCGCGTCGGGTCCGATCCAGAGATGGAATGTGCCCGGCTCGGTCACGTGCTGCATGTCGGCATTGTGGAGGGCCAGATCGTCCGTATGCAACCGGAAGCTGACCCGGCGGCTCTCTCCGGCGGCCAGCTCGACTCGCTCAAAGCCCTTCAGCTCGCGAACGGGGCGCGTCACAGAGCCGACCAGGTCGCGCACGTAGAGCTGCACGACCTCTGTACCCTTGCGCGCGCCGGTGTTGGTCAGGGTGACCTCGGCGGTCAGTGCCTCACCCCGCCTGAGTTGCCTGGCAGAGAGCGAGAGGTCGCTGTAGGCAAAGGTGGTGTAGCTCAGCCCGTAGCCGAAGGGGAAGAGGGGCCGGTGGTCCACATCCAGATAGCAGGAGACAAAGTCCTTGGGGTTCAAGGGCGTGCCGGTGGGGATGCGCGGGGCATCATCGCGCGGCGGCCGGCCGGTGTTGGTATGGTTGTAGTAGAGGGGCACCTGGCCCACCGCGCGCGGCAGCGTGACCGGCAGCCGCCCCGAAGGCGCCTCGACCCCCAGCAGCAGGTCGGCAATGGCCGGGCCGCCCATGGTGCCCGGGTGCCAGGCCAGAAGCAGGGCGTTGGCCTTCTCGACCACCGGCCCCAGAGTCAGCGAGCGCCCGGCCATGATCACGGCGACGACCGGCTTGCCCGCTTCCGCCAGCGCATCCAGCAGGCGCTGCTGGGCACCGGGCAGGTCCAGGAAGGCCCGGCAGTGCGCCTCGCCGCTCATTTCGGCGTCCTCCCCCAGGAAGGCCACTACCACATCCGCTTTGCGCGCTGCGGCCACTGCGGCGGCGAACCCGCTCTCATCGCTGCTGCGGCAGTCCGCCACGCCTGGGGCGTAGCTCACTTGGCCTCCGAAAGCCTCGCGCAGCGCCTGCAGGGGCGTGTGGCTGTCGGCGCCTTGCCCATCCATCACCCAACAGCCGATCTGGTCGCGCCCACTATCGGCCAACGGCCCCACAACGGCCAGCCTGGCTTCCGGGCTCAGGGGTAGCAGGCCGTCGTTCTTGAGCAGCACACAACTCTCGCGCGCCGCCCGTCGCGCCGCCTCCAGGTGCTCGTCGCAGAGGAGGACGGTCTGGCGCTCCGCTTCGGCATACGGTCGCTCAAAGAGCCCTAGGCGGAGCTTGACCCGCAGGATGCGCCGCACCGACTCGTTGATCAGTTCGATGGGGAGCCGGCCCTCGTCGACCAGCGCCTCCAGGTGCGCGACATAGCAGGCCGTGGCCATCTCCATGTCGACTCCGGCGGCCACACCGCGGAGCGCCGCTTCCTTTTCGTCGGCGGCAACGCCGTGCGGGATCATCTCCATAATCGAAGCCCAGTCGCTGACCACAAAGCCGTCAAAGCCCCACTCACCCTTGAGCACCTTGCGCAGGGTGAAGGTGTTGCCCGAGGCAGGCACGCCGTTCAGGTCGTTGAAGGCGCTCATCAGCGTGGCCGTGCCGGCCTGCACACAGGCCCGGAAGGGAACCAGGTACACGTCGCGCAGCAGGCGCTCTGGGATCCAGGTGTTGTTATAGTCGCGCCCACCCTCTGCAGCGCCATAGCCGACATAGTGCTTGGCGCAGGCGGCGATGCGCTCCGGGTCGGCCAGGTCCTCGCCCTGGAACCCCTCAACCATGGCCGCGCCCAGGCGCGCCGCCAGGTAGGGATCCTCGCCGCAGCCCTCAGCGATGCGGCCCCAGCGCGGATCACGGGCGATATCCACCATCGGGGCAAAGGTCCAGTTCACGCCCAGGGTCGCCGCCTCGCGCGCGGCCACGCGTGCGCCCTCGCGGACGAGCAGCGGGTCGAAGGAGGCCGCCTGCCCCAGGGGGATGGGAAAGATGGTGCGAAAGCCGTGGATGACGTCCCGGCCAAAGATCAGCGGGATGCCCAACCGCGACTCTTCCACCGCCAGGCGCTGGTACTCGCGCGCCGGCTCGCCCACCACGTTGAGGAACGAGCCCACCGCTCCCCGGCGGATTAGCTCCTCATGGCTCCCGTCCGTGCCGCTGATCTGGCACATCTGGCCGATCTTTTCCGCCAGCGTCATCCTTGCCAGCAGGTCGTCAATCCGCTTTTCCAGGTCCATTGGCGAGCCTCTCCTTTCGCCTGGGCAACCAGTTGTGCGCTACTCGGCATATCGTTGGCTCTATTCTACGCTAGTGCCGTCGCCAGCGCAAAGGAGAGGTGGGGGTGGGTGGATGTCCCAGAATCGTCGGTGCATTTGCGACCCGAGTTGTGCATGTGGCCGAGACCGCTCGAGGCTTAACGGGAGCCTCGGGCGGACTACCGGATGCCGGGGTTGGCCTGGGCGACGGGCAGGCTGAAGGAGAAGACACTTCCCTTCCCCGGCTGGCTCTCTACCCAGATGCGCCCGCCGTGGGCTTCGACCAGCAGGCGCGTGATGTAAAGGCCCAGGCCGACGCCGCCCCGCTCGCGGCCGGCGGCTGTGCGTCCGTAGCGCTGGAAGAGCTTGGGGATGTCTTCGGGGGCGATGCCCCGGCCGCGGTCGCGCACCGAGGTGACGACGGTGCCGTCTTGGGGGCGGAAGGTCACGGTCACCGGCGTCCCAGGGTCCGAGTACTTGAGCGCGTTGGAGAGCAGGTTAACTATAATGCGGTCCAACCGATCGGGGTCGGCGGCCACGGTGGGCAAGCGCGGTGCATCCTGCACCTCGACGCGCTCAACAGCGAGGGTCCCCGCTTGCTGCTCCTTGAGCCGGCAGACAAAGCCGACCAGGTCCAGCGGCTGCCGCTCCAGCTTGAGCTGCCCGGCCTCAGAGCGGGCCACGTCTACCAGGTCCTGGATCATGGTGTTCATCTGTCGGGCGTTGGCGATGATTGCCTGGACTCCTGCACGCAGGCGCTCGGGAGGCCCCGGCTGCTCGATGCGACGCTCGAGGAGCTGGGCCTGGCCGAGGATGCCTGCCAGGGGGTTGCGCAGGTCGTGAGAGACGGTGCGCAGGATATCTTCCTGTCGCTGCTGCAGCTCGACCAGGGGAGTCACGTCCGTAAAGATGGCCACGGCGCCGCTGATGTGTCCCTGCCGATTGCCGATCGGAGAGGCGCTGGCCACAAGCTCTCGCTCTGCACCGTCGCGCCGGTGCACGTGTATGCGCGAGCCCACAACCGCCTCGCCGCGCAGAGCGCGGGTGCGAGGATCCTCTTCGGGTGGCATCGGGCGCCCATCCGGGGTTTCGATGCGCAGCGTGCGTTGTCGTTCCTCCGGAGACAGGGCCTCCCACTCGGCGAGGGGCACGCCGATGAATTCGAGCGTGCTCCGGTTCGCGCGTACGATCTCGCCCTCGGCATCGTAGATGATCAAACCGCCGCTAATGGCGTCGATGGTTGCATCGAGTTGGGCGGCTCGCTCCTCCACCTGTTGCAGGAGGCGCTCGCGTTCTCTGCGGGCGCGTGCCTGTTCGGTCGCGTCCTGCATCGACACCACGCCGCCGGCGACCCTACCGGCCTCATCCAGCACCGGCGCCGCCGAGGCCAGCATGTTCAGCTCGCTCCCGTCTCGCCGCCGCACGGTAGTCTCCAGCCCCCTGGTTACCTCTCGGTTGTTGAGGGCACGCCAGATCGGTTTCTCCTCCTCGGGCAGGAGGGTCCCGTCGGGGCGAAAGAGTTCGTACTCACCCCAGGGGGGCCTGATCCCGGTGGCCAGGTCACTCTGCAGGATCTCTCTGGCGGCATCATTGGCCTGGGTGACGGCGCCCGTGGCGTCGACAGTCGCCACGCCGACAGGGACCGTCTGCAGGGTGGTGCTGAGGTCCTTCTGGGCAGCCTCGGCCTCGGCACGCGCCGTCTGCTCGGCGGCCAGCAGGCGCGCTCGCTCTTCAGCCAGCGCCAGCAGGCGCTCTCGGTTGTTGGTGACCAATGCGGCCAGGATGCCGACCAGGGCCAATCCGACGGTGAAAAGCGGCCAGGCAGCCAAGGGGAAACGGACAAGAGCGGCGTTGACCAACTGGAGGATAATCACGGTGACCGTCGTGCCCACCACGTACCACAGCGACAGGGAATAGGCGGCAATGAGGATAGGGATGGCGTAGGGCGCCGCGGGCAAAAAGATGCCGGGCAACAGTAACAGGTCAGCGAGAAAGATGCCGATCGCGGTGACGATCACCGCCAACAGGCCGATGCGTTCCCTGATCATACGCCTCCTGTGCGCGCAAGGCTTTGCCCGTGCCCCCATCGCAGCGCCATTCTATACCAGCAGAGCGCCGAGCGCAAGGCCGGTAGGCGGGAGGGTGGCTATTGCCGGCGTCGCATGCTTGTGGTAACCTACCAACCGGCGCGCGGGTCGCTCAGGCGGCAGGCGCGCCATTGGCGCGCAACCAGCTTGGGCAGTCTATGCCCGGACCGGCAAGCGCCATGAACTGGTGCTGCGCCACACAGAATGGGCGGATACCATGGCGCGGGCTGCAGCGCCGCTACGGGTGCCACCTTTGATACGCAAGGAGCATGATTCCTGTGGAAGACAGCGGACTCCAACAGCAGGTCACCTCGGCCTGGGACCGCAACGCCGCTTTTTGGGACGAGCGCATGGGCGAGGGCAACGACTTTGTGCGCACGCTGCTTGCGCCGGCTACGGACCGGCTGCTCGAGCTGCGGCCCGGTGAGCGCGTGCTTGATGCGGCCTGCGGCAACGGCCTCTACGCCCGTCGCCTGGCGGCTGCAGGGGCGGAGGTCACGGCTTTTGACATCTCGCCGGAGATGATCGCCCGTGCCCGGCGGCGCTCAGAGGCGTACGGCGAGCGCATTGACTATCGCGTGCTGGATGCCACCGACGAGGCGGCCCTGCTCGCCCTCGGCGAGGGCCGCTACGACGCGGCTATCTGCCACATGGCCATCATGGACATGCCCGAGATCGACCCGCTGATGCGCGCAACAGTGCGGCTGCTGCGCCCGGGTGGGCGCTTTGTCTTTTCCGTCCTCCACCCCTGCTTCAACTCGCAGCATGTCGTCCGCCTCGCCGAGATGGAAGACCGCGAGGGCGATGTAGTCACCCGCTATGCCCTCAAGGTGCGCGGCTACATGACGCCCACGGTCAACCGCGGCGTGGCCATCGTCGGCCAGCCGGCGCCCCAGCTCTACTTTCACCGGCCGCTGCAGGACCTGCTCGGCGCGCCCTTCCGGGCGGGGTTTGTGCTCGACGGCCTGGAGGAGCGCGCCTTTCCCCCTGACCACACCAACGGGGCGCACTCGCTCTCCTGGGGTGGCCACTACTCCGAGTTCCCGGCAGCTCTGGTGGTGCGTCTGCGCCCAGATACTCCCTCCCACAGGTTACACGGCTCGCCTTGCCGGTAAGCGCATGCCCTCGCCGGTGGGGTCAATGTCGGTGCGCTATGTGCTGACCTGTGGGAGGGTTCGTGATTGCGGAGGTGGGAGGGCGCATCCTCCCGCAGGTCAGGGGTTTGGATTGCTATCGGCGGCTTGCCGGGGATGTGCTGAGGCTGCTTGTGTGATTTGGCTTGAAACCTGCGGGAGGGGTTGCCACTTCCACCAGGGAATGTCGTGGCTACGGAGCCGGCGTTGCGCCTTGCTGTGCTCCGCCGCCCTGCAGTTGCTCAGGGATGCAGGTTCTCACTTCGGGCACGGCTGTCTGCAGCCGAGGCACGGCGGTCTGCGCTACCACTTCCGCGGTCTGCACCCTGGGCACGGCCGTCTGAGCCAGTTGTTGCACGGCGGCTCTGACGGTCGGTTGCAGGGTCGGCGCTGCTGTCTGGAGTTGCGGTATCACGGTTTGCATCTCGGCGACCGCGGTCCTGATCTGGGGCTGTGCCGTTTGGGCCAGTTCGTTCACCGCCGTCTGGAACGCGGGGGCGGCCGTCTGCGCTCTCTCGCTGACTGTTGCGGCCAGCTCTCCAGATGGCGCTGTGGCCGTGCCCTGCGCCTGTGGCCCTGCGCCTTGCATGGCGGCTGCGCTGCAACTGGCGATGAGGGCTATCATCGCTGCAACGCTTAGCAGAATTGGTAACGGCCTCCTATACATCGAGCACCTCCTCAATGGACCCCCCAATAGGGCAATAGGTCCTGGCGTTGAGCAGCAATATGTATGCCTCTAGTTCGTCTGGGGGCGCGCGTCTATTTGGGCAGCCTCCCCACTACCGTTTGGGCTTGACCCTCTCCACGCGCCGTGATACCCTTCCGGCACGTTTTCGCTACAACCCCCGCTTGCAGGCCTCAACCCAAAACATACCCATGGGCAATGATGACCGCGTGGGAGAGTTGCCATGCCCCGTATCCGCCTGCCCGCCGGCTTGGGCCGGCTTGGGCTGCTCATTGCCGCCATAGTGGTGGCCGCCGGTGGAGTCCGGCTGGCTGCGGCGACGTATTGGCCACGCACCCAACACCTGGAGGTGCTGGGGCGCATCGCCGGCCTGGTCGGTGGCCGCCAGACCGTGTCGGGAATACTGGCGCGCGAGCCGGCGCCGGCAGAGATCGTCGAGGTGGATGCCTACTATAGCGGCGCCGGCCGGCCGCCCGGCGCCGAGCAGGCTGCCTGTGCCGCCGATCCCTGGGCGGTGCTCTCGGACGAGCCCTACCATGCCGAGTTGCTGGTTCTGGGCGAATCACAGCCCAACCCGCTCTCCGGCGGCCCATGGCTTGTGGCCGCTCCCTCTGCGCAGGGAGGGCGCCCCGAGCTTCCCTACCATGCCCGTCTGCGTGGCCGCCTGCGCGACGTCCCTCCCTCATCCGAGTGCCCTGTTGGCGTCAGGGTGTTTGAGGTCGAGCGGGTGGTGCGCGTCTACGCCCAGAACCCACCCAGTGGGCGCCCTGCCGCTCTGCAATCCTGGCCGCGCTTTGAGGATGCGGAGGCCGGCTATAGCGTGCCCTACCCGCCCGGCTGGCGGGTGGAGCAGGCCGAGGCCGGCACGTGGACCTTCCGGGCGCCCGAACAGCCCGACTATCCCGTGACCATCCGCGCCCATGATGGCGAGACGCACCACGACCCCTACGAGCTGGAGCGGTTGCCCGTGCTCTTGCAGGGCCGGAACTGGGGCATCTTGGCCCAGAACTCGATCCTCGGCGAGGAGAGCGGCGCGGGCCAGGACCTCTTTGGCTATCGCATCAACCGCGAGGGTTCTGCCGAGCGCACTGTCGCCGTGCTCTTTAGCGGGCAGGGCAAGACCTACGAGCTGAGCGTGCGCTACCCCCTGGGCCGGGCCGCCTCGCAAGAGCTGCTGACGGCCTACTCGGCCATCGTAGCCGGGTTTCGCTTTGCCGCGCCGCCCGCGCCTTCCCCCACGCCGCCTGTGCGCCAGGCCGTGGGCGAGGGACCCTTCCTCAGCGAGGAGGAGGCTCTGGAGTCGGCCTGCGAGGGGGTGGCGCAGGACCTGGTGCCGCTGCAGATGCAGCTCCTCTCGGAGGCGGAAGCCCGGCGCCTGGCCGGACTCTGCGACGACTTTCAGGGCCACTATGACGGCGTCTGGTCGCTGGCCCTGCGCACCTCCGTTGCGCCGCGGACGAAAACCCTGCGCCTGTTTGTAGACGCCAATACCGGGCGCGAACTCTGCCGGGAAGAGGTCGAGGCAGCGAGCGTGCCCGAGCCGACGCCTACCCCCTTCTCGCGCCCGCCGCAGGTGCCACCGCCGGAGGCGCTGGGCCCGCGGCCGGTGCGCTGGATCGAGGTCGACCTGAGCACCCAGACTCTCATCGCCTGGGAGGGCACCACCCCGGTGCGCACCCTGCCCATGTCCTCGGGCACCGCCGAGCACCCCACCGTGACCGGCCAGTTCCGCGTCTACCTCAAGGTGCGCAGCATGACCATGAGCGGCCCCGGCTACTCGCTGCCCGGCGTGCCCCACGTGCTGTTCTTCCACGAGGGCTATGCCATCCACGGCGCCTACTGGCATGTGTCCTTCGGCACGCCCATCAGCCACGGCTGCGTGAACCTGGGCCTGAGCGATGCGGCCTGGCTGTACGACTGGGCCGGTCCGCGCATTGCCGAGGGCGAGTGGTCCGTCGAATCCACCCCCTGCAACCCGGGGACGATCGTGGTCGTGCACTGAGGCTTGTGTCGTATTGGCCTATTTTTTGCTGACTGGTGCTCGAGTTCGCCTCTGCCCGGTACGAGTGAGGGCGCGCCGGCCGGAGGCGAGCCGGAAATATGAGCGCGCAGCCAGGCGAGGCCGGCGGCGGTTAGGGCTGGCTCTGGCCTGAGCCTGCAGGCAACGCGCCGATGGGAGGCTACATGGAGCGAATACGCGAGGGAGAGCCCCGGACGGAACAGGCTCCCTATGGGGAGCCTGCGCGAGCGGCGGGCGCCGCAGTGCCCGAGACGATCATACTGCAGCCCGTGGTGGCGCCGGTTATTCTGGGCCTTTTCGCCTGGTCGGTTGCCCAGTCTGCCGTGGCGGCTGGGCTGATCGGCGTCTACACGGCTGCTGATGAGGTGTTGCTGGCCCCCTTTGCCCTTCTCTTGGCGGGCGTCGCCCAGTTCGCTGCGGCCATGTGGGCATTCCGCGCCCGCGACAGCCTATCGACCGCCATGCTCGGCGTCTGGGGCAGTTTCTGGATCGGTTACGGCATTCTGCTCCTGCTCTTCGGCGGCGGCATCCTCGCCCGGCCGGCAGGGGTCTTTATCCCGCTGGCCCTCATCTTTGCGCCTCTCGCGGGTGTCACCTATGTGGGGGCGGTTGCAGCGACCCAGGTCAACTGGTCCCTCTTCGCCACTCTGTTCTTGCTCGCCACGGGGTCCGCTGTCGCATCGGCCGGCTTTTTCACCGGCAGCCAGGCCATCCTCGCTGCGGCGGGGGTCATCTTTATCCTGTCTGCTGCTGCGGGTTGGTGGACGGCTTCGGGGCTGCTGTTGCGGGCCGTGTTCCACCGGTCGGTGTGGCCGCTTGGCCTTCGGAGGCCTGTCCCCCAGTATCGAGAGGCTATGGGCGAGCCCGGCATCTACTCGTAAGCCAGAGGACAGGTCTGCCCGGCTGAGCCTTGACCTTCTTCCTCTGCGGGCGCCGGCCTTGGCTGAATTGCGCCGGCCGGCGCCCAGGGCATGTTTTCGAACCCAGCCGCCTCGGCTAGTAGTGGCCCGCAGGGATTGTGATGGCTGCGCCAAGGGGTGGCGCCGGCCGGCCAGAGCGCGTTATGCACTTACAGCAAGACGCCGCCGCACACGCTCCAGACGTCGTTCACCCTCAGTAGTCACCTAATTCACGTCTTCAAGGAACGCTTTGGCCTCCTCAGCAATTGTATCTGATTCGTCATAATGGACATAGTGACCAGTAGCAAGCTGCATATACTTGCCGATAGTAATCTTGGAGAGATAACCGGAGAGTGCCTTTTTCCAGCCAACTGCGCTCGCCTCTTGGCCATCGGAGATGAAAAAGTACATGGGGGTGCTGATAGGGACTTTATTCTCTGCTACTGTCTCGGCATTATTCTTTAGATAGTCAACTTCTCTTAACATATCTCTTGAAAAAGCACTCCGATAAAAGGCCGCTAAATACTCCCGCTTATCCTCTTCCGTCAAGTCCTCTGACTTTATCAAAGGGAAGTATGCCTCAACTTCAGAATCCGGCATGTATCTTGATAGGCCTATTCTTGATACAATATACATAGCGTATAACTGTGTTTTGTTGGGTTCAGGAAGAACATCAAGAGCCTCAGGTGTGCATGGATCCAATCCTACAATTGCTCTTACTTCATCTGGGTATTTCTGAGCCCAGTATATCGCCTCTAGCCCGGACATGGAATGGGGAAAAAGTACATAGGGACCTCTCTCTCCCGACAGTTCCAATGCCTTGCGTGTTTCTTCGAGCATGGTATCTATATCCCTTGGGCTATTTGATGGCTCACTCCAGCCGTAACCTGGCCTTTCTACTACTGCAATCCTATAGTCATCTATCATTCTCATCCATAGGGGCTTAAAGTCCAATGTAGGATTACTGGTACCGTGTCCGGGCATAAAAACAAGTGTAAGGTCCCCTTCACCCTCTGAGTATACATGCAGCTCTTTGCCGTCTACTCTAACCATACTGCCGGACGGAAAGTACTCTTTGGCTTCTTTTCTCAATTGGCTTTTATGATTGATCGTAGAAGCCATCAGTAGTATTGCTATGACCACAAAGGGAACAAGAATGACTATCCCGAAAACCTTGAGCACTCTCATCTTCCTCCTCCAGTACCGTCACTTCTGTAGCGGCCCCATCGCGGCCATCGGCCGGCCGAGCAGCCCGGCAATGGCCCCACCCCCCAGATCCACCACGGTGACTGCCACCCACCAGGCGGCGAACAGGGCCAGGCCCTCCACCCAGTGGCGACGCCCCAGGCCCACGTCCTTAGCCTGTACGCCCTCGTAGTAGAGGAACCCTGCCTCCACGAGGCCGACTATCACGCTGGCGACGATGGTGCCGACGATTTCCTGTAGGCGCGTCGCCGGCTTCAGCAGCACCCAGGTGACCGGCAGGGTCACCAGGGCGAGGAACAGGATGGCCGATCCCCATCCCTTACGCAAACGGCTGCGCTGTAGTGCCATCGGTGTCCTCTCCTCCCCGAATGAGTGCGGCTTTGGCTCTATTGTAGCATGGCCTCGTCGCCGGTCCATCGGTCAGGGGTTGGGGTTTGCGCCTGGCCGGCCGGCCAGGGTGAGCGTGGGGTTGGGTACCGGTTGGAGGGGATAGGCCAGACCTGACGGGTTGCCGAAAGCGCGTCAG
>DAOUGZ010000004.1:0-26802 GCA_034428955.1 Anaerolineae bacterium | reverse complement strand
CTATCAAGAGGGCCAGGTCGCGAAAGGCTGCCCAGTGCGGCCGCCATGCTTCACCTCAGAGAGGAGGACGTGGAAGATGCTGTAAGGATCAACCATAGTCAGGCTGGCAGCTCATGCAGTGCATCACTATCCTGTTATCAAGCATAAAGGAGACCCCATGAAATCCGGGATGACGCGTCGTGGTTTTCTTCGCCACTTGGCAATGAGTACGGCAACTGCCGTGCTCGCGGCTTGCGCGCCTCAGGCAGGCGAGCCCGAAAAGGTCGTCACACAAGAGGTCGAGAAGGTCGTCAAAGAGACGGTCGTTGTCACCAAGGACCATCTGAACCTCCGCATCGGCTGGTGGGGAGGCCTGTCCCGCAACGACATCTTTAACCAGCTCTGCGACATGTACCAGGACCTGCACCCCGATATCACGCTCGTCAGAGAGTATGCGGCGTGGTCCGACTATTGGACGCGCGTAGCGACACAGGCAGCCGGCGGCAACCTCCCCGACATCACCAAATCCGTCTTTGACTCTCTGGCCGAATACGGTGAGAGAGGCGTCTATGCCCCCCTGGACGACATGGTAGAGGCAAAGACGATTGATCTCTCGGATTGGGACCCTATCGTGGCCAATTGTGGGAAGGTCAAAGACGCAACCTACCAGATTCCGTCAGGCGTTTGCGTCAACTGCCTCGCCCTCAACAAGGACATGATCCAAGAGGCCGGCGTAGAGCTGCCCAAGTTCGACACGAGCTACGAGGAGTGGGCCAGCTTCCTGCGCGAGTTGCAGCCCAAGCTGCCTGCACAGACCTGGGCCGGCAGCTATGGCCCTGCCAACGAGCACCACTTCCAGGGCTGGATCCTGCAGAAGGGGTATCAGATCGCCAACGAAGACGGCACGAACGTAGGATTCCCCAAAGAGATCGTGGTCGAGCTGTTCCAGTATTGGAAGGAGCTCTACGACGCAGGGCTCGTCATGCCGATGGACGTCTGGAATCAGCCGCTGAACGACATGTGGGCGGATGCGCACATATCCGTAGGGCGCCTCGCCACGGTGTATACTGACAACAACGAACTCAAGATCTACCAGCAGTATACCGATGACGATCTGGTGATCATCCGGCAACTGGTTATGCCCGACGGCGTGTACAGGACTGGGGACTTTCTCCGTGGTTCAGGCTGGTCGCTGGCCGCCACTTCCAAGCACCTGCAAGAGGGGGCCGACTTTGTCAACTGGTTCGTCAACGACATCGAGGCCGCCAAGGTCTTTAGCATGGAACTCGGTGCAGTCGGCTCAAGGAGCGTGCAGGAAGCTCTGAGGGACACGATCCACCCGAAGGATGTGTTGGTCCTCGATCACTTTAACGAGATCCTGAAGGAACTCCCGCCCAAGATGGTGGACCCCAAGGGGACCAGTGCAGTGAAGACGGCGCAGAGAAGGGCGTGCGATGCCATCTGCTACGGTACGCCTGTCGAGGAAGCGGTAGACGCCTTCATGTCTGAGGCTGAAGAAATATACAGAACCGCCAACGCCTAAGTTGCCGGGCATTGGATGCGATAGTTGCTCAGTCTGTACTGCAACGTCACTTTCTTCCCGGCCAACTGATGGTGGCGCTAGAGACGCCATGAAGCACGTCCGCACTCCATGTTTGGCGCTCGCGCCCCAGAGAATCGACCCAAGCCTATAGGACTCACGGGGCAGAGCTCAGAGAGCTCGGCTAGCTGCCGACGCGGGGCGACGGGGCTCCATGCCCAGTCCGTATGGTCTCAGAACGACTTGTGGTGAACGACTCCGCTGCAAGAGGGTCGATAGCGACAGGCGACCTACTTCGGCAGTAGGCACCGCCAAGCAGCATACTACCCGTAGTAGCCGCTTGTGCGTCGCCAACCTTTTTGCGGACGAGTCGTTCACCGGACTTTGACGTTGCAGTATGCTATCAACCGGTGCGGTGATCGCTAAAGCGGCAGGCGCTCCAGTAGCACGCAGCCAGCTTTGGCAATCTATCCTCCAACCGGTAGGAGGTTTCGACTCATGTCAGTGCTTATCACTGGTGGCTACGGCCACATTGGCTCGTGGGTGGCTCGCAGGCTGCTCGACCAGGGGCGGGATGTCATTCTGCTCGCCCGATCCCAGCGTCGGCGGAGCTACCTGGAGGGATTTGACAACCAGATCAACTTCTTCCAAGCCGATGTGTTGGATTATGCCTCGGTTTATCGCTGCTTCAAACAGTACGACGGCCAGATCGAAGGCGTGATCCACGTCGCCGGGATAATGGGAGGCCCCGCTTTCGCCCAGAACCCGCATCGGAACATCCGCTTGAACACAATGGGTACGGTTGAGCTGCTGGAGGCGTGTCGCATTTTCGGCGTCGAGCGACTAGTTTACATCAGTTCGGGCTCGGTCTATGGTGTGCGCGATGATGTCCCCGACGAGGCTGTCCCCGTCTCCCCTAGCGACCTCTATGGTGCCGCTAAGGCAAGCGCTGAACTGCTCGGTCAAATGTACGAGCGCGAGTTCGGCGTGGACTTTCGTGCGATACGCGTCTACTTTGCCTATGGGCCGGGTCATATGCCAGCCGAGCTCTACCCGCTCTACGGTGCCGTCTTTGGTCCACTGGCAGGCGCGACCAAGATCAGCCTGCCTGCCGGCCGCGACCAGTCAATCGACTTTACCTATGTAAAGGATATCGCGCAGGGCGTTTGCCGGCTCTATGAGGCGCCAACGGTCAAGCATCGCGTCTACAACATCGCCTCCGGCTGGTTCGCCCCCATACCGGAGCTCATCGAAATCACAGCTCGCGAGGCTGGCGTTTCGGTGGAGGTCGAGATTGGTCCAGGGCGCATAATGCCGCGCGGCCCCAGTCTCGGTTTTGCCCGTATCCGCGACGAACTAGGCTTCAAGCCGCAGTACAGCTTTGTCGATGGCGTGCGGGAGTACATCGATTGGATCCGATCAGAGCAGGCACGGTAGGTACGGCGCCGCTTAGCCGGCGTCTGTCACATGCACGGAGGTACTAGTGTCCAACTGGATCGACCTGACCATTCCACTATCGCCCGACATTCCACGCTGGAGCGTCGAGTTTGGCTCCATTGACAGCCCATCGTGGCACAAGGCATCGACCATCAAACTGCCAGTTCACTGCGGCACGCACCTAGATTCGCCTTTGCACTATATCCCTGGCGGTCCCCCCATCGAGACCTTTCCGCTCGAGCTTGTTAGCAGCAGGGCGTTCGTTCTCGACCTGAGCGATATCAGTGCGAATGGTGCCATCGGCGTAGACGAGCTTCAGGCACGCTGGCCGTCTACCCCTCCGCCGACCATCCTGCTGCGCACCGATTGGCCGCAAAGGGCATGGCGCACACCAGCGTTCTGGGCCGAATCACCCTACGTGACCGATGCTGCCGCACAGTGGCTAGCCAAGCAACCCATCCAGCTTGTCGGCTATGATTTTCCACAGGATTATGTCATTCGCCGGTTAGCTGAGCAGCGTGAAGTTAGTATGACAGAGTTTGGTGTGCACCTGGCTCTTTTGGGCAAGGGCATATGGCAAATCGAGTACCTAACGAACCTGCACAAGCTGGGCAGCGCCTGGGTTGAGATTCTCGTCTGCCCACTGAGCCTTATGGGCCTTGAGGCTTCGCCTGTGCGTGTGCTGGGAAGAGCAATCACATCCTGATGCCGTCAGCTCGAGAAGCCTCGGCGCAATGTGGAATGCATACCAGGAATGAAGCTGAGTGCTGGCTCGCAATAACACCGGTCAGGTAGTAGCTGGCCCTGCGACTCCTACCAGTGCGTCCTAGATTGTAACCTGGGGCCGTTCTCAGGGAACGGCCCCAGGGCTCGCAACCTGGCGCTCAAGGCCATGACCGACTACTTGACCGATGTTTACGCACCAAGCGAAGCATATCTAATGCGGTTCTCAACCCTATCCTCGTAGCGCACCAACAAGCGCCGGAAGCGGTTGAGTCAGGACCATATCATAAAAGATCTGCATTGCCACTTCCACTGAGAGGAGTTGTCTTGTTGGCCTCAGAGTCTAGCGTCAAAACGGCCACCCAAGCCCATACGCGTAGGCCCCATACTCTGATTGCAGAGTTCTGGCGAAGAAACCGTTACGCTTATCTGTTCCTGCTGCCATGGTTGATCGGTATAGTGGTGCTGGCTGCCATACCGATGGGCAGCTCACTCTACCTTTCTTTCACCGACTTTGATCTGTTCACTTCGCCCAAGTGGGTTGGCGTCTCCAACTACGTTCACATGCTCACCAACAACCCCCGCTATATTAAGGCTCTCCAGGTCACCTTCACCTATGTGTTCCTGGGTGTTCCTCTGCAGTTGTTGGTAGCCTTTGTCCTAGCACTCATCCTGAACAAGGGCATCCCAGGTCTTTCCCTCTTCCGAGCTGCTTTCTATGTGCCCTCGCTCATGGGCGGCAGCGTGGCCATTGCACTCTTATGGAGACGTCTCTTCGGGCTTGAAGGAGTCATCAACCAGATCTTGAGCTTGGTGGGGTTCCAGTTCGACAGGCCGATCAGTTGGGTGACCAATCCTCACTATGCCATCTACACTCTGATCTTGCTTCTCGCGTGGGCTTTCGGGTCACCGATGATCATCTTCCTCGCTGGTTTGAAGCAGATACCAAAAGAGCTGTACGAGGCAGCGGCAATAGACGGCGCTGGAGCAGGATCCATGTTCTGGCATATCACCTTCCCCTTGCTGACGCCGATTCTGTTCTTCAACCTGATTATGCAGCTCATCTCGGCTTTCCAGGCTTTCACACCAGCGTTCATTGTCGGTGGAGGAAGCACAGGGGGACCGCTTGATTGCTTGCTCTTTTACACCCTCTACCTCTACTTCCTCGGTTTTGTCGAGTTTCGGATGGGGTATGCATCGGCCATGGCCTGGGCGCTGCTGCTGATCATTGCCGTCTTTTCCGCCATTCTCTTCCTCAGTTCCGGCAAATGGGTCTACTACAGCGATGCCAAGGAGTAATGTTATGAAGCAGGCGCATGCTCTAAGGAAAGCGGTTCCCTTTCTACTGGTTTTGGCAGGGGCACTTGTGACTTTGTACCCGCTCTGGTGGATGTTGGTGTCCTCATTTACGCCGGAGACTGAGATATTCAGGCAGAGCGGCCTCTGGCCCACCCACTTTACGCTCGAGAACTATATAACGGGGTGGAAGGCGGGCGTCGCTGGAATGAGCTTTGCCGTCTACTTTATCAATTCTTTCACGATCGTCATTCCGGTTATCGTCGGGACGCTGATTTCGTCATCCATGGCAGCCTACGCCTTCGCGCGCATGGATTTTGACTTGAAGAGCGTGCTCTTCTCGGTCATGTTGCTCAGCATGATGCTGCCATTCCATGTCACCTTGATCCCTCGGTACATCATGTTTCACAAGCTGGGTTGGGTGAACTCGATACGCCCTCTCGTCGTTCCGTCTTTCTTTGCCATTGATGGCTTTTTCATCTTCCTGATGGTGCAGTTCATGCGCGGCCTGCCTGTAGAGCTCGATCAGGCAGCGCGGGTAGATGGCTGTGGTCCCATCCAGACGTATCTGCGCATCATATTGCCCTTGAGCGCGCCTGCGCTGGTCACCGCGGCGGTTTTCTCATTCATCTGGACCTGGAACGACTTTTTCAGCCCGTTGATCTATATCAACAATCCCAAGCTGTACCCGGTTGCGCTGGCTTTGCGAGCCTTCCAGGATACGACGTCGAGTTCTTCTGTCGGCCCCATGTTTGCCATGTCCATCGTCTCGTTGGTTCCCGTCTTTATCTTCTTCGTATCGACGCAGAGGCTGCTGATCGAAGGAATTGCTACAACTGGCTTGAAGGGCTGAGCAATACATGCTCAGCATGTTTCGGGCTCCGCCTACAACGCGTCGAGCCGAGTATCTCGGGCGCAGCCATTGTTGGCGGGCTAGTCACCCGGCATCCAAATTGAAGGGAGTCTTGAGGGAGATGGTTTCCCAGATTGGACTGAATCAAGCTTTGGCAGAACTGCGGTATGATAGCTTGGACGACTTGGTGAGAAGCGAGTTGAAGGCAGGCACGCCTCCCATCGACATTGTACAGGAACTCAGAGCTGGCCTCGACACTGTGGGAGATCGGTTCCACAGAGGAGAGTACTTTATCGGTGAGCTTTGCCTGGCCTCAGAGATGATGAAGAGCGCGATGGCTATTGTCACACCGCTGCTCTCTACAGAGAATAAGGCGCGGAGCGAAGGCACCATTGTGCTGGGATCAATCATGGGAGACGCCCATGACTTTGGCAAGATGATCGTCTCTTCTCTCCTGGCCGCTTCGGGCTTTGAGGTCCATGATCTCGGGGTTGACGTACCTCCGGCAAGATTTGTCGATGAAGCCCTTAGGTTCAACGCCGACGTCATCGGCATCTCGGCTCTACTCTCGGCCGTGCAGCAGAATATCAAGGCTGTCGTAGATGAATTGGAAGCGCGCGGCCTGCGCGATAGGTTCAGGGTCATCGTCGGCGGAAGCGCAGTCACACACCGAGCTGTGGAAGCATACGGGGTTGACGCTGCAGTCAACGATGCAAGCGAAGGCATCAACATTATCAAGGGCTGGATGAAGGAGAATTAGTGATGTCAATGACTCCTCGCGAGAGAATGCTGGCAACACTAGCGCACAAAGAGCCTGACCGGGTCCCCATCCGCGCTATGCTGTGGCCAGATACCGAGCGAAAGCTCAAGATGTACTATGGCGTCGAGACCACAAGGGAGTTGCTGGACGAACTGGGAGCCGACTCTGGGTACAAGGGTGTAGAGCGGCTCATGCCGCAAGGGTGGAAGCCGTCGTGGGACTATATCGAGTTCTGTGACGCCACGGGCTACTACCATCCGGCGTACGAGTGCGCCGAGTTTGAGGACTGGGGAGTGCAGCGACGCCCAGGGGCATACCATGGCAACTCTCCGATACGGCAGTACATATTTACGCTCCATCCCTGGCAGTCAGCTACCACTGTGAAGGAAATCAAAGCACTACCGATTCCCGACCTGGACATCAGCCGCTTTGCGAGTGTCAAGGAGACGGTAGAAAAGGAAAAAGACCGTTACCTGATCATTGGCAGCGCAAGGTACCTCTGGATGAGGAGCGTGATCCTGCGAGGAATGGTGACCTTCCTCCACGACCTCTATGCCCGTCCCAAGATAGCAGAGGCTATCCTAGACAGGCTCCATGAGTACACCTGCCGCATGGTGGACACCTATATGGATCTGGGCTGCGACGGTATCCAGATCTCGGAGGACCTCGGCACAAACCACGGCCCCTTCTTCAGCCCAGAGATTTTCAGAAAGTACTTCAAGCCACGCTATGCGGACCTGGTCGATCGGGTGAAGAAGCGGGGTGGGTTCTTCTTCTTCCATGGCTGCGGTAACCTGACGCCACTCGTCGGTGATTTGGTGGAGGTCGGCGTTGATCTTATGCATCCCCTACAGCCGGCATGCATGGACCAACTGCGGATCAAAGAACTCTATGGTGACAAGATCACAATCTCTACCGGCGTATCGAGCCAGCAGACCCTACCCTTCGGGACCGTGGAGGATGTGCGGAAGGAAGCTCTCTTCAAACTGAAGCACCTGGCGCCGGGGGGCGGCCTCGTCTTCGGCAACAGCCACTTTGCCATGTACGACGTCCCCCTAGAGAACATAATCGCGCTCTTTGAGGTGTGCAAGCAATACGGCAAGTATCCCATCGACATCCCCGACTTGGAATGATCGAGTTCTGAGAGCGACGGTGAGGCAGAGGCTGAGCCGCTGGCCATCTCGCTGGCCAGCGGCTACTGCTGGTAAAGCATGCTTTCAATGGATCTATTGCACGAGCCTTCAAGCTTGTGTGTGCTGTCAGCGCACATCACCGAGTCCACCTCGCAGTGCTTGAGCCGCTCGGCCAGAGATCCATAGAGGAGGAGACAAGAGATCATGGAGTCCTTACAGCGTTGGATTCCCACAACCCGAAAGAGACTACCACGGGTTGCTTCGCGAGCAGCCAACGAATGGTTTCTTTTCAACGCCCCAGAGCAGGGTGACCTCCTGCCGCTGAGCCCCTATCCTCCGCTTCAGTTGCCGGAGCATGTCATCCAGGCTGCGATAGAAGCAGCCTCACACCCCAAGAGCGCTCCTTCACGCGGGCTGCTGTCATTGCGCGAAGCGATCGCCGCCCTACTACACAGCAGCTTGGACATGGCGATTGACCCGGAGAAGCACGTGCTCGTCACGAACGGCGGGAACAATGGGCTGCATATCGTCTTCCTGAGCCTGCTTGAGCCAGGAGACGAGGTAATCGCCCCGGCGCCCTGTTACTTTCTTGATGGCCTGGTGACGGGGCTGGGAGCAAAGTTGGTCTTTGTCCCGATGGATGAGCAGAACGACTTCCGGTGGGACATGGAGCGGCTCGAAAAGGCCATCACCAAGCGTACCAAGATCCTGTTCCTGAACACGCCGCAGAACCCAACAGGGTGTGTTCTTACGCAAGAAGAGCTGCAGCAGATCGGCAGGATGGCGCAAAAGCACAACCTGTGCATCCTAGCCGACGAGTCCTATGAGCGCCTCACTTTTGATGGCCGGAAACACATCAGCCCACTTGCCGTGCCGGAGTGCCGAGAGCATACGGTAATGGTCCGCAGCTTTACCAAGAGCTATGTCATGGCGGCGTGGCGTGTCGGGTTCATCGTCACTCATGCCGAGCTGATTGACGAGTTCCTCAAGACATCGGAGTGGATCCACCTCTATGTCAACCACGTCTGTCAGGCTGCCGCCGCAGCAGCCATGGCGGGGCCCCAGACCTGGCTGGCCAACGCAGCCGCACTGCTTCAGGCCAACCGCGATCGTGTGGTGGCGGCAATCCGCGAAACAGGGGTACTGACTTGTGTGGAGCCGCAGGGAGGTCCGTTTGTCTTCCCCAACATCTCCAAGCTGGGAGTAGATGGCGACGTGTTCGCCAGGCTGCTCTCTCGCGGCTTTGGTATATCCGCAACAGCCGGTTCAGCACTACAGGCCCCGCAGAACGTGCGCATCCCCGTCGGGGCTAGCACAGACATTATCGACGAGCTTGTATGTCGCCTGCAAAAAGCTGTGCGCAAGGTTCAGGAGCAAGGCTAGCACAAGAACAGTCCTCGCGCTGAACCAGTGCGAGGACTCTAGCGAAAGGAAGTTGGGCCGTGAAGAGAACTATATACGACTTGTACCGCGCCAAGGAGCAAGGCGTCAAGCTCGCATGGATAACAGCCTATGACGCACCGACCGCTTCCTGCGCAGAAGCCGCCGGCATGGACATGCTCTTGGTGGGCGATTCCCTGGGCATGTGCGTTTGCGGTTACGACAGCACGGTGCCGGTGACGATGGAGCAGTGCCTGCATCACACTCAGGCCGTGCGTAGAGGTGCACCAAACACATTTGTCATTGGTGACATGCCCTTTCTCTCCTATCAAGCCTCTGTAGATGAGGCCGTTCGGAATGCAGGGCGCTTCCTGAAAGAGGCAGGGGCTGATGCTATCAAGCTCGAAGGCGGCAAGCGAGTAACGCCCAAGATCCGAGCGATTGTCGAGGCTGGAATCGTCGTCTTTGGACACATTGGCCTGACCCCTCAGAGCTCAGGGCAGCTAGGTGGATTCAGAGCGCAAGGGCGGACAGTCGAGGCGGCCAAGCTGATGATCGAAGATGCGCTCGCAGTACAGGAGGCAGGCGCACACGCTCTGTTGGTGGAGGCAGTGTCGCCGGAAGTGACCAAGATCATCCACGAAACCCTTCACATCCCCGTCTATGGCATCGGCGCAGGGCCATACACAGACGGGCAGTTGCTCATTGTCTCTGACCTCCTCGGCATCTTTGAGACGTTCACTCCCAAATTCGTCAAAAAGTACGCCAACCTGGCAGAGGAGATGAAGCGGGCTTTCACCACCTATCGCGACGAGGTCCAGCAAGGCCAGTTCCCAGGACCAGAGCACGTCTACAACATGCTCAAGGGTGAGGCAGAACGCCTGGCGGAACTGCTAAAAGACGCCAAGGGGTCAGTCGATGATGGGTAACTCTGAACCTCGCAAACGACAGAATGCTGCATCTCGTGCCGCAGCGAATAGCCCTCGTTCCCCCTACGAAATCGCTGTAGCTCAGTACGACAAGGCGGCCGCCTACCTGGATCTGGAGCCCGGCGTGCGCGAGATGCTGCGCCATACCAGGCGAGAGCTTACAGTCAACTTTCCGGTCAGGATGGACGACGGCTCGGAGCGCATCTTTACGGGTTACCGCGTGCACCACTCGACCACGCGCGGCCCGTCCAAGGGCGGCATCCGCTATCATCCCGATGTGACGCTGGACGAGATGCGCGCTATGGCCATGTGGATGACCTGGAAGTGCGCCGTCGTCGGTATTCCCTTCGGCGGCGCCAAGGGCGGCGTGGCCTGTGACCCTTCAGGCTTCTCCAGACGCGAACTGGAAAACCTAACCCGCCGCTATGCGAGCGAGATCGCCATCCTCATGAGCCCAGAGGGCGACATCCCCGCCCCCGACGTGAACACCGACGGCCAGGTCATGGCCTGGATCATGGATACCTACTCCATGCGCCGCGGCTACTCCACGCCCGCCGTGGTTACCGGTAAGCCGGTGGAGATCGGCGGCTCCCTCGGCCGGGCCGAGGCTACAGGCCGGGGTGTTATGTTCTGCGCCCTCGAAGCCATGAAGCACGTGGGCATCCCCGTTGAGGGGGCGACGGTGGCCGTGCAGGGCTTTGGCAAGGTCGGGGCGCCTGCCGCCTACCTGCTGCAGGACCATGGCTGCCGCATCGTCGCTATCGCCGACATCCTCGGCGGCATCTATAACCCCAAGGGGCTGGACGTACGCGACGTGCTGCACTATGCCCGCGAACACGGCAACTCGGTGGCCGGCTACCCCAAGGCGGACAGCCTGACCAACGTCGAGCTTTTCGAACTCGAGGTCGACGTGCTCGCGCCCTGTGCCCTGGAGAACGCGATCACAGCCGCCAACGCCCCCAGAATCCGGGCCAAGATCGTGGCCGAGGGCGCCAACGGCCCTACGACGCCGGAAGCCGACGAGATACTCTACGACAAGGGCATCTTTGTCGTGCCCGACGTGCTGGCCAACGCCGGTGGGGTGACCGTCTCGTACTTTGAGTGGGTGCAGGGCCTGCAGTACTTCTTCTGGAGCGAGCGCGACATCAATACTCAACTGCGCGAGGTGATGGTACGCAGCTTTGAGGATGTGTTGCGCATCGCCGAGGAGAAAAAGGTGGACATGCGCGTGGCTGCCTACATCCTGGCCATCGACCGCGTCGCCCGCGCCCACCAACTGCGAGGAACGTACCCATAGTCAGGACCTCGATAGGATCTGAAGGGGTGATGGGCCGGAACACCCAAGTCTTCGGACTTGGGTGTTCCGGCCCATCACGTCTCCGAAAACCCCTTCATTGTTTGACATCCCAATAGCCTTGCACTATAGTGTGCCATCAAAGGGAGAAGGGGAGGCTCAGCGTGGCCATCAGTACGGCGCCCGGCAAAGTCATCCTGCTCGGTGAGCACGCTGTCGTCTACGGGCGGCCGGCGATTGCCGTGCCTGTGAGCCAGGTACAGGCCCAGGCGCAGGTCGAGGATGCCCCTCCCGGTCAGGGCATCACCATAGTCGCTACCGACTTGGGCCGCGAATTCCAGCCGGCCCAGGTTGACGCTCAGGACCGTGAGGCCGTCGCTCTCGCTCACACCGTTCGCAACACCCTCGACCGGCTCGGGCGGCGAAACCAGCCCGACCTGCGCATCACGATCTCATCGACGGTGCCCATGGGCCGCGGCCTCGGTAGCGGCGCAGCGGTGGCAACCGCCCTGGTACGCGCCCTGGTCGCCCACTTTTCCGGCTATCTGACCTCGCGAGACATCTCCGACCTCGTGTACCAGACAGAGATTCTCCACCATGGAACCCCAAGCGGGATCGATAATGCCGTCGTCGCTTTCGGCAAGCCCCTCTATTTTGTCCGTGGTCAGCTCGACGAGGTGTTCTGGCTCGGCCGGCCTTTCTGGCTGGTCATTGGTGATACAGGCGTGCGCAGCTCCACCCGCGATGTGGTGGCGGATGTTCGCCGCGGCTGGGAGGAAAACAAGCCCGCCTACGAGGCTCACTTTACGGCCATTGGTACGCTGGTCGAAAAGGCGCGCCAGGCTATGGTCGAGGGAGACCTGGCCGAACTCGGCAGGCTGATGAACGCCAATCAGCGCGAGTTGCGCGCCATCGGCACCTCTTCCGTCGAGTTGGAGAGGTTGACCGTCGCTGCCCTGGATGCGGGCGCATTGGGAGCCAAGCTCTCCGGCAGTGGTCGCGGCGGGAACATGATCGCCCTTGTGGAGGAAGGCCGGTGCAGCGCCGTTCAGGCGGCCCTGGCCGCAGCGGGTGCCCGCGGCATCATTGTCACCCAGGTCGCGTGAGGGCGAGCATGCACGAACACATCACGCCTGCCGAGCGCCGGCCTCCCGGCGCCACCGGAGAGCCCAGTAGTATGCTGATCGGCATAGATGCCAGCCGTACCCTCGTGGCCCAGCGCACCGGTACCGAGAACTATTCCCTCCAGATCATCCGCCACTTGGTGCGGCTCGGCGGGCAGCATCGCTTCCGCCTGTACCTGCGCGAACCGGCGCCGGTGGGCCTGCTCCCGGAACAGGCGAACGTCGAGCACCGAGTCCTTGGTCCCCGCCGGCTGTGGACCCATATTGGCCTCTCGGGCGAGATGCGCCGCCATCCGCCCGACGTGCTCTTTGTCCCAGCCCACGTCGTGCCGTTGGCGCACCCTGCAGCCACAGTCGTGACGGTACACGATATCGGCTACCGCTTCTTCCCGCAGCAGCACACGCGCAGTGCGCGTCTTTATCTGGAACTGTCAACCCGCTTCAGTTGCCGCGCCGCTCGCCGCATCATGGCCGACTCTCTCGCCACCGCCCACGACCTGCAGCGCGAGTATGGCGTCCCGGCCGGCAAGGTCCGCGTCGCCTATCCGGGCCTGGATGAAGGCATCGCGCGAGCCGGTGAGCAGGCCCAACAAGCGAT
This sequence comes from Anaerolineae bacterium, assembly GCA_034428955.1. Lineage (GTDB taxonomy): Bacteria > Chloroflexota > Anaerolineae > SpSt-313 > SpSt-313 > DAOUGZ01. The sequence continues at coordinate 13,756 of DAOUGZ010000004.1, read as the reverse complement.
CCGCGAGCGCTACCGGCTGCCCCATCCGTACGTACTGTATGTGGGGACAATACAGCCGCGCAAGAACCTGGCCCGTTTGGTGGAAGCCTTTGCCCGCCTTCCGAGCGCTCTGGACCATATCGAACTCGTGCTGGCCGGCAAAGCCGGTTGGCTGGACGAACCAATCCGCCGGCGCGTACGCGAGCTTGGCTTGGAAGCCCGCGTACGCTTCCCGGGTTACGTGCCACAGGAAGACCTGGCAGCGCTCGTGAGCGCCGCCGAGTGCTTTGTCATGCCCAGCCTCTACGAGGGCTTTGGCCTGCCCGTGCTCGAGGCCATGGCTTGTGGGACGCCTGTCATCTGCTCCACGGGCGGATCGCTCCCCGAGGTGGCAGGTGATGCCGCCCTGCACTTTGCTCCCCTGGATGTCGAGGCGCTAGCGACGCACCTAGCCCGCCTCCTCAGCGACTCGGGGCTCAGGCGCGATCTGGTCACTCGCGGCTACCGGCGCCTGGCCGAGTTCTCTTGGGAGCGCTGCGCCTCGCAGGTTCTTGAGGCGCTCGTTGAGGCATACTCCGAGGCCTGATGCCGTCTGGATGGGACAGTAAACCTTGATCGAGGACAAGCGCTTTCGCTCCATACGTATCCTGGGCGTCCGTGTCGACGATGTCGTCCAGGATGAGGCCATCGAGTACCTGCTGGCCTTCGCTGCTGCCGGTCGCCCCTATCATGTCGTAACGGTGAACCCGGAATTCGTAGTCAAGGCGCAGAAGGACGCCGAGTTCCGTGCTGTCCTTGAGGCTGCCGACCTCGCCCTGCCCGACGGGGCAGGGCTAATGCATGCAGCGCGCTATCTGGGTACGCCGCTGCGCGGTCGCGCGACGGGCGTCGACACTATCCTCGGTCTGGCCCCCAGGGCCGCCGAGCATGGTCACAGCTTTTACCTCCTGGGCGCCGCTCCCGGCATCGCTGAGGAGGCCGCAGCCCGCCTGGTGATGCTCGCACCCGCGCTGCGTATTGCCGGCACCTATGCCGGCTCGCCGCATCCTGATGAGGAGGACGCCATCGTCGCCCGCATCCGCCAGGTGCACCCCGACTTTTTGTTCGTGGCTTATGGTGCGCCCAGCCAGGATCTTTGGATCGCCCGCAACCTGGCGCGGCTGGAGGTACCCGTGGCCATGGGCGTGGGCGGGTCCCTCGACTATATTTCGGGCCGTGTGCCTCGCGCACCGGCCTCTGTGCGCGCCCTCGGCCTCGAATGGCTCTACCGGTTGGTACGGCAGCCGTGGCGCTGGCGCCGCATGCTCGCTCTCCCCCAGTTCGCCGCCTATGTGTTGCTCGACCGTCTGCAAGGAAGGCACGGATGAGAAGATACTCGCTCGCTCTGCTGCTCGTGCTCGTGGCCTGGCTCGCCCTCGCGGGCATGCCGGTATGGGCACAGGACCCGGTAACCCTGAACCGTACCGAGGCCTATGTCGTCATCCTCACCGATGGCCGCCTCAATGTGCGCTATACACTGACGTTCACCGAACACGATACGCGCACCCAAATCGCGGCCATCGGCCCGTTCGATCCCCAGCACACCATCCTCTCGGCAGCCGCCGAGGGGCCGGATGGTCCCTTCACCGTGAACCTACGCCCCGCCGAATCGAGCTACTATACGGCCGAGTTCGAGCGGCCCACTGCTGCTGGGCAGCAGTACACGCTGCGCATCGAGTATAGCATCGACCGTTCAGTCTTTGACGGAACCCAGGTCGGCAGCAAACCTTACCGCGTTCTAGCTTGGTCTCCGTTCCAGTGGGCGCTGCCGATCGAGGAGGCAGTCCTGACCTTCGTTCTGCCCATCGAGTTGCCGGCAGATGTCACCCAACCCGAGCAGGTCACGGACGCGCGGGTCGATGAGACGGGCCTCCTTGTCGAGAGCACGGCCGACTTTGATCGCTGGGTCTACTTCCCTACCCCAGACGAGGCAACAGGCAAGAACTGGCTCTCGCTGCACATCGCCCGGCGGGACCTGCCGCCCGAAACGACCCTGCAGCCGCGCTTCTTCTTGCCCGCCTCCGCGGTGCATGGCACGGCGGAAACGCCCATCCCGCTGCCCGTGACCCGCGCCCCCGGTGGCACGCCGGCCTATGACCCAACGCCCGCCACGACGACCCCTCCCGCAAGCTCGCTGGCCGGTCCGGCTGTCGCGCTCATCTGTGGGACGGGCGGCGTCGTTGCCCTTCTCGTCGCTGTCGTGACGGTGGTGTTCGTCCGCCGGCGGCGCAAGCCCGAGTACGAGCCGCCCGAGATCGAGATCGAAACCTTTGAGACTCCCGGTATCGTCCCGGATCTGGGGGCAGTAGAGGCCGCCTTCTACCTCGGTAACTCGGCCAAGACCATCGCTCTCATCATCCTGGGCCTCGAGCAGCGCGGCGTGCTGACCATCCTTAACCGTCACCCGCTACAGCTCGAACTGACCAAGCCCGATGCGCAGATGAACGAGTATGAGAGTGCGCTAGTCGCCGCAATCCTGCCCGATGGGACGATCGATCAGGCGCAGGTCAGCAAGATTCTGAAGGCAGTCGCCGCTTCTGTGCGGCCCAAGATGTGGAATGCCGACCCCCGCGCTACCCGCGAGGCCTATGACCGCCGCATCCGCCAGGCCTGGGATGAATACGAGAGGGACTGGCGCCAGCACAGCCAGCCGATGGGCTGGCCCGAGCTGTCGCGCCGGCCCTATACTCCGTGGGTCATCATCGGCGACATGGGCCGCCACGCTCAGCCGGCTACTCGGAGACCGGAGCCGGGACGGGAGGCACCACCATCGCTGGCCCGCGCCGCCGGCGAAGCGGTACGCCCGTTGGAGGCCTGGGCCGGCGAACTAACCCAGGGCATAGAGCGCACGCTGGCCGGCGTGGCAGCAGGGGTTGAGGCGAGCGTAGACCGGCTCATGGGCAAAGATGCAGCAGCCACCGATGCTGCCGGCTATGATGCCTGCCACTCCGCCTGTCATTCGGCCTGCCACTCTGCCTGCGTGCACTCGGCCTGCCACTCGGCCTGTGTGCACGATGCCTGTCACTCGGCCTGCCACTCGGCGTGTGTTTGCCACTCGGCCTGCCATTCCGCCTGTCACTCGGCGTGTGTCAGCCGCTTCTAGAGCTTGTGAGGTCTGATGGTTGATCTGCAGGAATTCGCGACCACCTTGGTGCGCCAGACCCGCGAATATGTCTACATCCGGCCGGAGGATGGTCTCTTGATCCTCCGGCCCAACCGCGTCCACAACCTGAACCGTACAGCTACGGCAATGCTGGCCCGCCTCTACGAAGAGGAGTCGCCTGATGTGGGCGCACTGGTCCGCGACATCGCCCGGCAGTACGGGGTTGCCGAGAGCCAGGTTGAGGGCGACCTCGAGCGCCTGCTGGCGAGCGTCGCCGCCCTCCTCAACGATGATGTCTGCGGCGCCCCGGCCGTGCGCCAGACTCGCTTTGGCAGCCACAGGCGTGATCTGCCGGTCCTCTCCGAGGTGGCGCTGACCTACCGCTGCCAGAACCGCTGCGTATTCTGCTATGCGGCGGCACCGGATCGGGGTCGCACAACCCCAGAGATGACCACCTCGCAAGTACAGCAGGTCCTGGATCGCATCTTTGACGAAGCACACTGCCCCACCGTGTCCTTCACCGGCGGTGAGCCGACGCTGCGCGAGGACCTTCCGGACCTCATCGCCTACGCCAAGGGCAAAGGCATGCGCGTCAACCTGATTACCAATGGCCTGCGCTGCGCCGATGAGGCCTACGTGCACGAACTCGCCGCTGCGGGGCTCGACTCCGCGCAGGTGAGCATCGAAGGGGGTAGCCCCGCCGTGCACGACCGCATCGTCGACCATCCGGGCGCCTTTGCCCTGAGTAGCCAGGCCGTGCACGCCCTGCGCAAGGCGGGGATACACACCCACACCAATACCACCATCTGCAGCGAAAACCGCGACCACCTCCAGGAACTCGTTGCCCATATCGCGCGCGAGCTGCACTCCGAGTACTTTTCCATGAACATGGTCATCCGCACGGGCACCGCGCTCAACCACCGGCGCATCGGCATCAGCTACAAGGAGATCGCCGGGATCATCCCGCGCCTTCAGGCCTGGGCCGAGCAGGAGGGAGTGCGCTTCGTCTGGTACTCGCCCCTGCCCTACTGCATCTTTAACCCGGTGCAGGCAGGCTTGGGGAGCAAATCGTGCGCCGCCGCCGACGGCCTACTATCGGTCAGCCCCTCCGGCGACGTACTCCCCTGCTCCAGCTTTGAGCACGGCCTGGGAAACCTCCTGACCAACACCTTCCAAGAAGTATGGCATGGAGCCGCTGCCCGCTACTGGCGATCGAAAGCCTTCCTGCCGCCCGTGTGCCAGCGCTGCACCATCAAACACATCTGCTGCGGCGCCTGCCCACTCTACTGGGATGAGCGCGGCGGCTTTGATGAGCTAAACGAGCTCGCGCCGCCATGTTCGCGTTGGGATGAGATGCACTGGCGCATCCGGCAGTGGAAGCGGCACAGCTGGGGGGTCGGCCTCAACCGGGCGGAACCCCAGGCCGCCAAGGGAGCAGAGCATCATGGCTAAGACGGTCCGGTTGCACGAGTTCTGTGCCTACATCGGCCAGCAAAAGCGGGCGATCAGAGAGGTCTATGCCGAGATCGAAGAGGTCCAGAGGCAGTTCAATGAGATCTACAAACGGACGCTGGAGAGCTGGAAGGCCGCCATCTCCGGGGCCGTGCCTCTCCTCACGAGCGAGGTGGAGCTTCCGCCAACACTGGCACAGGGCTTGCTCAAGGTGACTGCTGAAGAGCGAGCCAAGCTCGAACGCGAGGTAGCCGAGCTGGCCGCCCAGATCGAGCAATTGCGCAACGAGGCCGACAGTGCGATCACCGAGGCCCAGGCTGAGATGGCGGCGTTGCGTCAGACGAATCCACAGCTCGACGCGCAGGAAGAGGAACTCAAGGCCCGCTGCACCTCCATCCGTGATAGCCTCACACAGATCGAAGCCCGAATACGGGCCACCGGCTGGCTGACGGGCATCCGGCAGCGCTACCGGTTGCGCAAGGAGCGCGCCGCCCAACGTGAGGCCCATGCTTCTGCAGTCGCCGAGCTGCGTAGGGTTCGCCAATCCTGGGAGGACGAGAAGAAGCGCTTCGCGGCGAACCAAACGCGGCTCCGCGAAAAGTGGGAGGCGGCTGGTATCAAGGCAGCAGAGCTGCAAGCGCGTCACGACTACCTGCAATCGAACCTGGAGCGCCTGAGCAGCGAGAGCGGCGCCGCCAGGTTCCTCGCCGAGTTGAAGAGCGTTCCGGATTCCCCCAAGCCCCTGCATGCAGTTCTGGAGGGAATTGTGGAATTGTACCGGAGCAAGGCCACCTACGAGGATGGGCTTCGCGCCGTCGCCGAGGGGCTGGGCCTGCTCAACGGCCTCGCTGAGGGCATGGAGAGATTCCAAAGAAGCGCCGACAAGGTCCTCGAGGAGCAGAGGCAGTATAACCTGGCCGAACTGCGGCTGAGGCTGAGCGACGAGGTGCTCGGCTTCCATGCCCTCTGGCCCGAGTTCCGGGCTCAGATGCGCGACGAGAAGGTTCTCGGCAAGCATCCGGTCGAGTTCAGCCGCACCGTCCGTGCCATCATTCGGGACCATCTGGCAGAGCAGTCGATTGCGTCCACGTTCGAGTCCATGGGCGACGCGCTCACACGAGCCACCAAGGCCTGGGACTGACAGGGAGCTAGACCATGAAAAGAATCCTGGCCTTTGTGGCCCTGCTCGTTTCGCTGCCCTTCCTGACCTTTGGCCTGCTCTTCCTCATTGCTGCGATGGAAGAACCGGAGCGCTTTCTGGTCGCCGCCGGTTTGCTGGCGGCGGGTGGCGTATTGCTCTACTGGGGGATCGCTACCCTCCGGCGCCTGGCCGAAATCAGCCCGAAGGCGCTGGCCACAGGTGCCGTAACGTTGGCCAGGCGCTTTGGCGGCGAGGTCACAGTAGCCCAGGTGCAAGCCGAGTATCGCATTCCGGCCCACCTGGCACTGGAGGCGCTCGAGAGCCTGCGCGCTGCCGGCCATGCCCAGGTCGAGCAGCGCGAGGGGCGCACGGTTTACATCCTGCGCGGTCTCCAGCCCTCGCTGGTTACCAAGCAATGCCCATATTGCGGCTCGGCTTTTCCGGTGCGTCAGGCACTACGCAAGTGCCCCAACTGTGGGGCGGCCCTGGAAATCACCAAAGACTGATCCTGCACCAGGAGGACAGTGTGCGTCGAACACTGGGTATCATCATTGGCATAGCGATCCTGGCGGGTTGCCTCTGCCTCCCGGCCGCCACCTTCACATGGTTGCGCCTGGATCGAGCGCAGCAGACGGACCCCACGGCAATACTCACGCCAAGCGCCACACCGGCCGGTACAACTACCAGTTCCGCAACCGCCGAACTCCTCGCCGGGGTAAGCGTGCCCCCACGCGACTCCAGAGTGTTGGCCGCGCGGCTCAAGGGCCTGGCTGCCATACCGGAGATTGTCAACGCCGAGGCGCCGGCCCACACGGTCGGCCAACAGGCGCGCTTTTGGGTCTCCAACTCGGATACCATGGAGGTATTCAGCATCACGGCCACCCTGCGAGCCACTTCCGAGTACGCAGAATTCTGGGTCCAGAATGACGTCTCGTTCGATGAGCGCGAGCTTCAGAAGGCCGCCAAGACCTTTGACGAGCAAATCTACCCCGCCGTGCAGAAACATTTCGGCAGTGAATGGAGCCCGGGAGTCGACAACAACCCCCGAATTGTGGTACTCAACGCCCGCTTTAGCGGCGCGGCCGGCTACTTTTCCAGCCAGGACGAGTTCTCACACCAGATAAACCCCTACAGCAACGAGCGCGAGATGATCTACCTGAGCATCGATGCGGCGCCCCCCGGAAGTGGTTATTATGAGGCCACGCTGGCGCACGAATTCCAGCACATGGTGCATTGGCACATGGATAGCAACGAGGATGGCTGGGTCAACGAGGGGGCTTCCGAACTTGCCTCGCGCCTAGCCGGCTTTGGCGTCGCCGGCAGTGCCAGTTCCTATGCGCGCAAGCCCGATACGCAGTTGAACGCCTGGGCACTCAGCCCGGATGCCAACACGCTCCCCCACTATGGCGCCTCGTACCTGTGGTTCGAGTACTTTCTGCAGCGCTTGGGTGCCGAAGCAGTCAAGAGCCTCGTCACAGAGCAAGCGAACGGCATCGCCGGTTTCGAGAAGGTCCTCAGCGCCATGCCCGAAGCGCCGGGCTTTGATGAACTTTATGCCGACTGGGTCGTCGCCAACTTGCTCGACGACACCACCCTACTGGATGGGCGCTATGGGCTGGAAGAGGTCGACCTGCGCGTCATGATGGAGGCAACCGAGCGCAAGCTGCCCGCCCAGGGCAACGGCACCGTTAACCAGTATGGCACGGACTATATCGCACTGACCCCGCGCAGTGGCCCGCTCCAAATCGAGGTCTGGGGCAACCCCACCGTACCCGTCGTGCCCAACAGTCCCATTCAGGGGCGCTACGAGTGGTGGTCTAACCGTGGCGATATGAGCAACACTACGCTCACGCGCGCCTTCGACCTGACCGGACTCACCAAGGCGACTCTGCAGTACTCCCTCTGGTACGAGTTGGAGGACGGCTGGGACTATGCCTACGTCGAGGTCTCGACCGATAACGGAGAGACCTGGCAACTGCTGGAGACTCCAAACACCACCGACTATAACCCGAACGGAAACGCCTTCGGCCCCGGCTACACCGGTTACTCGGGCCACCCAGCCGGGAGTACCACCCGCCTGGAGCCCAGTTGGATCCACGAAACAGTCGACCTGACCCCCTTTGCCGGCAAGAACGTGCTGGTGCGCTTCGAGATGATCACGGACGACGCCGTCAACCTGCCTGGCCTCTGCCTGGACGAAATCCGGGTTCCCGAACTCGGCTTTGCCGACGACGCCGAGACCGCCTCCGCGGGTTGGGAGGCCGAGGGCTTTGTGCGCATGGACAACATCCTGCCACAGCAGTTGCTGGTCCAGGTCATCGAGAAGGGCAGGGAAACGAGGGTGCATCGCCTGCATCTCACGGGTGGCGAGCGAGGCACCATCGTCCTCGATCGCTTCGGCGAGGGTAGCAACCAGGCCGTGCTGGCCATCTCCGGCCTGACGCGCCACACCACAGAGACCGCCCAATACAACTACTCGATAACCGAAGCACCCAAGACCCCATAGCCAGGTTTCCGCCCGGCGGCATGGCTCGCTCTCGCGGCCCTTGGAGGCTATGGCACTCTCCAGAGCCCGCATCGTTGCGGAACAATGCGCCCTCCAGAGTCGTCCATAGACTGCGCAACACGAAACGATGAAGGAGGAACAGATGCGCAACAAGCTTGCCACACTGATATTGCTACTGGCCGTACTCGCCAGTGCCGGCTGCACCGCAGCAGCCATACCATCGCCCGCGACTCCCACGCCAGGCCAGGCCATAGCCACCACCGTGCCGGAGCCCAACACGCCACCACCGGATCAGACGGCCGAACCCGTCGCACCAACGCAAGATGTAAGCAGGCACATCCGCGGCAACATCTCCGACATCCAGCCCGCCGATGCGGCGGCGGTAGAGAGCGGCCGGCTGGGCCAGGTCCGCATCGAGGGCGAAAAGATCCCTGGCAACGAGTATGACAAGGCGGTCGTCACCGTCACGCAAGACACGGTCATCCTCAAGCAGGATGACAACGCTCTCGTATCGGCTGCCTTTGAGGACCTTGCCTTCGGGCAGACGGTCACCGCCGAGTTCGTCGGCCCCGTTATGGAATCCTACCCTGTGCAGGCCAGAGCCGGCAAGATCGTGATCCTCGCCGAGATGCCCGGAAACTGAAAGCGAACGGCAAGTGCAGGGCTTGCACTTGCCGTTCGCTTTGCTTGCGGCCCGTCAGAGGGGATTCACCGCTATCGAAAGTCAGGCGGCGACTGAGGCCACTTGGCCCTCGATTCGTTGCTGCACTCCACCTATCTCGGATGGGGCACTATACCCCAACACGTTGCGCCCTCGGGCACTACATGGATTCCGGCGCGCTCATGCCCATTAGCTGCAGCGTCCGCGCCAACACGACGCGCGCCGCATCCACCAGCTTGAGGCGAGCCAGCATGGTCTCGCGGTCCGCCGGATCGCTGGATACTACCCGGCAGTCACGGTAAAAGCCGTGGAACACACCGGCCAGTTCCTGCGCATAGTAGGCCAGGTGATGCGGCGCCGAGGTCGTTGCCGCCTGTGCCACCACCTCCGGCAACCGCAAGAGCTCCCTGATCAGGTTCTGCTCCGGCTCACTCGTCAAGAGCGCCACATCGCCGGACTCGATAGGCAGGTCGCCGGCGCGTCGCAGGATGCTCGCGATCCGCGCATGGGCATACTGCACGTAATAGACCGGGTTCTCGTCCGACTCCCGCACCGCCAGATCCAGGTCCAGGTCCATCTGGCTATCGGCCGAGCGCAGCAGCAGGAAGAAGCGCAGCGCATCCGAGCCGATCTCGTCCAGCAACTCGCGCAGGGTGATGATATCCCCCGTCCGCTTGGACAGGCGCACGATCTCGCCCCCGCGACGTAGTGTCACCAGTTGGTAGATCAGAAACTCTAGGCGTTCCGGGTCAAGCCCCAGAGCCTGCATCATCGCCTTCATGCGCGGCACATGCCCTTGGTGGTCCGCTCCCCAAACGTCAATCACGCGCTCAAAGCCACGCACGACAAACTTGTCATAGTGGTAGGCGATGTCTGAGGCAAAGTACCCAGGCTGGCCGTTGGAGCGAACGATAACTTCATCCTTATCGCCGCCCAGTGCCGTAGCCTTGAACCAGACCGCGCCCTCGCGCTCCTCGACGTACCCACCCTGCGATAGGATCTCGAGCACCTTCTCAAACAGCCCTCGATCATACAGGCTCCGCTCCGAGAACCAACACTGATAGTGCACGCCCATGCTTGCCAGATCGCCACGGATCGACTCCAGAACCATCGCCAACCCGCGCTCGCCGATCGCGGCAAGAGCATCCTCGCGCGGCAAGAGGAGGTAGCGGTCGCCCTCCTCCTGGGCAATCCGCCGCCCCCACTCTACGACATAGTCGCCAAAATAGCCGTCCTCAGGAACAGACTCATCTGCCCCCAGAGCCTGAGCATAGCGGGCGTAAAGCGTAGCATAGAAAGCGTACATCCGGCTGCCGGCATCGTTCACATAGTACTCGCGCTGCACGTCATAGCCCGCCGCCGCCAGGATGCTGGCCAGGGTATCGCCCAGCACAGCATTCCGCGCTGACCCTGTGTGCAGCGGCCCGGTCGGGTTGGCGCTCACATACTCCACCTGGACGCGCCGGCCCTTGCCGAGATCCAAATTCCCATACTCCTCGCCCAAGTGGCGGATGACGTTCACCTGCTCCGCCAGCCAGTCCTCCGAGAGTGCAAGGTTAATGTACCCCGGCGCCACGACCTCCACAGCACCAATATAGGGCGGCGGCACCAGGTGAGCGGCAATCGCGTCCGCGATGTGCTTGGGAGCCTGCCGCGCCAGGCGGGCCAACTGCATAGCCACCGGTGTGGCATAATCACCATGAGCGGCCTGCTTCGGGCGCTCCACGGGCACTTCGGGGATCTCAAAGGCCGGCAGGGCGCCGGCGGCCTGGGCGCTCTCGATTGCCGCCCGGATATGTCCCGCCAGGTCTTCATTCAGCAGCATCATCACTCCATCTCCAACCAGTTATTGCCGACGGCCATGTCCACCCGCAGCGGCGCTCGCAGCGCATAGGCCCCTTCCATAACGGAGCGCACCAGCTCGCGCACCTGCTCCAGTTCCTCATCGGGAACCTCGAGCACCAGTTCGTCGTGCACCTGCAGGATCATTGCAGCGCGCAGCTTTTGCTCCCGCAGCGTCCGATGTAGCCGGATCATGGCGATCTTGATAATGTCCGCGGCCGTACCCTGGATAGGCATATTGATAGCCATCCGCTCCGCCGCCCGACGCATATTCGCCGGCACCCTGCTATCCGCCGTCAACTCTGGGAAGTAGCGCCGTCTGCCGAAGAGGGTCTCCACATAGCCCTCCTCGCGCGCCTGCCGCTTGGTCTCATCCAGATAAGCCCGCACCGCCGGGAACTGGGCAAAGTAGCTCTCTACGAACCGGTCGGCCTCCCCCTGCGACAGTTCCGTTCGCTGGGCAAGGCCATACCCGCTCATGCCATAGATCAGGCCAAAGTTGATCGTCTTGGCCAGGTAACGCATCTTGGGCGTGACATCCTCCAGCGGCACCCCATAGATCATCGCCGCCGTGCGAGCGTGAATGTCCTCGCCGCGGGCAAAAGCGCCGAGCATGGCCTCGTCGCCACAGACGTGGGCCAGGATGCGCAGCTCGACCTGGGAATAGTCAGCTCCCAGGAGCTGCCAGCCCGCCGGAGCCACAAAGGCCCGCCGGATCTGGCTGCCCAACTCTGTCCGGATGGGGATGTTCTGCAGGTTCGGGTCGCTCGACGAGAGCCGTCCGGTGACCACCGCCGTCTGGTTGAAGGAGGTATGCACGCGCCCGGTCCGCCCGTTGACCAACTGAGGCAAGGCGTCCACATAGGTGCTCTTGAGCTTGGCCAGTTGGCGGTACTCGAGGATCAGGTCAATGATCTCGTGCTTGCCGCGCAGCGCCTCCAACGCCGCCGCGTTGGTCGAGTTCGAGCCCGTCTGTGTCTTGTGTACCGGCCGCAAGCCCAGTTTGTCGAACAAAACCTGGCCCAACTGCCGGGGCGAGTTGACGTTGAAAGGCCCACCGCCCACGCGGTGGATGCCCGCCTCCAAGTCGGCCAACCGCTCGGCCAGTTCGTGGGACATGGCCGTCAACGCCAGCACGTCCAAGGCCACACCCCGCCGCTCCATGTCGACCAACACCGGCACCAGCGGCACCTCAATCTCGTGGAATAGCTTTTCCTGTTCGCGCTCCGCGAGTTCACGCTCCAGGAGGTCACGCAGACGCAGAGTCACGTCCACATCGGCGCTAGCATACGGCGCCACACGCTGCACCGGTACCTGGGCCATCGTTACCTTGCCCTTGCCCTTACCGATAAGCGCCTCGATGGGCGTCATTTCCAGGTCCAGCTTTTCCCAGGCCAGCCCCTTCAGTCCCAGATTACGGCTAGAGGGATTCACCAGCCAGGCGGCCAGCATCGTATCCCAGGCCAGCCCCCGCACCTCGGCCCCGTGTTCAGCCAGGACGGTCAGGTCGTACTTGGCGTTGTGCGCTACTTTGAGCAGACGTTCATCGAGCAGCAAGGGGCGCAGGATGTCCAGAGCTGCCTCGATGGAGAGTTGCGGCCCATCCTCCACGCCCGGCTCATGCCCCACGGGCACATAGTAACCCTTCCCGGTAGCGCCGGAGAGGGCAATCCCAACCAGCCTGGCGCGCATCGCGTCTATATCGGTCGTCTCGACATCGATCGCCAAAGCTGGTGCCTTGGCCAGATGCGTGGCCAGCGCCGCCAGTTCCTCCTCGCTGCGGATGACCTCGTACTCGCCCGGCGCACGCACCACAGCCGGCTCGCCCTCCATGGCGAAAAGCGCCAACTGCGCCCCATTCTGTCCCATGACCACATTGCCGTCCGGGGCCGGGAGCCGGCCAATGAGGCTGCGAAAGTCCAACTCCCAGAAGACCTGGAGCGCCTCATCGCGCTCGTAACGGCCAAAGCGGGCCGCCTCTTCATCCAGCTCCACCGGCGCGTCGGTCACAATCGTGACCAGCATCCTAGCCTCGTGCGCCTGCTCGCGGCTGCCCTCAAGAGCTGCCCTAGCCCGCGCCCCGCGTACCTCATCGAGGTGCTCATAGATGCCGTCCAGAGAACCGAACTCTTGCAAGAGCTGTGTCGCCGTCTTGGGGCCCACGCCGCGCACGCCGGGGATGTTGTCCGAAGTGTCTCCGACCAGTGCCTTGTAGTCGACCAACTGCTCGGGGCGCAGGCCATAGCGCTGCTCAACCGCCTGCACATCATAGACCACCGTATCCGAAAAGCGCCGGCCTGGGGTAACCACCTTCACATCGGGCCGCACGAGCTGCAGGGCGTCCGTGTCGCCGGTGACGATCAGCGTCTCCATTCCCCTCTCATGGGCCTGCTGTGCCAGAGTGCCCAAAAGGTCATCTGCTTCATATCCGGCAGCCCCACAGCGGGCAATGCCCAGGGCATCCAGCACCCGGCGTACTGACTCGAACTGCACGGCCAGTTCGTCATCCATCTTGGCCCGGTTGGCCTTATAGTCGGCATATCGCTCGTGGCGAAAGGTACGCCCCGTGTCGAAAGCGACCACGACGTGCGTCGGCTTGTGATCGTCCAGAGCCCGCAGGAGCATAGAGGTGAAGCCAAACGTCGCGTTGGTCGGTTCCCCCGAGGGCGCAGTGAGCGGCGGCAGCGCATGATAGGCCCTGTGGATCAGGGCATTGCCGTCAACCAGCATCAGCTTGCTTTGTTTGGGCACAGTCCGAACCTCCCACCCGATTGCACCAAGGCGCGACACTCATACGCCCTCACCCCGGGCCTCACCGCCACGCTCACCACCCGCTCATACGGGATTAGCAGAAGGTCATTGTACCAATTCTGCAGAACCAAGTCAAAGATTCAGGAGAGAGCGGGTATGGAACAAAAGAGTCGGTGACTTCAGGCGGCTGCGGAGTAGAGGGCTTGCCAGGTATGCTCAAAGCGATCGCCGTGGTATTCGCCGAGTAGCGCAAGCATGGCATTTGCAGAGGACCTCTCCCAG
>DAOUGZ010000003.1:0-10004 GCA_034428955.1 Anaerolineae bacterium | reverse complement strand
TCTATCGCTGCTCGCCCTCTCGACCCAACGCAGTTGTCATCGCCGGCAAGTCAGCCTACGCTCGCCCCATAGGGAGGGGGACGCCCCAGAGCAGCCCGTCACGTCGCCCTAGTGGGGTAACAGGGGACGCAGAAGCTACCGGGCAGAGGGGGAACCCAAGACGGACGGCCGCCAGCAGGAGATGCACCACATGGACAGTCCGACCACCCAATCCTTCGGCGAACACAGGAGCGCGGCTATCGCGCTTTTGCTGGTAGTCATCATCGTCGCGGCTCTTGCAGCCGTGCTCACATCGCGCTTGCCGGGCGCCGGCAGCATCGCCTACGCTGCCTCGCCCAAGCCCGATGCGAGCGCCCAACTCGACGTCCTTTATGCTCAGCTTGACGAATCCTGGAACCGACACGACTGGCCCAAGTCGATCCAGGCCCTCAGCGCCATCGTTTTGCTGGATCCGAGCAATCAGGCCATGCAAACCAAGCTCTATCAGGCTCACGTCAACCTGGCCTGGCAGTTGCTGGCAGATCAGTCATTCACGCAAGCCGACGAGCAGTTTCGGCAAGCCTTGCGGATTGCCCCAGACGGTGATGAGGCCCAGGTAGGGCTAGAGTTGCTCCAGCAACTGATCATCCCCTCAGGAGGGGCAGCTCCGCCGCCTACAACAGCACCGCCCATTGTCTGCACGCCGATTCCACATCCGACCATCGTCCCGGACGCACCCGTGTGCACGCCCACCCCCCAGCCGCCTGTCTGCCCCACGCCGGCAACCCTCGTCGTCCCCCAGAAAGCTCCGGACTGCCAGGCGGTTTCCTGCTGCGATTGCGTGTACCATGTCGTACGTACCGGCGATACGCTGTTCGGGCTCGCACGGCGCTTCAATACGACAGTCGAGGCCATCATGGCCGCGAACGGCCTCACAACCTGCACGATTCGGGTATGCCAGGTGCTGCTCATCCCTGTCGGCACCTGCCCACCCGTGATTTGTGCCCCATGCCCGCCCACCCAACCTCCACCCGTCTGCGCACCCATAGTGGCCTGCCAGCCGGTGTGCCCACCACCCCAATGCCCGGTCGTGTGCCCACCAGTAGCAGCCTGTCCCCCTGCCATCGTTCCAGCGGTGCCCTGCATCGTCACCACGCATGTCGTGCAAAGAGGCGAGGACCTTTTTCGGCTGGCCATTCGCTACAACGTAAGCGTCTCTCTATTGATGAAGGCCAATGGGCTCACCACAACAACCGTCAAGGCCGGGCAGGTCCTCCTGATACCCTGACGGCACGTCTACCGGGCCCCGGCCAGCCCGCACAAGCAACTGGCGACACCCATACATCCGGGCTACAGACCGGCCGAGTACACCAAGCGGCCGCCGACAATGGTCCCCAGGACCTCAACCTCGGGGATCCGCCGCGGCTCCACAAGAAAGATATCCTCCGAGAGGATAACCATATCGCCGACTTTGCCCGGGGTCAGGCTGCCCTTTGTGCGTTCCTCTCCGGCGGCATAGGCAGCGCCCAAGGTATACGCTCGGATCGCTTCCTGCACGGTCAACCGCTGCTCCTTGTGCCAGCCGCCTTGCGGCGAGCCATCAGGGCGTTCGCGCATCACTGCAGCATGGATGCCTGCAAGGGGAGCGATGGTCTCCACGGGGCAGTCGGAGCCAAAGGCCAGGATCGCACCGGCATCGCAGAGACTCCGCCAGGCGTATGCGCCGGATGTGCGCGTTCCCCAGCAGGCATCGGCCATCTGCCAGTCGGAAGTAGCATGGATAGGCTGCATCGAAGCAATGACACCTATCTCCGCCAGGCGCGGCACGTCTTGCTCTGACAGCAATTGCACATGCTCGATGCGCGGCCGCAGGCCGGCCGCCCCCCATATCGGGCGTGTCTCTGCCAACACATCCAGCACGCGGCGGTTGGCGCGGTCGCCAATGGCATGGATTGCCACCGCTATTCGTGCTCGGCTCGCTCGCTCCACGATAGTGCGCAGAGCATCTCCGTCAAGGACTGGGATTCCCCAGTTCTCCGGTTCACCCTCGTACGGAGCAAGCATGTCTGCCGTGTGCGAGCCGAGCGCGCCGTCGGCAAACAGCTTCAGATGGCCGATGCGGAGCCACTCATCGCCCAGACCTGTCTGCAGCCCGAGATCAATGGCCGCATCGAGGTTCTCGCTCGCCATCAGCATGTACACACGCAGGTCGAGTTCACCCGACTGCCGCAATTCGCTCAGCACGGCCAGTTCGCTGCCGCCCTCGCAGTTATGCACACCGGTCACGCCCAGGCGTAGCGCGTTTTCTGCTGCCAGCTTAGCTGCCCCTCTCATGGCATCGCCCCCCGGCGCATCGATCCGCCCCCATGCTGTGCCCGCAGCCTCTTCGAGCAGAACCCCGGTCGGTTCGCCTGTCTGCCCGTCGCGCACGACCTGATTGCCCCATTGCTCAGCCTCGGCCGCGCTGAAGCCAACTCGCCTCAGGGCGGCCCCATTGAGCCACAACGCATGTGCATCTTTGGAGCTAAGAGCTACCGGGTGCTCCGGAGCAACGGCATCAAGCGTCTCTCGACGCGGGAAGGCAGGTGACGGCCACAAGTTCCGATCCCACCCGCGCCCGAGAATCCATTCACCTGCCGGCCTCGCCTTTGCCTGAGCCAAAACCCTCTGTGCCGCCTCCTCGGGCGAGCGCACACCCGTCACATCCACCTGCTGCAGCGCAAGGCCGTACATGAGCAGGTGAACGTGCGAGTCAATGAGGCCCGGGATGACTGTTCGCCCCTTCAGGTCAAGCACTACGGTCCTCGGGCCGATCAGAGGCTTGACCGCGCCGACCGTGCCACAATCCACGACCCTCCCGGCCTGAACCGCTACAGCCTCGACGAGTGGCCTCTGCGCGTCCATCGTATAGATCGCGCCATTCACAACCAAGTCCGCTTGCATACCCACACCTCCTACGGGACCGCTTACAGGTCGGCCGCGCCTGTGGCTCGTCGCTTCAGGCCCCGAGTCTTCGTAAGGGGGCGTTGCGGCAGCGAAACAACCTGCAGCTACGCCTACAGACCGCTCCAGTATACGTCTATGCCCTGCTCGCGCAAGTGCCCGGCCCTGCCTCGCCGGATCCCCCCCAAAGTGAACCGGATGCCAGCCTGGTTGCACGCGCTTGCGGTGATCGTTTTTCACAGGTATACTCTGGTGGCGTTGAGTACCAGCGGCCCAGACACCGCCCTCCACACCTTGCCCGCAGGCCTGTGAAACCCTGGGCCGTCGAAAGCTGTCCAAGTAGTAAGCGCTTGCTCGTGCACCCGCATTACCCCGGCCAAGCTCGACAGAGAATGGGGAAGTGATCAACGGGAGAGCGCTCGATCAGACGGTGGAGGCTCTATGGATCTCTACAACTTTATCATACTGCTCAGCCCCAGCGTCGTCATCATCGCCGCACTGACCTATGCCGTGTTGATGCGCTACATCGCGTACCGGGAACGGGTCTCCCTCGCGGAGCGAGGGGTGGATATCGACCTGTTCCTGCGCAGCGAGCATGTCGGGAATCAGGGAAACCGCGGGGTCCTCTGGGCCGGCACCATCACGACCGCCAGTGGCCTGGCTATCGTGTTCGGGCTATGGATGATCGGGCACACTGCATGGCTCATTGCCGGCTTCCTGCCCCTCTTCATCGGGCTGGGCATCCTGGGCATCTATTATGTCACTCGCGGCTCGACGGCAGCGCTCCCTCGCGATGCGAGCATTCCCTCAACGTGTGCCGGTTCATCAGCGGCTCCGCAAGAGCCAACGGCCGGTTGAGGCTAGCGACGTGAACTGCGAGGCTGGCTGCCCGACCTGTTCGCGCCGGGCATCGCTCGGGGCGGTCTGATCGATGCAGGAACCCTCTGCTCACCTCCTGGCGCGTTGCATTGAGGGCGATACGGAAGCCTTTGCCCAACTGGTCGCAGAGCAACAAGCGTATGTGTACAACCTCTCCCTCAGCCTACTCGGAGAGGCCGAGGAGGCTCGCGATCTTGCCCAAGACGCGCTCTTGCGCGTCTGGCAGCGGCTCCCTTCGTTCCGCGGAGAATCCCGTTTCACAACCTGGCTATACCGCCTGGTCGTGAACCTGGGGATAAACCGCCTCGCCAAGCTACGCCGCCGGCCGGCTGAGGTGGCCCTCGAAGGCGTTTCGCTGCCGGATCCGTCAAGATACGGTGCGAGTCCGGAAGAGATGCTCAGCGCAGACGAGTGGCGCAAAGCCATATGGCGAACAGTTGATAGCTTGCCCGAAAAGTACCGCATCGTGATCACATTGTACTACCAGCATGACCGTAGCTATACTGAGATCGCCCAGATACTGCAGCTACCTTTGAATACCGTCAAGACTCATCTGTCGCGAGCGCGCCGGATGCTAGCAAGCCGGTTTGCGGAGACGGAAGGGGATGACCATGGAGTGTGAGCGCATCCGGCAGTTGCTGTCGGAGGAACCCAAAGGTTTACTGATGCCGCACGACCCGGCAGTCCGGTCTCATCTCCACGAATGCCCGGCATGCCGGGCATTTTGGAATGCCCTTGTTCGCGTTGACCAGGCACTGGTTCTGCGGCCGCTCCCTGTGCCGGATAGCAGGCTTGCCCAACAGGTGATGGCGCTGGTACGCCTCTCCCCTCGCCGTCAAGTTCCGCCGCCGTTCTCGCGTGCATTCTGGCTGCTCGGAATGGCTGTCACCCTGTGCGCTCTCGTGAGTGGGGCATTGCTGCTGCATGCTTTCTCCACGGTCCCAGTTCAGGCCTCTCGGAGCATTACAAGTCTATGGCTCAACCCTGCATGGGCAGGAGATGCCAGTAGTTGGTTGACCCTTGAGGGAGAGCAGGCTGCCCAGGTCGTACTCCCTATCATGGCCGGGATTGTAGTCACGCTAGCGGGCGCTACGATCGGCTTTCGCGCCTCCGAGCACCGAGACCAGAACGGAGCAACGCCGCAGCGACGAGCCAGGCCTCGCCACTAGTGCGCCCCAAGCGCCTTGAACAGCATTGCGTGGCGCCAACCAAGGCCACCTCAATACATGCCCTGTTGGCATCCTTCATGCTCGCCAAGATGCACACCCGCGCCTACGATCTTGGCGGGGGCACAAGGAGGGTGCCATGCAAGATCTGGTCCCTCTGGGCGCATACGAACTACTGACCAACCACTCGCCGCCTCCGGTAGACACGCTAGTCAAGAGCCTAGCGAGCCCGCACGCGCAGCGCACTTACCAGGCTGTGTTGGAACACTATCTGACCTGGATAGAGCGCGACCCTTTCGCAGCCGACCGCAATGCCATCAGCAACTACAAGGCCGAGATGCTGATCAACCACCGGCCCTCATCGGTGGCCCTGCGGCTCAGGATCGTGGCAGAGCTGTACGATCTGGCCATCTCCATGGGCCTCACGAGCCGGAACCCTACTGCCGGCGTCGCCCCTCCTGCCTTCTCTGTTGAGGGCCCCTGTGTGCCGCCATCACCCGACGAAGCAAGGGCCCGCTTACCCCTCTGCCGCCAGGCCAGAGAGGAATGCCGGCGCGACCGTGCGCTCTGTCTGCTCGTCATGCACACAGATGTAACGCCCGAGAACGTGTGCGCGCTGAGAGTAAAAGACTTGGTCTATGAGGGCGAGGGCTGCTTCCTCACGACAGGGAGCAGCGAGGGCAACAAGCGCGAGCGATTGGCTCTGCCCGATGCGATCAGCGGCCCCATCGACGAGTACTTGGCCAATAGGGAGGTGGCAGATGATTCCCCTCTTTTTGTCCTATCCGCGCTCGGGCCTGTCGCGGCGCGACTCGCCCTGCCTCTCTATAGCAGTGCAAGACGTGCCCACATTGAAGGGGCCTCGCCGCTAGACTAGCGGCGAGGCCCCTTCAATGTCGCATCATGCTCGCGGAGCGCAAGCTCGAGAGCGGCTCCTACAAGCCAAGCAGAGTGTGCCCGACAAGGAGCGGCGCCACGAGGGTCGCGACCAGCGACATGACCGTGATCAGCGTGTTGATTGAGGGACCGGCCGTATCCTTGAACGGGTCGCCCACCGTGTCACCCACGACCGCGGCCTTGTGCGCATCAGAGCCGGGCCCTCCACAGGCTCCTGCCTCGATGTACTTCTTGGCGTTATCCCACAAACCGCCTGCGTTCGCCATGAGCAGAGCAAAGATCAAGCCGGTAAAGATGCTGCCGGCGAGAAAGCCCCCCAGAGCCTCGGGGCCGAGCACAAAGCCGACCGCAATGGGGACGACCAGTGCCAGGACGCCGGGCAACACAAGTTCGGCAAGGGCACCACGCGCCGCTATGTCCACACAGCGCGCATAGTCCGGCTTGGCAACCCCTTCCATCAACCCCTTGATCTCCCGGAACTGGCGTCTTACTTCGTTGACCATCACGAAAGCGTTCTTGCCCACAGAGAGGATGGTCAGTGCCGAGAAGAGCGGCGGCATTACCGCGCCAAGGAAGACGCCCACGATCACCGGGGGCCTCAGTAGATCGAGGGCGGTGAGCTGAACCGTCTCCGCGTATGCGCCAAAGAGGGCAAGCACCGTCAGGCCGGCCGCGCCAATAGCGAACCCCTTGGTGATGGCCTTGGCCGTGTTCCCGGCAGCATCAAGCTTGTCGGCGATATCGATGACCTCTTGGGCCATCCCCGACTGCTCGGCGATGCCCTTCGCATTGTCCACGATCGGCCCATAGGCGTCGGCGGACACGATCATCCCTGTGATAGCCAGCATTCCGACGGCCGACAGCGACACACCATAGGTGCCGGGCAACCCAAATGCTTCAGCCACATACCAGGAGACGAGGGTAGCAACGCAGATGCCCACGATGGAGGGCACGATGCTGAGGAGACCATACGAGAAACCGGTGAGGATATTGATAGCCGAGCCGGTCTTGGAAGCCTCGGCCGTGATCTGCACAATCCCACGCTCTTCCGAGGTGAAAAAGTCCGAAGTGAACCCAATAACGACTCCGACGACCAGGCCGGCCAGGGCAGCAAAGAAAGCGCCCATGTTGACACCCAAGAGCGAAACCGCGCCATACATCATCGCTGCAAAAACGACGCAGGTCACAATTGTGCCGCTGTTCAGCGCCCGACCAGGATTCTCGCCTTGCAGGGAACGCACAAAGACCAGACCGAGTATAGACGCCCAGACACCCGCCGCCGAGAGGACCAACGGCAGGACCACATACTCGAGCTTGCCGGGGAACAGAGCAGCCGCCAGGATCATTGCCGCAACGACGCTGGCGACAAAGGAGTCAAAGATGTCGGCGCCCATGCCGGCCACATCGCCCACATTGTCACCCACATTATCCGCAATCACAGCGGGGTTACGCGGGTCATCTTCCGGGATGCTTAGCTCGACTTTGCCCACGAGGTCAGCACCGATGTCCGCCGTCTTGGTATAGATGCCACCGCCGGCCTTGGCCAAAAGAGCGAGAGAACTGGCTCCAAAGCTAAAGCCCAACACAATCTGCGGATCCCGAGTGATGATATAGATCACGCTCATGCCGAGCAAAGCCAGGCCGACCACCGACATGCCCATCACGCCACCGGCAAGAAACGACACGGAGAACGCCTTGCGCAGGCCACCTTGTGCCGCCCAGGCCGTTCGCGAATTCGCCCGCAGCGCCACGTCCATGCCGACATACCCAGCAAGCGCCGAACACACCGAGCCCACAACATAAGACGCAGCGACCTTGGCATTGAACAAGAACAGCAGCAGCAGCCCAATTGCGACCACGAGCACCAGAAGGGCCAGATACAGGCGCCGCATGTAAGCGTTCGCCCCTTCCCGGATGGCGCCCGATATGTCGCGCATGCGCGCGTTCGGGTTCTCCTGGTTCTTTACCCAGTGAAAGAGATAGGCGCCGACCAGCAGCGAAAGCACGCTGGACGCTGCCGAAAACCACAGCCCATTCATGTACGTTCCTCCAGTTGAAATCCAAGTAGCAGAGTGACACAAGCTAAACGCACCCCCCCAGCCGCACCAAAGCTCAGGCAGCATGCCTGCGTTGTGTCCAACAACCGTGTTGGGGGAAGGCGCTTCACAGCGAGGGGAGCTGTAGGGGCAACGTCTCAGCGATCAGCCAGTCTCTGCACAAGCCCAATCTCCGCCAGTTTGGACAATACACCCAAAAGCTAATGTCGTCAAATAGCCACTCTGCAGCGAGACGGTCTACCCCTTTGACGCCACGGCCATCTCTGTGGTATCATAACGGCCTAGTGCTGCGCCGCACAAGTTCTGATGAGTAACATGGCGCCGCATGGGGCGAGTCGCACCCATCAGAATCTCTGCGATGCACTACTAGGTGGAACAGCTTTTGCTGCGAGCGCATCCATCACGATGTGCGGGTAGTCTTCCTGGCCTTTGGACCGCATCTAATGACACCTATGTGCCCCTGTAGCTCAGCGGACAGAGCAGCTGCCTTCTAAGCAGTCGGCCGCAGGTTCGATTCCTGCCAGGGGCGCTAAAGAGATGATTACGGCAGACTGACCGCCTGGACAGTTTGCCGTATTTTGATTCTCGGCACACTTCCTTTTTCCCCAAACGGCTAACTGCCTGATATTTGCCGCTTTTTTGCCGATTCCAGAGAAAGGAAGGTGCTATGATGGGAGCAAAGAGTAGAGACACCCTGCGGAGGTCAAGGATGGAAACCACGCTCCCAATGCTCGTTGATCTCTTCTTAGCCACCAAGCAGACGGAGGGCCTGTCTGCTAAGACCATCAGGGGCTATCGCCAAATCCTCGGAAGGTTCACTGAGTTTGCCGGAAGGGATAAGACGGTTCGGGATTTGTCCATTGATCTGGCACGGCAGTATGTCGCCAGTCTTCAGGAACAGGATGAGAAGTGGTCAGATCATCCTACTCATCCGGCCAAAAAAGGCAAGCTCAAGACCTCCACTATTCATGCTCATATACGGGCTATAAAAACCTTTGGCTCCTGGCTGGTGGCTGACAACTATGTACGCTCTGACCCTTTTGCCCGCCTGAAAAGACCCAAGATACCAGAGACGGTTATCGAAATCCTTTCGGATGAGGAGATAGACCGGATATTTGCCTCTATCAACCCCCGCTGCCAACTGGGGGCAAGGCTTCAGCTCGTCATGCTGCTTTTGCTGGACACGGGTATGAGGGCCTCGGAGCTGTGTTCTCTCAAGCTTCAGGACGTTCATCTAAAGGAGGGTTACGTCAAGGTCTTTGGTAAGATGAGCAAGGAGAGGATCATTCCCTTTGGGGCCACCACCAAGAAAGCCCTCTTGGAGTACATCCATACCTGGCGTCAGCCTGCCCATGAGGGGATCGAGGAGCTTATCCTTTCGGTGGACGGCCAGCCCTTGGGCTACTCGGGTCTGGGGCATATGATCCAACGACTTGGCAAGAGGGTGGATATTCCCCGGCTTCATGCGCACCTTCTGAGACACTGTTTTGCCATTAAGTATCTCATTGCTGGAGGAGACCTGGTTTCCCTGAAGCTCATGCTTGGCCATACAAGCGTGTCTGTTACCCAGATTTATCTAAAGCTCGCCCAAGAACATGTGGCCGTCCAGCACCGCCGGTTTTCTTTTGTGGACAACCTCGCTCTGTCGAGGAGAGCAAGTATCACAAAGACTAGACGGGTGGGATATAATGCAAGTACAAGTCGGATAGGAGCTACCAAGTAATCCGACTAGACTGAGGGGTGGTGGTCTCAGTGACTAAAAGGGGTATCTTAATAGGGATCGGCTCACAAATGGTAGCAGCCCCCTAAGCTCTGTCCCGCCACAAATTCCTGAGACTAAACGCAGGCTCCATGCCTGTTACATGTCAAAAGGGGAGTAGAGCCAGTAAGTGTCCCCAACGGGCGCTAGCTGGCTTTATTGTTATGCTTCAGATGAACTTGGAGATTCCCCCTGAAAGAGTTAGCATGATCACGACAGGAGGAATCCATGAGCCAGACCCGCAAGCACTTCACCGCCACCGAGAAGGTGGCCATCGTGCGCCGCCATCTGCTGGACCAGGTGCCCGTCTCCGATCTGTGCGAC
>DAOUGZ010000002.1:0-11423 GCA_034428955.1 Anaerolineae bacterium | reverse complement strand
ACGTCGAGGTGCGCAGTGAGCAACAGCGGTGCCCGGGAGCCGTCGCCGCGCAGGCGGGCGACCAGGTTGCCCCGCCGCGGCGCCGCTTCGAGGAGATAGAGCTCGTCTAGCCCTTCGCGTTCGAGGATTTGCTTCAGATAAAGCGCGGCAGGCGTCTCGTTGCCGGGAGGATTGCTGGTGTCGATGCGGATCAGGCGGCGGAGGTGTTCGACCACCTCCTCGCTGTTGCGTGCCCATTGCCGGTCGTCCAGGTCCATGTGCTGTACCCCTTGCTGGTGGCCTATGGCAGCCTGCGGAGTGGGTGCTCCCCGGTTGGCCGTAAAGGATGGCAGGATGATACCATGGGTGCGAGGGATTGTCGAGACGGCCACTGACAGGCACGGGACTTGCTGAACGAGGGAAAGGTTGAGAGGGAGGTGCAAGGCGATGGCGCCGGTGGTGGGGGAAGAGAAGACATGGCAGGTCGTGCGCGTGCCGACCGGGGTTCCCAACTTGGACCGGTTGATTGATGGGGGCCTGACCCTGGGCAGCATGGCTCTGATCGTCGGCGGGACGGGGACCGGTAAGACGGTCCTGGCGGAGCAGATGGCCTTCTATTGGGCGGGTCAGGGCAAGAACGTCCTCTGGCTGGTTACTCTGGGTGAGCCGAACGAGAAATTTCTCACCAACATGTCCGAGATGGCTTTCTACGACCGCCGCAAGATCGGGGCCGAGATACAGCTTGTGAACCTGACGCGGTATCTGCGCCAGGGGCTTGGCGAGCAGTTGGAAGCCATCCGCGAGACATGGCGCTCGGGTGATTACTCTTTTGTCATCATCGATGGCTTTCAGACCCTGCGCGGTTTCATGGAAGATCAGCGCGCCGTGCGCCTCTTCCTCTCCGAGCTGAGCGCCGAGCTGGCGCTGGCGGGCATCACCTTCATCGTGACTGTTGATGCCGACCTCCGGCACTACTCGGCAGCCGCCGAGTTCTATATGGCGGATTGCATCATCCTGCTGGAGCGCACCATCGCCGATGGGCGCGAGCAGCGCCGGCTGCAGGTCAACAAGCTCAGAGGGCGGTCCGTTGTCGGCGGGCACCATTCCTTCTGTATCGACGCGGCCGGCCTGCACATCCACCCGCGCATCGAGAGCCTGCTCCTGGGCGCTGCCCCCAAGGTGGAGGATCAGGCCCGGGAGCCGTTCGGCGTGCCCGGGCTCGATGATCTGCTCCATGGCGGCATTGGCCGCGGCACAAGCACGCTCGTCGCCGGCGGCATCGGCACGGGCAAGACCCTGCTGGCGAATCACTTTTTGGCCCAGGGCCTGCGGCGTGGCGAACGCTGCCTGAGCCTCTGCCTCTCCGACCAGCCCGCCACCCTGCTGCAGCAGGCAGACCGCTTCGGCCTGCCCCTGCGCCAGGCGCACGAGAGCGGTGCCCTCGACATTCGGGGCTACGATCCGGCTCACCCCAACCCCGACGCTTGTGCCTGGGACCTGGTGCGCGCTGTGGAGGAGCAAGGTATCCGGCGGTTGGCTGTCGACGGCGTCGATGCGCTGGAACAGGACCTGGAGCGAGCCGAACGCGCCTACGACTATGGCGTCGCCCTCCTCAGCTACCTACAGGGGAGGGGAGTCACCTCGCTCTTTACCTACGAGCTGCCCGATCTGCTCGGCCCCACGTTGCACTTTCCCCTACCCGCCCTCGCCCGGATTGTCAGCAACCTGATCCTCTTGCGCTTTGCCGAGGCAGAGGGCTGGCTGCGCTCGCTGCTGGCGGTCATCAAGACGCGCTACTCGCTCCATGATCCCAGGGTGGCGGAGGTTCTCTTTGAGGAGGCCCGGCTCGATGTGGTGCCGCTGGACCGGCAGCCCAGGGGAGAGCCGATGCGCCTGATCAACTATTGAGTTTTTAGGCTATTGACAAGAGCCAGGATATCTTGTATAATACAAATAACCGTGAGAGCGCTCTCAGAAGGCCGCCCCAAGAGGTGCGGAGAGCCCATAGAGAGGGCGTTTTCTTGCCGGCAGTGTGGGAGCGCTCCTACAGCCAAGGAGGAGACTCTTGGCTCATACCCTCGAAGAGATCGCCGCCCTGGCCGGCGTCTCTCGTTCCACCGTTTCTCGCGTGATCAACGACTCGCCGCGCGTCAGTGCGCAAGCGCGCGAACGGGTTCTGGCCATCATCAAGCAGGTGGGCTATCAGCCGCACGCTGCGGCTCGTAGCCTGGTCACCCGCCGCACGCAGATCATCGCCGTCATTATCCCGGAATCCGCTACTACGTTGTTCACCGACCCATTCTTCCCCTTGTTCCTGAGCGGCGTAACCGCCGCCTGCAACGCAAAGCGCTACAACCTGATGCTATCCCTGTTCAGCGGCCCCGACGGTACGGACGGCATGTACCAGCGGCTGCTGCACTCTGCCTCGCTGGATGGAGTGATTGTCGCCTCGACGACGGTTGATGACCCGCTCATCCCCCGCCTGCTGCGGGATCGCTATCCGTTTGTACTGGTAGGTCGCCATCCGGATAGGCGCGTGTCTTACGTGGACGTGGACAATGTGGGCAGTGCGCGCATGGCCACCGAGCACCTGATCCGGCTGGGGCACCAGCGCATCGCTACGATCACCGGCCCGCTGAACATGCTGAGCGCTCAGGACCGCCTGGCCGGCTACAAAGAGGCCCTGCGCGCCCATCGCCTGCCGATTGACGAGGCGCTCATCGCCGAGGGAGACTATCGAGAGGGTGGGGGCATGGTCTGCGCGCGCCGGCTTCTCGCCGCCTCGCCGACAGCCATCTTTGTGGCCAGCGATACCATGGCCATCGGCGCCCTGAGAGCACTTCGTCAGGAGGGGGTCGCAGTCCCTCGTGATGTGGCTGTGGTCGGGTTCGATGGTCTGCCCATCGGTGCGGCTGTCGAGCCGGGCCTCACTACGGTTCGGCAGCCGATCAGCCGCCTGGGGCCGATGGCGGTTGACGTGCTGCTCGATATGCTGGATCGTCCGCCGGACTCGGAAGCCGTCGCTCACAAGCTCATTCTTCCCACAGAGCTGGTGATCAGGGGCTCTTGCGGGGCACTATCCTGACGGGACGCGGCGGGCGAGGGCGCAGGGGAGGCGCCATGAGAAAGGAGGAAGAATCAGGCGAAGAGGTGTTCGTTCCAGCGACGGGTTCGGCCCCCAGTGGTAAGCGTTGAGCTGCATGGGCTATCCAAGCCGGAAGCCAAGGAGAAGCACACGATGAACAAGCGCTTGTCTACGATGGCTATCGTGCTGATCGTTATTAGCCTTGTGCTGGCTGGGTGCGGCCCCAAGGCCTCTCCCGAGCCACAGGTCATCACCCAGAAAGAGACAGTGGTCCACACTCAGGTGGAGACGGTGGTCCACACTGAAGTAGAGACGGTGGTCCACGAAGTACCCGTCACGGTGACGCCTGCGCCACAGACGGAGCCTGAGCCCGAGCCTGAGCCGGAGGCCAGCCCCACTACCTTTGAGCGCAGCGAAACCCTGTACGTCGCCGGCTCGGCCTGGGGCCCCGCCTCGACCTGGAACCCGTTCCAGCCGGGGAGCCTGGCCAATACCACCGGAGTCATCGGCCTCTTGTACGAGTTCCTGTTCGCCTACGACCCGTTGAGCGGTGAGATGCAGCCCTGGCTGGCGGAGAGCGGCACCTGGACCGATGCCACCACTTTTGATGTGACGCTCCGCGCGGGCCTGACCTGGAGCGACGGCCGGCCCCTGACGGCCGCCGACGTCAAGTATACCTACGATCTCGGCGACCAATACGAGGCGCTCTGGTTCGCGCCGATGTGGGACTATTTGACGGGTGTGGAGGCCGTCGACGACACCCACGTGCGCTTTACTTTCGAGGAGCCCCTCTATCAGGAGTTTGAGAACAATCTCTACAATATCCCTATCGTCCCCAAGCACCTGTGGGAAGGCAGAGCGGAAGAGGACATTACCGTCGGCGCCAATGAAAAGCCCGTCGGCTCCGGCGCGTACCTCTATGTGGCCAATGAGGCCGACCGCAACATCTGGCAGCGGAACGAGAACTGGTGGGGCATCGGCGTGTTTGGCAAGCCGGCCCCCAAGTATATCGTGGACATTCTCACCTCCAGCAACAACGTCGCCCTGGGCATGGTCATCAAGGGTGAACTCGACCTCTCCAACAACTTTTTGCCGGGCGTCGCCGAGCTGGCGAGCCAGGGCTACGTCCAGACCTACTATGCCGACGCGCCCTATATGCTCTCGGCCAACACGGCCGTGTTGTTCCTGAACACGACCAAAAAGCCCATGGATGACCCGGCGTTCCGCAGGGCGCTGGCTTTTGCCATCGATGTTCCCTCCATCGTGAACGTTGCCTATGCCCAACTGGTCAAGGCGGCCAGCCCGACCGGCCTCTTGCCGTCCCTGGACAAGTATGTGGATCAGGACGTGGTGGCCAGGCTGGGCTACACCTTTGATACGGCCAAGGCCAAGCAGATGCTCGCCGAGGCCGGCTATGTGGATACCAACGGCGACGGCATGGTCGAAGCCCCCGACGGTTCCGCCATCGCGCTGGAAGTCACCTGCCCCAACGGCTGGACGGACTGGATGGCCGCCATCGACGTCATCGCCACCAGCGCGCGGGCGGCGGGGATCAACATCCAGGCGGCCACCCCGGACTATGGCGCCTGGAATACGGCTCTCCAGAGCGGCACCTTTGACATGACCCTGAACAACTGGGCCGCCATGAGCAACACCCCCTGGACGCTGTACAACCTCCTGTTCCGGCATCCGATCCAAGAGCAGATGCAGAGCGGCAACTTTGGCCGGTACGAGAACCAAGAGGTCTTTGACCTGGTTGATAACCTGGCCAAGGTGCCGATGAGCGACGAGGCCGGCATGAAGGAGGCCTGCTCCAAGATCCAGGAAGTGATGCTGACCGAGATGCCCATGATCCCGCTGTGGTACAACGGCCTGTGGGCCCAGTGGAGCAATGCGACCTGGACGAACTGGCCGACCGAAGACTCGGCCAACCAGACGTTGCCCACCACCTGGTCCGGCTACTGGCAGTTGGGGGGCTTGAACACGCTCATCAACCTAGAGCTGGCTGCGGATCAATAGCTGCGTAAGCTTGGGGAGGGGCTCCGGTGCCGGAGACCCTCCCCAACCCCCTCTCAGGACAAGGCCGGGTGGACGGGCCGTCGGCCGTAGCGCAGGCGAGTACAGGACGGAGGTATCGTGCGACGCTATCTCGGTCGTAAGGTTCTCATCTACGGGTTGACCTTCTTTCTGGCGGTGACCATCGACTGGCTGATCCCACGCTTTATGCCCGGGGACCCGATAGCGAACATGTTGGCACGCGTCTCGGTGAACAGCAAGGCAGCCGAGGTGATGCACGAGTATTACTCGCACGTCTTTGGTCTGGACCTTCCCCTCTGGCGGCAATACCTCAACTTTTGGACCTCGCTCTTGCAGGGTGATCTGGGCAAGAGCGTGTACCTGTTCCCGAAACCGGTGATCGACGTCATCATGGACGCGGTACCCTACGACGTCTTTCTCATGCTGCCCGCCATCCTGGGGAGTTGGTATGCCGGCAACCACTTTGGCGCTTTTGCCGCGCGCTCCAAATGGCTGGACAACACCGTCTCGCCCATCAGCTACATCCTCACAGCGACTCCCTACATGTGGCTGGGCATCCTGCTGGCCTGGTTCTTTGGCATTGTTATGGATTGGTTCCCCATCGCCGGCGCCTATAGCTTTGACGTGCGGCCGACCCTCTCCTGGTCGTTCATCGGCAACGTCCTGCATCACTGGTTCCTGCCTTTCGCTTCCCTCTTTCTGGTTGGGTTTGGGGGCTGGGCCATCGGCATGCGCAACATGATCATCTATGAACTGGAAGCGGACTATTCCCGCTACCTCGAAGCCCTCGGCGCCCCGAGAAAGCTGGTCAGAAAGTATGCGTTTCAGAACGGCATTCTGCCCCAGATCACCGGGCTGGCGCTGCAGTTGGGGGTCATCGTCGCCGGTACGCTGGTCACCGAGGTCGTCTTCGCGTATCCTGGGATCGGCTATCTGCTCCTGAACGCGATTCAGAACCAGGATTATTTCCTCATCCAAGGCTGCTTCCTGTTCATCATTATCGGTGTGCTGCTTGCCAATTTCGCCATAGATATCATCTATGTCATCGTCGACCCCCGGACGCGCAGAGGAATGACGGGTGATGCGGCATGAAGAAAACAAAGAACGAGTTCCTCTATTTTGCGCTGAGGAATCACAAGCTGCAGGCCGGCCTGGCCGTTGTGTTGTTCTTTCTGGCGCTGGCGCTCGTTGGGCCGCTGGTTGTGCGCAATGAGCCGTTCGCCTACGTCAATCCCCTCGGCGCTCAGCCGCCGTCGGCCGAGTTCTGGTTTGGGACCACCTTCTTTGGGCAGGACGTTTTCGCCCAGTTCGTGTTGGGTCTGCGGGCAACGTTCCTAGTGGGCGCGATCGGCGGCGGCCTCGGCACGCTCATCGGCATCCTGGTCGGCTTTACGGCCGGCTATCGCGGCGGCATCGTGGACGAGTTGCTCAATATGCTGACCAACACAGTTCTGGTCATTCCGACCATGGCCGTGCTGCTCATCGTAGCCGCCTATCTCCAGGTCCGGAGCCTGCTGACCGAGAGCCTCTTCATCGGGCTTACCGCCTGGCCCTGGGCGGCGCGGGCTATTCGCGCCCAGACCTTTTCCTTGCGCAGCCGGGATTTCGTGGACCTGGCCAGGATGAGCGGCAGCAGGCCGGCCAAGATTATCTTTACCGAGATTGCGCCGAACATGATGTCTTATCTGGTCATGACCTTTATCCTGCAGTTCGGTGGGGCGATTCTGAATGCGGCCACGCTGGACTTTATCGGGCTCGGCCCTACAAACGCCGTCTCGCTGGGTTTGATCATGCAGTATGCCGTCATGTGGGGCGCCCTGCTTCTGGGCATGTGGTGGTGGTTCCTGCCGCCGGGGATTGGGATTACCGCCATTGTCGGCGCGCTGTACGTCATGAACGTGGGGCTGGACGAGGTCTTTAACCCCAAGCTCAGGGAGATGTAGGCCGTGAGTGTACAGATACGGAACCTCTCCATCTACTATCAGACCCTGCGTGGGGACGTCCGGGCGCTGGAGAATGCGACGTTCTCCATCGGCGACGGCGAGATCATGGGGCTGGCCGGCGAGTCCGGCTGCGGCAAGACGACCCTCGGTTACGGCTTGATTCGGCTGGCTCCACCGATGAAGCTGGTGAGCGGCTCCGTCATGCTCGACGGTGAGCCGCTGCCCATCCAGGACCTGGCGGGGATGGACGAGTACCGCTTCAAAAAGATCTCCATCATCCCGCAGTACGCCATGAATGCCCTGAACCCGACGCGCAAGATCGGCAAGATGACGGCCGAACTGCTGCGAGCCAAGGGGGTGGATCCGGCGGCGGTGATGCTCGAGCTGAAGCGCAGGCTCGACCTCGTCGAGCTGCCCCAGGATGTGTTGGGCATGTACCCCATCGAGCTATCCGGCGGGATGAAGCAGCGCATGGTCATGGTGCTCTCGACTTTGCTGAACCCCTCGCTGCTCGTCGCCGACGAGATCACCTCGGCCCTCGATGTGTCGACACAAAAGGCCGTCTGCGAGATGCTGGTCGAGCTTCGCGACCGTGGGATCGTCAAGAGCATGATGGTCATCACCCACGACATCTCGATCCTCTACCAGATCGCCGACAGCATCCTGGTCATGTACGCCGGGCAGTTGGCCGAAAAGGCCGCCACGGAGACGATCATCCGGGCCCCACGCCATCCGTACACCCGGCTCCTGATTTCCTCGCTGCCCGAGGCCGGGGCGCGGTATGCCGAAAAGAGGCTCAAAGGCATTCCCGGAAACCCCCCGCTGTTGCTTGACCCTCCAGCCGGATGCCGGTTCAGAGAGCGGTGCCCCGTCGCCCTGGACCGTTGCCTCGAGGAGCCGCCCTTTAGCGAGGTTGCAGAGGGGCATTGGGTCGCCTGCTGGAAGGAGTTTGAGAAGCATGCTCAAGCTTGATGGGGTATCCAAGGTCTACAGGGTCGGCACCTTTGGGGGCAAGGCTCTCCATGCCGTGCGCGACGTCAGCCTGGAGGTCAAGGCGGGCCAGGTTGTCTCCCTCATCGGCGAGAGCGGCAGCGGCAAGAGCACCATCGGCAGGATGATCCTGCGCCTGATCCCCGTCACGGCCGGCCGGATTCTCTTTGAGGGTGTGGACGTGTCCACGCTCAAGGGCGGGGCGCTCAAGGAGTACTATCGCAGTGTGCAGGGTGTGTTCCAGGACCCCTTTAGCTCCTACAACCCGATATTCAAGGCGGACCGCATCTTTGAGGTCATCAAAGACGAGTTCTACCCTCGGGTCGCCGGGCCGAAGTGGAGAGACAGGGTGCATGGTGCCTTGCGGGCCGTCGGCCTGAACCCGGAACACGTGCTGGGCAAATACCCCCATCAGCTCAGCGGGGGGCAACTGCAGCGCTTTCTCATCGCCCGCGCGCTGTTGCTGGATATCCGCTTCCTGGTCGCCGACGAAATCATCAGCATGCTCGATGCCTCCACGCGGGTGGACGTGCTCAACCTCGTGGCCGGTCTGAAGGCGCAGGGCCTGGCCGTCCTCTTTATCACCCACGACCTCTCGCTGGGCTACTATATCAGCGAGAGGGCAGTCATCCTCTACCGCGGGTCCGTCGTCGAGATGGGGGCGACGGAGAGGATTTACTCCAACCCCTGCCATCCCTATACCCAGATGCTCATGGCCTCCGTCCCGCGCCTGGATCGCAAGTGGCAAGAGGGGGATGTTGATCTATCGGCCAGGCAGCCCGAGGTCCCTCGCGGCTGCGCCTACTATAGCCGCTGCCCCGCAGCGGACAAGGGCCTGGGTTGCGATGCGAAAAGCCCGCCGCTGGTGGAGGTGGAGGCGGGGCATTCGGTGGCCTGTTTTCGCTGCGCGCGGCCCTAGACCTGACGGGTTTTCGAAAACCCGTCAGGTCTGGTCGGTTAACGCCAAGAGGCTGCAGACCATTGATCTGCAGCCTCTTTCAGGTAGCGGGGGCAGGATTCGAACCTGCGACCTTTGGGTTATGAGCCCAACGAGCTGCCACTGCTCCACCCCGCAGCGTGTATTGGGTTTTTGGCGCGAAAAGCGCCCGGTGGATTTCCGGGCGCCAGGTACGCCACTGGTGGCGGCGACTGGACTTGAACCAGTGACCAAGGGCTTATGAGTCCCCTGCTCTGCCGCTGAGCTACGCCGCCGCAAGAACCGCAATTCCGGCCAAGAGACTCACGGCCTTCCCGCCAAGTCCCTTGCACACGGTAGTATAGTGAAATCGGCGCGCTTGTCAAATGAGGGCTCGGTTGCGCCTTGTGTTGGTGGACTTGGCGTCTCTGTTGGTGAAGGCATGGGCCTTGTTTGGCGCTGTCCGTCTGCGCTGCCCACTGTCTGGGCAACACGCACCTGCCCTTGGCGTTTACACGCCCAGAGCGTCCAGGTAACTCAATTCTCCCGGCGGTACTCCGGCCTTGGCCAGGGGGCTCTGGCCCGGCCGGCGATAGTGACGCTTGCGCTCTGACCTCCACTGCGCGGGCGTATAGTTACGATAGATTGTCCAGACCAGTGCCGCCCGCTCATAGCGCTGTTCTGATCCATGGTTGCGCCCTCGGCTGAGCCGCAAGCGGAAATCCCGCCACAGCCATTCGGGTCCCGTGCGCCCCAAGCCTCGGTTGTAGTCTTGCAGATGTACCAGCGCAGCATCCAGGTTCGCCTTCACCGCCCGTGCCAGTTGCTGCCCCTGCGCATGAGCCTCCAGCTTGGCTAGCGCTTCCTCCGCTTCGGCATAGCTCGGCGCATCGAACACGGCCCGTACGCATCGCGCCAACTCACGGCGTAGCGTCTGCCGTTGGACTCGCACGGCGCTCCCTTCCCCGGGGATTGCCTCTCTGGTTGTCTTGCGGAACAACTCGGCTAGGCCACGCCACAGATGCCAGACACAACCAGGGCTTATCAATGTTGATACGTTGGAGAGAAGTGAGTATGCTTGCACATGTGTGTACAGGAGCAGGTGCAAGGGGGCGAACATGCTCACAGGAGGGTGTCTGGACCGGTTTGGCCAGCGAAGCGATCCGCGCAGCAGGCGTGGTCGGCGGTTCCCACTGAGTGGCCTGTTGGCCATGCTCATTCTGGCAGCGCTGCATGGAGAAAAATCACTGCGGGGCATGTGGATGTGGGGTTGCAAGCGCTGGGACAGTCTACGAGGTCCATTAGGGTTCGTGGGCAATCCTCGTCCGCCGGCGTACACAACGCTCTGGTACCTTGTGGCCGCCCTCGAGAGCGACGCGTTGGATGCAGCGTTGCAGGAGTGGACCATGAGCTGGATGGGGGAGCGAGTGCACTCCGTGAGTGTGGATGGCAAGGTGCTACGAGGATCTCGCAGGACGAATCCGGAACAGGCTGCCCTGGAAGTGCTTACCGCAGCCGGGCAGGGACTGAAGGTCGTACTTGGCCAGCGAGGGGTGGCGGACGGTGATCTGGTGGCGGCGGCCGTGGAGTTGCTGAAAGGAATGCCTCTCAAGGGCAAGTTGGTCACAGCAGATGCTGGTCTGCTATATCGGGCGGTCGTCGACACCATTGTTGAAGGCGGAGGCGACTATCTGGGCGTGGTGAAAGGCAACTAGCCCGAGTTGAAGGAGGCAGTAGACGAGTGGATAGAGATCAACATTTCCCCCCTCGGGCAAGGAGCGTCCGCCCGATGACGTGCAGTGGGGTAAGAGCAATGGACGAGTGGAATGCCGCGAGGTATGGCTTGTCGACGGCCAGGAGATGACCTCGTACCTGGAGAAGGAGTTCGATTGGCCAGGGTTGCGGCTCTGTGGGCGTATCCGTCGATCGAGAAAGCCCATCGGAGCCACGGACTGGGCAGAACGAGAGATGCATACCTGGCTCAGCAGCCTACCAGGAGCACGGGCAACGGCTGAGAACATCGCCGAGGCGCTGCGTGGCCACTGGGCCATAGAGAACGGCATCTTCCGGGTGCGTGACGTCACCTACGACGAGGATCGCCTCCATGGACGCAAGATAGGCCGCAGCCTTTCCTCGCTCCGCAACGTGGCCATCAACATCATCCGGCATGAGGGATACCCCTTTGTGCCAGACGGCTGGCGTGATATTGCTAGCCGTCCCGGTTTCGGGCTACACCTGCTTCGGCACATCAGGTTAATACTCTGACAAGCCCTATGACCCCGGGGGGTGTCTTTGTTCAGTGAAAGTGGGCTCTCCCGCACTTTTGGTGATGGTGCTGGCAGACCACTATGCTGCCAGGACACGCTGCCTG
This sequence comes from Anaerolineae bacterium, assembly GCA_034428955.1. Lineage (GTDB taxonomy): Bacteria > Chloroflexota > Anaerolineae > SpSt-313 > SpSt-313 > DAOUGZ01. Next base: position 102 of record DAOUGZ010000002.1, on the reverse strand, counting down.
AGTAGGTCAAAGTTGGCGCGGCCGTACATCTGCCGCTTGATGAGTTTCAGGCGATTGACCTGCCCCTCGGTCTGGCCGTTGCTCCAAGGAAGCGACAAGGCG
>DAOUGZ010000001.1:0-5617 GCA_034428955.1 Anaerolineae bacterium | reverse complement strand
GAAGAAAATCAGCGGCTGCTCAGCCAATGCCGGATCGACGGCCAGCAGCGCTGCCGAGAGGTCAGGGCGGCGCAGGGCGCGGGCCAGGAGCCAGCCCCCCAACGCCAGGCTGCCCAGCGCTATCAGCAGCACTTGCCAGAGCGGAGCGTGCCAGTATACGTATTGCCCCATGCCAGATCTCCTCAGTCGGCGCCGTGATGTCTGCCCACATCAGTAGATGCAGCACTTGATTATAGGCACAGTGCCCAGCGGCTCCAATTCGTTGTGGCTGGGGGCCGGTGATGCCCGCAGGCCACCGCCTGCCCGGAACCCGGTGCGCGTGGGGAGCGTCTTTCATCTGCAGGGCAATAGCGCCGTCCCTTCCTCAAACATTTCGCCTCCCTCACGGATAGATACATTGAGGGTTTCCGGAAACCGCTGCATCGCCAAGGACGAACACGCATATGGACGAGCGAGACGCCATCGCCCGGGCGCAAGGGGGCGACATCGCCGGCCTGGAGGTGCTGGTTCGCGCGCACCAGGTGCGGGCGGTGCGCACGGCCTACCTGATCGTGCGCGACCGCTCGTTGGCTGAGGAGATTGTGCAGCAGGCCTTTATCCGCGCCTACGAGCGCATCGGCCAGTTCGAACCGGGGCGCCCCTTTGCCCCCTGGTTCCTGCGCAGTGTGGCCAACGATGCCCTCAAGGCGCTGGAGCGGGGCCGGCGCATGGTCTCTTTGGAGGCCGTGGATGAGGCCTGCGCCCGCCTGGCCGGCCTGCTCGCCGATCCCACGCCCGGGCCCGAACGGGCCCTGGAAGAGGCCGAGCGGGCGCAGGCGGTGTGGGAGGCGCTGCAGCGCCTGTCTGCCGAGCAGCGGGCGGCCGTCGTCTTGCGCTACTACGCCGGCCTGAGCGATGCCGAGATCGCGGAGCAGAGCGATGCTCCACCATCCACCGTGCGCTGGCGCCTGCATCGGGCGAGGGAGCGCCTGCGCGCCTGGCTCAGCGGGTGGGGGAGGCCATAGGAGCAATACTCTAGTAGGAGGGCGCGATGAACGAGCGAGAGATCGCCGCGGCGCTGGAGAGCAAGGCGGCGCAGATGATACCCGATACGGTGGACGTCTGGCCGGGCGTGGAGGCGCAGGTGCAGCGCGGGGCGCGCCGCACAAGTTGGTCGCCGCTGCGGCTGGCCGTGGCGGGGGTGGTGGTTGTGGCCCTCGTGTCTTTGGGCGCGGCGCGGCTGCATGCGCTGCGGCGGACGGCGCCAACGCCCGCCGCGGCGGCGGACCAGCCAGTGAGCTCGGCCTCCTGGGTCACGCCCGAGGTCTTCCCGGACCTGGCCACCCTGCTCGCGGCGACGGACCTGACGGTGCGCGGGCGGGCCATGGGCCCGGGCGAGCTGGCCATCGAGGAGATCCTTCTCAACCGGCTGGGGGTGGACCCGGCGCAGGCCGAGCTGCGGCTGATCCAGGTGCCGCCCGACGCACCGGCGCTGCTGAATGACCCGCCGCTGGTGCCCGGCGAGGAGTACATCCTCTTCCTGCGCAGCTTTTACGGCGCCGGCTCGGAACACTTTGAGCAGGGCGACCGCTCCTTCCGCCCTGTAGGCGGCGCGCAGGGGCAGTGGCTAGTCCGCGACGGCCGGGTGGTGCAATCCGCCGATGTGCCCCTCAAGGCGCGGAGCGGAGAGCCGGTTGACGCGTTCGTCGGCGGCATCGTTGCGGCGCCCGACCTGCGGGGCCTGGCGGGCGCGCTCCTGGCCCGGTATGGCTGGGCGGTGGGCGAGCCGGATACCGTCCGCCTGCAGGCCCTGGCCACGGCCGAGGCCATCGCGTGCGGCGCCGACGCTCAGGCCTGGGTCGCCGCCTCGCGCGCCATCGGGCTCGACTGGGCGCCTCACGCCGGGCAGCCCGCGCTCTACCTCCACTACCTGCTCGACCCGCGCGGCTTGACGGCGACGGTGCTCGTAGCCGAGGGCCGGCCCATCGGTGCCTTCCTGCGCGCTGGCGAGTGGGGGCTCGTCTTTGCGCTGGACCAGCGCGAGGCGGCATTGGCGGCCCTTGCCGACCCCGGCCTGCGCCCCACCCCTACGCCCGACCCCAACCCTCTGGGCGCGCGGCCCAACCTGGCCCAGCACTACCGGCTTGCTCAGGCGCAGGACATGTGGGTCAAGGGCCTGCCCGTGGAGGGCGGCCTCCTGCACGACCCGGCGCTGCAGGCCCGCCTCGTCGCTGCGCTGGACACGGCGGTGGCGGTGCGGCGGTTGGGCGTGGGGGAGGTCCCTGCGGATGATGCGGATACGGTGCTGGTCGTCTTTGACCTGGGCGGCGGCGAGGAGATGCAGGAGGGGGACCGGGTCGCCTTCCGCTATCATGTGGATGAGGGGCGGGTGTACATCCATGAGCGCGGCGTCGTCTTTGACGTGCCGCCGGGGTTCGCTGAGGCGCTGGCGCCGATTCTCGGCCCGGCGCCGACCGCCGCGCCCGGCAAGCGGCCAACCGAGGCGCCTGTTCCGCCGATGGTCTCATACTGAGAGGGACTACTGGCTCTTTGCCACTCGGGCTGACGGCCGGCGCTCCGATGTCATGGCAATTAGCACGGCCTGTTACCGGTTGGAGCATAGGTTGCCAAAGCTGGTTGCCTGCCACTGGAGCGCCTACCGCTTTGGCGATCACCGCACCGGCTGATAGCAGTGCCGGGTTCTGTGCGGCCCTCACGCCGTGACCCGAACCGCCTGGAATGCCGCCTCGACGATGGCTTGCGCCTCTTCTTGGATGCGGCGCAGGTGCTCAGGGCCCAGCCAGCTCTCGGCGTATATCTTGTAGACGTCCTCGGTGCCCGAGGGCCGGGCGGCGAACCAGCCGTTCTGCGTGACCACCTTGAGCCCGCCGATGGGCGCGCCGTTGCCGGGTGCGCGGGTGAGCTTGGCGATGATGGGGTCGCCGGCCAGCTCCCCGGCCTCGATCTGCTCCGGTGAGAGGGCCTTGAGGGCGGCCTTTTGCGCGGCGTTGGCCGGCGCGTCGGTGCGCTCATAGACGGAGCGGCCGAAGCGCTCCTCCAGCGCGGCGTATTGCTCTGCCGGGTCGCGGCCGGTGGCGGCCATGATCTCGGCGGCAAGGAGGTTGAGCAGGATGCCGTCCTTGTCGGTGGTCCACACCGTGCCGTCTCGCCGGAGGAAGGAGGCGCCGGCGCTCTCCTCGCCTCCGAACCCGAGGGATCCACTGAGCAGCCCGTCCACGAACCACTTGAAGCCGACCGGCACCTCGTAGAGGGGGCGGCCCAACGAGGCGGCGACGCGGTCGATCATCGAGCTGGAGACGACTGTTTTGCCGACCGCTGCGCTCTCGCTCCAACCGGGCCTGTGCCCAAAGAGGTACTCGACGGCGGTCGCCAGGTAGTGGTTGGGGTTCATCAGCCCGGCGCGGGTGACGATGCCGTGGCGGTCGGCGTCCGGGTCGTTGCCGAAGGCGATGTCGAAGCGCTCTTTGAGCTCGATGAGTCCGGCCATAGCGTAGGGCGAAGAGCAGTCCATGCGGATGCGGCCGTCGTGATCCACGGTCATGAAGGAGAAGGTGGGGTCCACGGCGCGGTTGACCACCTCTACGCCCAGCCCATAGGTCGCAGCGATGGGGTCCCAGTAGGCCAGCGAGGAGCCGCCGAGGGGGTCCACGCCGATCCTGAGCCCGGCGGCGGCGATGGCCTCCATATCCACGGCGTTGCGCAGGTCTCGGATATAGGGCATGACATAATCGTGCCAGTGAATCGTAGACGCCCGCAGCGCCTGCTCCCGGGGCCAGCGCCTCACCTCTCGCAGGCCGCCCCGCAGGATTTCGTTGGCCCGCTCTTGGATGGCGTTGGTGGTCTCGGTGTCTGCCGGCCCGGCTTGCGGCGGGTTGTATTTAAAGCCGCCGGCTTCTGGTGGGTTGTGGGAGGGGGTGATGACGACGCCATCAGCCAGCCCCACCGTGCGGCCGCGGTTATAGGTCAAGATGGCGTGGGAGATGACCGGCGTAGGGGTATAGCTTAGCCCTGTCTGCAGCATGACCTCAACGCCGTTGGCGGCCAAGACCTCGATGGCCGTGTGCATCGCCGGTTCCGACAGGGCGTGGGTGTCCATGCCGGCGAAGAGGGGGCCGTTGATGCCCCGGCTCTGCCGCAGCTCGCAGACGGCTTGGCAGATGGCCAGGATGTGGTCCTCGTTAAAGCTGCCCTCCAGCGAAGTGCCCCGGTGCCCGGAGGTGCCGAAGGAGACTCGCTGCGCCGGGTCGTTGGGGTCCGGCTTGTGGGCATAATAGGCAGAAACCAGCTGGGATACATCGACAAGGAGTTCTCGTGGGGCCGGTTTGCCGGCCAGTTCGTGTGTGTTCATCATGCCTCGATCCCTCCGCTCCGTTTTGCTGACGAGCGGGCGCTAGTGGGTTATTGTGGAGGTATCTTGGCACACCCCGCGCGCGGCGTCAAGCCGCCCCGCGCCGTTCGCTGCGGTCGGAGCCGGGCTGCGACCGGGGAGATGCGAAGCGCATTACCCGGTCGCGCTTACAGTGATGGACATCGAAGGGTCGCTACTCGACCTCTACCGGCACGCCCTTCAAGGCCTCGTCGATGCGGTCGAGCAATTCCGGCGTCAGGCGAGACATGGGGTTCTGCGCCAGATCGCGCAGCGACAAGGCGCCGAACTGCTCCACCAGGGCCGGATCCGGGTTGGCGAGCCGCTCCGGCAGGATGCCGGCCAGCGCCTCCTTGGCCTGTACGTTGGCCAGGAGTTCGACTATCGGCGTGTCGCTGCTCAGGCGCCGGAGGTAGCTACGCGTTGGCCTGTAGGCAAAGCTCCACGGCCCGGCCGGCAGCTCCACCGCCACGGCCGTGCCGGCTTGCTGAGCAGCCAGCCCGCTCTCTGCCAGAGGGCCACCGTTGACCGTCACCGTGCCCAGGTCGGCATCGGGCAGGAGCAGCGAGGCCGTAGCATTGAAGGGGATGAGGAAGCGGAAGGTCAGCTCGCCCTCCTGGCCGATGGACCACTCGCTCTCATAGCGGCCGGCGGCCGAGTCCAGCCGGGCGCGTACCCACCTGAGCCGGCTATCCGGCTGGGGCGCCAGGCGCACGCGGCGGAAGCCGGGCTGCTCCTCCATCGGGTTGAGCCCGGCCATGTGGCGGAACATCCACTCGACGATGGCCCCGTAGGCATAGTGGTTCAGCGAGTTCATGCCCAGGTCGCCGATGGTGCCGTCGGGCCGCAGCGAGTTCCAGCGCTCCCAGATGGTGGTGGCGCCCATCTTGACGGCATAGAGCCAGCTCGGATAGTCCTCATTGAGCAGGAGGGTATAGGCCAGGTCGTTCGCCCCGTGGGCCGAGAGCGTTCGACAGAGGTAGGCCGTGCCGACAAAGCCGGTGGTCAGGTGCCTCTTGTCCTTGAGCAGCTTGTTGCGCAGGGCATCCTCCAACCGTGGCCGGTGCGCCTCCGGCACCAGGTCCATAAAGAGCGCCAGCACCAACGCCGTCTGCGTGTCGATGGCCAGCCGCCCTCGCGGCGTAAAGTACTCTTCGCGGATGGCCGTGCGCACCTCGTCGGCCAGTGTTGCATACTCGCGGGCCAGCTCCTCCTTGCCCAGCACCGCGGCCGCTTTGGCGACCAGCCCCG